>NZ_CP120360.1:2437280-2741940 GCF_029510815.1 Janibacter sp. DB-40 | reverse complement strand
CACCTGCGACGAAGGGCGGGCCACCCGGGCCGCCATCGCCGCACCGAGGCCGGCGCCGAGGCAGCCGAAGGGGCCGGGGTCGAGCCAGCCGCCGGGGCGGGTCGGCTCGATGAACCGCCCGGCCCAGGAGACGAAGTCGCCGCCGTCGCCGATGACGACGGCGTCCTCGGCCAGCCGGGGGAGCAGCTCGCCGTAGATGCGCGCGGGGTGCATGGGAGAGACGTCGCTGGTGAGCAGCTCGCGGTCGGCCGTCGCGCGTCCGCGGGCCTCCTCGGCCAGCCGCCCGGCCCACTCCGACCAGTCACGGTGGCCCTGCTCCTCCATCCGGGCCTGGAGCGCGTCGAAGAAGGTCGTGAGGTCGCCGCAGGCGCTCGCGGCGAGTTCGGCGTGGCCGCTGATCTGGGCGGCGGAGTCGCCGACGTGCACCACGGCCGCGTCGGGGGTGCCCGCGGCGCCGCCGAAGGAGCCATAGCCGAGGCGGAAGTCGAGGGCGTGCCGACGACGATCGCCACGTCGCACTGGCCGCACGCGGTGCGGCGGGCCCCACCCACGAGCAGCTCGTCACCACCGGGGACGATGCCGCGGGCCATGCCGTTGGTCAGGGTCGGCAGGCCGAGGTCGTGGACGAATCTGCCCGCGGCCCGGTCGGCGCCGTCGCTCCAGACGTCGGAGCCGAGGACCAGGAGGGGCGCTCCGCGGTGGCCAGCAAATCCGCGATGGGGGCGACGTCCTCGTCGTCAGGGGCGGCCGGGGCGGCCGAGGAGGTCGTGATCGGCAGCGCCTCGGTCTCGTTGAACAGCTCGTCCATCGGGACGTCGAGGAAGACCGGTCCGCGGTGCGGGGCGGCCGCGAGCCGGAGGGCCTCGTCGACGGCAGGGCCGATCTTCTCCACCGACTGGACCGTCGCTGCCTGCTTCGTCACGGGTGAGAGCAGCGGGGGGTGGTCGAACTCCTGCAGCGCGCCGCGTCCCCAGGAGAAGCTCGCGGCGCGACCGCCGAGGACGACGAGGGGTGAGCCGGAGAAGTGGGCCTGCGTGATCGCGCTGACGCCGTTGGTCACGCCCGGCCCCGCCGTGAGTGCCGCGAGCCCCGGGGTGCGCGTGAGCTTGCCGATGGCCTCGGCCGCGAAGACGGCCGTCTGCTCGTGGCGCACGTCGACCAGCCGCAGCGGTGGCTCCGCGGTGACCGCACCGTCGTGGAGGGGGAAGATGTGCGCCCCCGAGAGGGTGAACATCGTCTCCACGCCATGGGCGGCCGCCGCCGCGACCGCCCGCGCCCCGCCGCTGACTTCCTCGTGGTCCATGGCCAAAGGTTACCCGTGAGTAGGGCACTGCGACACCCCTTCGCGGCCCTAGTCTGAACGGGCGTGCCGTCGCGATCCCGGGCGCGCCCCCTTCGCCTCGGAGGTCATGATGGTCCGGTTGCTCCTGCTGGTCCCGCTGGTCCTGCTGCTGTCCGCGGCCGACGGCCGCGAGCCCGAGGAGCACACCGTCTGGGAGGACGAGGAGGAGGTCCGCGAGGCGGTGCTCGACGCCGCCGAGGCGGAGGAGGACCCCGACTCGCAGGTCGCCCCGAGCGAGGAGTGAGCGACCCCGGCACGGGTGCTGCCCGTGCCACGCAGTGAGACGAAAGGCCGTCTCACGCAGTGGGCCTGTGATCATCATCCCCATCACAAAGACGTGGGATCTCGCGCGCGCTGTCGTAAGTTGCGCAGCGACCCACACCCACCACACCCCAGTACTGGAGTGACGATGCGAATTGGCGTACCCAAGGAGTCAAGGCCGGGAGAAACCCGTGTGGCCGCGACTCCGAAGACCGTCGCGCAGATGATCAAGCTGGGCTACGACGTGATCGTCGAGCCCGGCGCAGGAGCGGCCTCGGCCTACCCCGACCAGGGGTACGTCGACGCCGGCGCGACCCTTGGTGAGACCGCGGAGGTGTGGGCCAGCGACATCGTCGTGAAGATCAACGCCCCCACCGACGCGGAGGTTCCCCTGCTGCGGGAGGGTGCCATCCTGACCTCCCTCCTCGCCCCTGCCCTGAACCCGGAGAAGGTCGAGGCGCTGCGTGCGCAGGGCGTGACCTCGATGGCGATGGACGCCGTGCCGCGGATCTCGCGCGCCCAGTCCCTGGACGTGCTCTCCTCGATGGCCAACATCGCGGGCTACCGCGCCGTCGTCGAGTCCGCCCACGAGTTCGGCGGTCTCTTCACCGGGCAGGTCACGGCCGCGGGCAAGGTCCCGCCGGCCAAGGTCCTCGTCTGCGGTGCCGGCGTCGCCGGTCTCGCCGCGATCGGTGCCGCGGGCTCCCTCGGTGCGATCGTGCGCGCGTTCGACGTGCGCCCGGAGGTCGCCGAGCAGGTCGAGTCGATGGGCGCGGACTTCCTCGAGATCGACGTCCAGCAGGAGATCTCGTCCGACGGCTACGCGAAGGAGGCCTCGGAGGACTTCAACGCCAAGGCCGCCGAGCTCTACGCCGAGCAGGCCAAGGACGTGGACATCATCATCACCACGGCCCTGATCCCCGGGAAGCCCGCCCCGCGGCTGATCACCGAGGAGATGGTCGCCTCGATGAAGCCGGGCTCGGTCATCATCGACATGGCCGCCGGCACCGGTGGCAACGTCGCCGGTTCCGTGGCCGACGAGCGGGTCGTCACCGACAACGGCGTGCGGATCATCGGCTACACCGACCTGGCCGGTCGCCTCCCGACGCAGGCCAGCCAGCTGTACGGCACCAACGTCGTCAATCTCCTCAAGCTCATCACCCCCGAGAAGCAGGGTGAGGCCGTCCTCGACATGGAGGACACCGTCGTGCGCGGCATGACGGTCACGCAGCAGAAGGAGACGCTGTGGCCGCCTCCACCGGTGCAGGTCTCCGCCGCCCCCGCGGCGCCGGCGCCCGCCGAGGTGGAGCCCGCAGAGCCGAAGAAGCCGGTCGACCCGAACCGCAAGTTCTGGATCATCGGCGGCGCCGCCGCGCTCTTCCTCGTTGCGGCCGCGTTCATGCCGGCAGCCTTCCTGTCCCACTTCATCGTCTTCGCGCTGGCCGTCACCATCGGCTTCTACGTCATCGGCAACGTGGCCCACGCCCTGCACACGCCGCTGATGTCGGTGACCAATGCGATCTCCGGGATCATCGTCGTCGGCGCCCTGCTCCAGGTGACGTCGTCGAACCTCGCCATCCAGGTGGTCGCCGCGGCCGCGATCTTCTTCGCCAGCATCAACGTCTTCGGTGGCTTCACCGTGACGCAGCGGATGCTCAACATGTTCCGGAAGGGCTGAGTCGTGCTGTCCACAGTCGTCACCGCCGCGTACATCGTCGCGGCCCTGTTGTTCATCCTCAGCCTCGCCGGACTCAGCAAGCACGAGTCGGCCAAGCACGGCAACTGGTTCGGCATCGCCGGCATGGTCATCGCCCTCGTGGCCACCATCGCGCTCGTCGTCAAGGGCGTCTACGACGGACCAGGTGCCGCCGTCGACGCCGGCAAGTGGGGTCTGGGCGTGCTCGTCGTCACCATGGCCCTCGGTGGGGCCATCGGTGTGCGGATCGCCCGTCGCGTCGAGATGACCGGCATGCCCGAGCTCATCGCGATGATGCACTCCTTCGTCGGTCTGGCCGCCGTGCTCGTCGGCTACAACTCCTTCCTCGGAGCGCACGGCGACTCCGAGGAGGCGGTCGAGGCGCACCGTGCGCTCGAGGCCCTCGACATGGTCGGCATCCACAACGGCGAGGTCTTCGTCGGTGTCTTCATCGGTGCCCTGACCTTCACCGGCTCGATCGTGGCCTACCTCAAGCTGAGCGCGAAGATGAAGTCCGCCCCGCTCGTGCTCCCGGCGCGCCACTGGCTCAACCTGCTGGCCGTGCTCGTCTCGGTCGGGCTGGGCGTGTGGTTCGTCGTCGCGCCCTCGCTGGTGCCCCTGGGCATCATGACCGTGATCGCGCTGGCCTTCGGGTGGCACCTCGTCGCCTCCATCGGCGGCGGCGACATGCCGGTCGTCATCTCGATGCTCAACAGCTACTCGGGCTGGGCCGCGGCCGCGGCGGGCTTCATGCTCTCCAACGACCTGCTCATCGTCACCGGTGCGCTCGTCGGCTCCTCGGGTGCCTTCCTGTCCTACATCATGTGCAAGGCGATGAACCGCTCGTTCATCTCCGTCATCGCCGGCGGGTTCGGCGCCGAGGCGCCGAAGTCCAGCGGCGACGAGGAGCAGGGGGAGCACCGCGAGACCAACGCCGAGTCCGTGGCCGAGATGCTCACCGGCGCCTCCTCGGTGGTCATCACGCCCGGTTACGGCATGGCCGTGGCCCAGGCGCAGTACCCGGTCGCCGACCTCACCGAGCAGCTGCGGGCGAAGGGGGTGGACGTCCGGTTCGGGATCCACCCCGTCGCCGGTCGCCTCCCCGGGCACATGAACGTCCTCCTCGCGGAGGCCAAGGTGCCCTACGACGTCGTGCTCGAGATGGACGAGATCAACGACGACTTCCCGGAGACGGACGTCGTCCTCGTCATCGGCGCCAACGACACGGTCAACCCGGCCGCTGCCGAGGACCCGGCCAGCCCGATCGCCGGGATGCCCGTCCTGGAGGTCTGGAACGCCAAGGACGTCGTCGTCTTCAAGCGGTCGATGGCCACCGGCTACGCCGGGGTGCAGAACCCGCTGTTCTTCAAGGAGAACACCCAGATGCTCTTCGGCGATGCCAAGGAGCGGGTGGGGGACATCCTCAAGCTGATCTGATCAGCAGAGGCCACACGAAGGGCGGCGCTCACCCGATCGGGGGAGCGCCGCCCTTCGTCATGCCCCGAACCCGTTGAGAGTGCCATGGACAATAGTGTGTGAGGCACACTATTGTGCTTCGCATGGACGAGGAGACGTTGGCAGGACACCTGCAGGAGGTGCGGCGGGGCACCGTCGTGCTCGCGTGCCTGGCCACCCTCGAGCGTCCGCGGTACGGCTACGCGTTGCTCGAGGACCTCGACCGCGCCGGCTTCGCCGTCGACGGCAACACGCTCTACCCGTTGTTGCGCCGCCTCGAGAAGCAGGGGCTGCTGACGAGCGAGTGGAGCACCGCGGAGGCGCGGCCGCGCAAGTTCTACCGGACCAGCCCGGCGGGGGCCGAGCTGCGGAAGCGCCTGATGACCGAATGGCGATCGCTGGACTCGGCGATCGAGGCACTGGACGGAGACCAGTCATGAGTACGAGCACGCTGACCGAGCGCTACGTCTGGGTCGTCACCCGGCACCTGCCCGAGGAGATCGGTCCCGACGTCGCCGAGGAACTGCGCAGTGCCCTGGCGGAGACCATCGAGGCCAAGGTCGAGGCGGGAGCACGACCGGAGGCGGCCGAGCGCGAGGCGCTCACCGAGCTCGGCGACCCCGACGTCCTCGCTCGCGAGTACGGCGGGATGCCCAACCACCTCATCGGTCCGGCCGTCTATCCCGACTTCATCCGGTTGCTGAAGATCCTCATGGCCGCCGTGCCCGCCATCGTCTTCGTCGTCTCCGCGGCGGTGAACCTGATGACGGGCGGCGCCCACATCGGGCAGGTCGCCCTCGATGCGGCTCTCCTCGCCCTGACCGTGGCCGTGCACGTGGGCTTCTGGACCGGGGCGACCTTCGCCCTGGTGGAGCGCTCGCGGCCCGAGCACGAGCGGGACCGGCCGCTGAGCCGGTGGGGCCCCGACCAGCTGACGGCCGATGTGCCGTGGCGGCACTACCCGACGGGCCAGATGGTCTCGCAGGTGATGTGGACCTGCGCGGTCGGGGCCGTGGTGGTGTGGCAGTTCGCCGGTGTGGGACAGCCGGGTCTGCAGGTGCTCGATCCCTCCCTGGCCCTGGTCTGGGAGGTGGTCGTCGTCGGCCTCTTCCTCGTCGAGGCGGTGCTCGCGCCGATCGCCTGGCGTGTCGGCAGGTGGACGCCGACCCTGGCTGCCCTGGCGGTCGTCGCGAACGTCGCTGCCGCGGTCGTGACGCTGTGGCTGCTCGGCCGCGGAGACCTGCTGACCGACCTGCAGGCGACTGTGGGAGAGAGGTTCGACCTGGTCCTCGACCAGTCCGTCGCCGTCATCCTCGTCGGGGCGGGTGTCCTCCTCGTCACCGCGTGGGATGCCACCGATGCCGTCGTGCGGGCCCGCCGGTCGCTGCGCGGCGGGGGCCGGTCCGGCCTCTCCCCGGCGGCGAAGGGGGGAGCCGAGCCGCCCCCTTCGCCTCACTCGTCGTAGCCGGGGTCGTACGGCGGGAGCTCACCGGTGTCGGCGTCGTGGTCGCGCCGCAGCAGGTCGGGGCTGCGGTAGATGGAGCCGGTGTGCACCCGCGGGTCGTCCCGGTCGGGGTCGTCGTCGAAGGGCTCGTCGGTCCAGGTGCCGCCGGCGGGGCCGTCCGGGTGCCGCGGGTCCTCGTCGTCCACGAGGTTGCTCGGCAGGCCGAAGACGACGGCGCAGATGGCGCGGTAGTTGTCGTCCGGGTTCGGGACGAAGGAGATCTTCGACAGCCGCTGGTCCTGCCCGGCGCTCTCGAGGACGAAGGTGCCGTAGCCGAGCAGCCGGCCGAGCAGGGAACGCTCGTACCCCATGTCGGTGACCTTCTTCAGCGGCATCATCGAGACCTTGTGGTTGATCCACCCCTCGAAGAGGACGATCCGCTTGTCGGTGGCCACGACCTGGGTGTGGCGCCACTCGATCCACTGCCAGGCGGCCCAGAGGAAGGCGATGAACCACAGGACCCAGACGTAGGTGAGGATCCCGGCGTTGGCGATGCTGATGGACAGGTCGAGCCACAGTGCGAGGACGGTGGCCGCGAGGACGACCAGCGCCGGCTTGAGCAGGACGATCGGGTGGTACCTGATCTCCGCGGCCGGCGTCTCCCCGGGCAGGAGGTACCGGTCTACGCCGTGGCGGTCGAGGCGCGCCGGCACCGCGTCACCGGTTGATCAGCGAGTCGAAGAACTGACCGATGTTGTCCACCCCGTCGGCGAGGATCCCCCACCCGGTGTCGACCATGTCGGCGGCGTCGGTGGGGGAGGTCAGGATCGCGTAGAGGAGGAAGATCGTGACCAGCCAGAGGACGATCTTCTTGATCGGTGGCGCGTTCATGGGTCGTTCTTCTCCGTCATCGGGCGGCTGGCCGCTCACGGCGCAGTAGGACGCTTCAGTGTTGCAGATGTGACCTGTGGGACGAGAGACCCCGCCCCCTGCGGGCGCGCCGCCCCCTTCGCCCCCCGGTGACCCAGGCGCGACGCCGAGTCAGACGATGCCGTAGAGGCGGTCCCCGGCGTCTCCCAGCCCCGGGACGATGTAGCCGTTGTCGTCGAGGCGCTCGTCGATGGCGCCCGTGACCAGCCGGATCGGCACCTGCAGGTCACCCAGCTCGCGTTCCAGGGCGTCGATGCCTTCGGGGGCCGCGATGAGGGTCACCGCCGTGATGTCGTCGGCACCGCGCTCGACGAGGTACTGGATCGACATCGCCAGCGTGCCGCCGGTGGCGAGCATCGGGTCGATGACGTAGCACTGCCGGCCGGAGAGGTCGTCGGGCAGCCGGTTGGCGTAGGTGATCGCCTCGAGCGTCTCCTCGTTGCGCAGCATCCCGAGGAAGCCGACCTCGGCCGTCGGCAGCAGGCGGACCATGCCCTCGAGCATCCCGAGCCCGGCGCGCAGGATCGGCACGACCAGCGGCTTGGGCGTCGACAGCTTCATGCCGGTGGTCGGCGCGACGGGCGTGTCGATGTCGAAGGGCACGCACCGCACCTCGCGGGTCGCCTCGTACGCCAGGAGCGTGACCAGCTCGTCCGCGAGCCGGCGGAAGGTCGGGCTGTCCGTGTCCTTCTTCCGCAGGTAGGTCAGCTTGTGGGCGATGAGCGGATGGTCCGGGACGGTGACGCGCATGGGCCCGAACCTACCGTGCGGGAGACTGTGGGCGTGAGCCACGATCCGACCCGCCCGCAGCGGCCCGCCGAGGAGGCGTGGATGGACCACGCCCTGCAGCTGGCCGAGCAGGCCGCCGCCGACGGGGACATCCCGGTGGGCGCGGTCGTCGTCGACGCGGAGGGCGAGATCATCGGCGAAGGGAGGAACGTGCGCGAGCGCGAGGGGGACCCGACCGGCCATGCCGAGGTGGTCGCCCTGCGGGCCGCGGCACGGGCGAAGGGGGAGTGGCGCCTGACCGGGTGCACCCTCGTCGTCACGCTCGAGCCCTGCCCGATGTGCGCGGGCGCGAGTGCACTCGCCCGGGTCGACCGGATCGTTCTCGGGGCCTGGGACCCGAAGATGGGCGGCTGCGGCTCCGTGTGGGACATCGTGCGCGACCGCCGTTCGACCCACCGGGTCGAGGTCGTCGGTGGCGTGCGCGAGCAGCAGGCCGCGGACCTCCTGCTGGACTTCTTCGCCGACCACCGCTGACGCGGGGTCGCCCCCCTTCGCCCGTGCCCGTGTGCTCGGGGGCGCGGCCGGTTTCTCGCTCGGAGCGGTGCTCCGGTACCCTTCTCGGCGGTGGCGTGTCCGAGCGGCCTAAGGAGAACGCCTCGAAAGCGTTTGTCGGTTGACGCCGACCGTGGGTTCAAATCCCACCGCCACCGCCACGGGGCCCCGAGGGGCCCGGATGCCGTCCGGCACCAAGAGACGGCCCGACCGCTCGCGAGCGGTCGGGCCGTCTGCCGGGGCGGATTCGGCCGGGGATGACGGGTACCTTCTGACACATGGTGCGCAATCCGCTTCGTGCGAGGGCCTCGCCGACCTATGACGAGGTCGCCCACGCGAGTGCCGCCGTCGTGATCGACCGCTACTCGACCTCCTTCGGGTGGGCGACGCGGCTCCTGCAGCAGCCCGTACGCACCCACGTGTGCTCCATCTACGCCTTCGTGCGGGTGGCCGACGAGCTCGTGGACGACGAGAGCCAGCCGTGGGACGCCGACCAGCGTCGCCGGCTCCTCGACGGGTTGCAGCAGGAGACCCACCGCGCGCTCGCCTGCGGAGCGAGCGCCAACCTCGTCGTCCACGCCTTCGCGCGCACTGCACTCGAGCACGGCATCGGGACCGACCTCGTCGACCCGTTCTTCGCCGCCATGCGGGCCGACCTCTCCCTGCGTCGCCACGACACGGAGACGCTCGACCGCTATGTCTACGGGTCGGCGGAGGTCGTGGGGCTGATGTGCCTGCGTGTCTTCGTCTCCGGTGACGAGCGCCGCTACGAGGACCTCGCGCCCGGTGCCCGTCGGCTGGGCGCCGCCTTCCAGAAGGTGAACTTCCTGCGCGACCTCCACAGCGACCACGAGCTCCTCGGCCGGTCGTACCTGCCCGGTGTCGACCGAGGGACCTTCACCGACGACCAGCGCGACCAGCTGCTCGACGACATCGACGGGGACCTGCGCGCAGCCGCCCGGGCGATCGAGCAGCTGCCCCCGAGCAGCAGGCGCGCGGTGCGAGCGGCGCACGCGCTCTTCGAGGCGCTCTCGCTGCGACTGCGCGCCACCCCGGCAGAGCAGATCGCGCGCGAGCGCGTGCGGGTCCCCGACCTCGACAAGGCGCGCATCATCGCGCGCAGGGCCCTGGTCGTGCGATGAGGGTCGCGGTCGTCGGCGGCGGGATCGCCGGCCTCGCCACCGCTGCTCTCCTCGCCTCGGACGGCCACGAGGTCGACCTCTTCGAGCAGCAGCAGGCGCTCGGTGGTCGCGCGGGGACCTGGTCGGCGGACGGGTTCCGCTTCGACACCGGACCGTCGTGGTACCTCATGCCGGAGGTCTTCGAGCACTTCTTCCGGCTGCTCGGCACGACCGCCGCGGAGCAGCTCCCGGTCCGGGCACTTGACCCGGCCTACCGGGTCTTCTTCGAGGGGACGCCGCAGGCGCGGCCGTCGCAGCTGGACGTGCACGCCGACACCGGGGCCAATCTCGAGGTGTTCGAGCGGATCGAGCCGGGCGCGGCAGGGGAGCTCTCCTCGTACCTGTCCTCGGCGTCGGACACCTACGACATGGCGATACGCCACTTCCTGTACACGAACTTCACCTCCCCCTTCGCGCTGGCGCACCCCGACGTGCTCCGACGGGTGCCGCAGCTGCTGCCACTGCTGGCCAGGTCGCTCGAGTCGTTCGTGGCGGCGCGGTTCCGTGACGGGAGGCTGCGCCAGCTGCTCGGTTACCCGGCGGTCTTCCTCGGGTCCTCGCCGGACCGGACCCCGAGCATGTACCACCTGATGAGCTCGCTCGACCTGACCGGCGGTGTCGGCTATCCCGAAGGGGGCTTCACCCGCCTCATCGAGGTCATCGCCGACCTGGCGACCGGGCGCGGGGTGCGCGTCCACACGGGCGCGACCGTGACCGAGGTGACCACCACGCCCACGAAGGCCACCGGACTGCGCGCGCGAGCGTCCCGACGTCGCGCTCGTGCGACCGGGGTGCGGTGGCAGGAGCCGGACGGCCGGGCACACCATCACGACGCGGACATCGTGGTCGGGGCAGGCGACCTGCACCACCTCGAGACCAGGCTGCTGCCGGAGGGGCTGCGCACCTACCCGCAGCGCTACTGGGATCGCCGCGCCAGCGGGCCCGGCGCCGTCCTGGTCCTCCTCGGGGTGCGCGGGCGACTGCCCACGCTGGCCCACCACAACCTCTTCTTCACCCGGGACTGGCACGCCAACTTCGACGCGATCTTCGCCGGCCGGGTCCCCGACCCGGCGTCGGCCTACGTCTGCAAGCCCTCGGCCACGGACGACGGCGTCGCCCCGGAGGGGCACGAGAACCTGTTCGTGCTCGTCCCCGTGCCCGCCGAGCCGGCCCTCGGGCGCGGCGGTGCGGACGGGAGCGGCGACCCCGGCATCGAGGAGGTCGCCGACCGGGCCGTCGCGCAGGTCGCGCAGTGGGCCGACGTGCCCGACCTCGCGGACCGCGTCGTGGTGCGCCGGACCATCGGACCCGGCGACTTCGCGGCCGACCTGAACGCGTGGCAGGGCGGCATGCTCGGACCGGGTCACACCCTGCGACAGAGCGCGATGTTCCGCAGCCGCAATCGCTCCCGGCACGTGGACGGCCTCTACTACGCCGGATCGAGCACCATCCCGGGCATCGGCCTGCCGATGTGCCTGATCAGCGCCGAGCTGGTGCTGAAGCACCTGCGCGGCGACACCTCGAGCGGGCCCTCCCCGACGGGGCCCGCGGCGCCTCCTCGGGACGGGGGCGTGACGTGATCTCGATGGTCTACGGGGCCGTGCTCGTCCTGCTCATCGGCTGCATGGCCCTGCTCGACGCGCGCTTCTCGCTCGTGCTGTGGCGCGCCCGGCGACGCAGCGCCATCGTGCTCGGCGGTGGCATCCTGCTCTTCCTGCTGTGGGACGTGGTGGCGATCCGGCTGGGCTTCTACCACCGGGGCGAGAGCGAGATCATGACCGGGCTGCTGCTGGCGCCGGAGCTGCCGGTCGAGGAGCTGCTGTTCATCGGCTTCCTCTGCTACACCACTCTGGTCCTGCGCGGGCTCGTGGGCCTGGCCGTCGGCCATGCCGGGACGAGGCCGCGATGACGTACGCCGGCCTCGCCTGCGTCTTCGTCGCCCTGTCGGCGGCCGTGGCGCTCTTCGCCACCCTCCGGTGTGGCCTGACCGCGCGGTGGTGGCTCACGACGGGCGGGACCATCGCGGTCCTGGTGGTGCTCACGGTGGTCTTCGACAGCCTGATGATCCTCACCGACCTCTTCCGGTTCGACGAGTCCTCGCTGCTGGGCGTGCGGCTGTGGCTCGCCCCCGTGGAGGACCTGGCCTGGCCCGTGGTCGCCGGTCTCGTGCTTCCCGCCGCGGACGAGCTGCTCGGTGCCCGCGAGGTTCGGTCATGACGGTGTCCCGGGCCGCGGACACCGGCCCCTCGGTCGGTGGCGCCCTCCGTCAGCTCGTCGGCTCCTCGCGTCCGGTCAGCTGGATCAACACGGCCTACCCCTTCGCAGCGGCGTACCTGCTGTCCGGTGGCGGCCTCACCGCCACCTTCGTCGTCGGGACGCTGTGGTTCCTCATCCCCTACAACCTGCTCATGTACGGCGTGAACGACGTCTTCGACTTCGAGTCCGACCTGCGCAACCCACGCAAGGGCGGGCTCGAGGGGGTCGTGCTCTCCCGGCGCTGGCACCGCCTGACGCTGTGGGCCGCCGTGGTGACGAACGTCCCCTTCGTCGTCCTGCTCGTCCTGTGGGGCGACGCCGTCTCCACGGTGACGCTCGCGGTGATCCTCTTCGCGGTCATCGCCTACTCGGCCCCGGGGCTGCGCTTCAAGGAGCGCCCGGTCGTGGACTCGATCACCTCGAGCACCCACTTCGTGAGCCCGGCCGTGCTGGGGCTGGCGCTCACCGACACCCCTCTGACGTCTCCCGTCCTCGCGGGGCTCGGGTCGTTCTTCGTGTGGGGGATGGCCTCGCACGCCTTCGGTGCGGTGCAGGACATCGAGGCCGACCGCGAGGCCGGCATCGCGTCCGTCGCCACCGCGCTCGGTGCGGCGCCGACCGTGCGGGCGGCCTTCCTCGGTTACCTCGTCTCCGGGGGGTTGCTCCTGGCCACCGACTGGCCCATTGTCTGGGCCGCCCTCCTCGCCCTGCCCTACGCCGCGAGCGTCGCTCCCTTCCTGCGCCTGTCGGACCGGGACTGCGAGCAGGCCAATGCGGGGTGGCGCCGATTCATCTGGCTCAACTTCTTCACCGGTTTCGTCCTGACCCAGTTCTTCATCTGGATGAGCCTTGCGACCTGAGCTGATCGTGCCCGGCCCGCGGTGGGCGCGCGCGGCGACCGACGTGGTGGCGGTGATCGGCGTGCTCTCGCTCGCCCTCGCCTTCTGGTGGGGAGCGGTGGTGGTCGCGCTCTTCGCCCTCGTCCTCCTCGGCCTGACGGTGCCCCGGGTGGCGGGACTGCCGGGGAGTTTCCAGGCCGTGGGCGGCGCGATGCTCGTCTTCGCGGCCTGGGCCGCCACTCTCGGATGGTACGAGGCCGTGCCCGCACTCGACCTCCTCGTCCACGCCGCCGTCAACGGCCAGCTGGCCGTCCTGCTGGTCGTGCTGCTGCTCCGCGCGGGGGCGCTCCCCGCCGGTGCGTCGCGCACGGGGACGGTGCTGGTGACCGTGGGCCTGGGCGCGTTGCTCGGGGTCGTCTGGGAGGCGGGCGAGTGGTTCGGCCACAGTGTGCTCGACGACGGGATCGTCGTGGGCTACGACGACACCATGGGCGACCTGCTCGCCGGCATCGTCGGTGCCGGAGTCGGGTCGGTCCTGCTGGCTCGGCACCGAGGGGGCGGCGATGTCTGAGGTCAGTGTCGTCATCCCGGTGCGCGACGACGCAGAGCTGCTGCGGGAGTGCCTCCGCGCCCTGGGCCGGCAGAGCGAGCCACCGCTCGAGATCATCGTCGTGGACAACGCCTCGTCCGACCACTCGGCCGCCGTGGCGCTCTCGCACGGTGCCCGCGTCGTGCGGGAGCCGAACGTGGGTATCGCGTACGCGACGGCGACCGGTTACGACGCCGCCCGCGGGGCGATCATCGCCCGGTTGGACGCCGACACGCGCCCGCCCACCGACTGGCTCGAGCGGATCGGGACCGTCATGGCCGGCCATCCCGGCCACGAGGCCGTGACGGGGATCGGCGTCTTCCACGACGCTCCCCGTGGCCTGCGGCGGCTGCTGTCGGTCATCTACCTCGGCAGCTACTACCTGCTCGGGGCGGCGGCCGCCGGTCACCACGTGCTGTGGGGATCCTCCATGGCAGTGCGCCGCACGGCCTGGCAGCGGGTCACCCACCTCGTGCACCGTGACCTCGAGGTGCACGATGACTTCGACCTGGCCCTGGTGCTCGGGCCGGGGGCCGCCATCGTGCTCGACCCGTCACTCGTCGTCGGGGTCTCGGCGAGGTCCGTGCGAGGTGGTCGGCAGTGGCGCCGACGCCTGGGCCGGGCCTTCCACACCCTCCGCCTCAACTGGCGGGACGCGCCGCCGTGGGAGCGGTGGGCGGTCACGCTCCACCTGCAGGACACCGACGAGACCCGAGGGAGCCACCGATGAGCAGCACGACCAGGACATCGACGCAGGGACCACCACGCGACGAGGTCGTCCTCCTCGATGCGGAGGGCCGACCCGTGGGGACCGCGCCGCGAGAGGACGTCCACGGCGAGGACACCCCGCTGCACCTCGCCTTCTCCTGCTACGTCCACGACGAGGCAGGACGGGTGCTCCTCACCAGGCGTGCCCTCGTCAAGCGGGCGTGGCCGGGTGTGTGGACCAACTCCTTCTGCGGCCACCCCCGACCGGGCGAGGACCCGGAGGCCGCGGTGCACCGGTATGCGCAGAAGGAGCTGGGCCTGCGCGTCACGGGGCTGCGCCCGATCCTGCCGGACTTCCGCTACCGCGCGGTCGACGTCTCCGGGATCGTGGAGAACGAGGTCTGCCCGGTCTACGCCGCTCGCGCCGTGGACGGGGTCCGCGCGAACCCGGACGAGGTCGTGGACCACACGTGGCTGACCGGGGCCGAGCTGGCCGCCGCCGTGGATGCCGCGCCCTGGGCGTTGAGCCCCTGGCTGCGCGAGCAGTGGGAGCAACTGGGAGCATTGCAGCTGGACACGTGGGGAGAGCCGGCCCCCGGCTCGACGTCCTGACCCGCAGGCGGGTGAGGCGGGCGCCTCAGCAGTCGGGGACCGACTCCTTGTCCACCAGGCCGTCGAACGTGGGGCCGAGGACGACGTCGACGTTCGTCCGGGTCCGTTCGTCCACCTTGCGCGCGAAGGAGCCGACGTGCTCGTCGACGAGGTCGGCGCCCGCCTTGCCCGCGGTCCCGTGGCGCAGCTCGCCCAGACCGGTCAGCTCGGCGCGTTTGGGGTCGTTGGCGACCGTCTTGACCTCGAAGCCGCGACCACGCAGGCCCTTGGCCACCTGCGCGGCCAGACCGGGGCGGTCGGTCGCGTTGTAGACGTTGACCTCCACCTCCTCGGGCGTGAGGTCGCACGAGGTCGTCGAGGAGGACGTCGTGGGGGAGGTCTCGCGGGTCTCGTCGGCCCGGATGTACGACAGCGCGTACCACACCGCGAAGAAGAGCATCAGGATGACGAGGCTGAAGGTGATGATCGACCTGCGGCGCCGTGCCCGGGCCTCGGTGGACTCCCCGTAGTGGTCGTCGGCGGCCATGGTCAGTCCGGAAGCTCGAGTACGCGGGCGTGCAGCACGGGACGCTTCTGCACCAGAGCGGCCCGGAGGGCGCGGTGGAGGCCGTCCTCTAGGTACAGCCGGTCGTGCCACGCCACGACGTGCGGGAAGAGGTCGCCGTAGTAGGTGGAGTCCTCGGCGAGCAGGTCGTGCAGGTTGAGCACGCTGCGGGTCGTCGTGAGCTGCTCGAGGCGCACGGCCCGCGGCGGGATGTCCGCCCAGTCGCGTGGCGTGGTCCGACCGTGGTCCGGGTAGGGACGGGAGTCGCCGACGGTCTGGAAGATCACCCCGACACGATATGAGGGGTGAGGCCGCAGGATCGCACGGGTCGCGTGCTTGTGACCGACTCTTGACTCCCGGTCAGGAGGTCGGGACGGGCGGCCCCACGAAGAGGGCCACGCCGGTGAGGAGCGCGACGGCCACGACGAGGACGAGCGCAGCCAGTCCGGGGCGGAGCAGCGCGCCGGAGACGAGCCGCTCCGGGGGAGAGGTGGCCTCCCCCTTCGCCCCCAGACGCCACGCGGAGCCGAGGTGGCCATCGCGGTCGAGCCAGCGCTCGGTCCACAGCGTCGCCAGCGGTGGGATGGCCGTGGCGAGGGTGATGAGGCCGCGCCTGGTGGGCCACTGCTGGTCCACCCACACGATGAGCGTCACGAGGACGAAGGCGATGAAG
The DNA here is from genome assembly GCF_029510815.1 of Janibacter sp. DB-40. Classification (NCBI taxonomy): domain Bacteria; kingdom Bacillati; phylum Actinomycetota; class Actinomycetes; order Micrococcales; family Intrasporangiaceae; genus Janibacter; species Janibacter sp. DB-40. The sequence goes on along the minus strand of NZ_CP120360.1, from coordinate 2,726,129 downwards.
ACCACCCCGTGCAGCATCCCGCCGATGCGCACACCCAGCTCCGTGGTCTGCGTGACGTACTTGAGGAACATGCCGATGAGCAGCAGGGACCACGTCACGGCCTCGGCGGTGGCGACCGTCTTGAACAGGCGGCGGGGGGAGGGAGGGGTCATGCCCACCATGGTCGCCTACAGGTGTTGAACGTGGGTAATCGACTCGATTTCGGGCAAGCGGATGCCTCGGGTAATCTCTCCCGCGGAGGATTCGCATAGTGGCCTAGTGCGCACGATTGGAAATCGTGTTGGGGATGAAACCCCTCGCGGGTTCAAATCCCGCATCCTCCGCCATCGAAGGCCCCGGTCCGTGGATCGGGGCCTTCGGCATGTTCGAGGGCGAAGGGGTGCCTCCGGCAGTCGCCCGACGCCTGCGCGGGGTGGGTGTCGGGGGTGGGCGTCCGGGCCCGCTTTCGCGGACGGCTCGGGGACACGTAGACTCGGCGATCGGCACCCCGCGTGGTGGTACCTCACCGAACTCCCCCAGGGCAGGAATGCAGCAAGGGTAGGCGAGCTCTTCCAGGTGCGCGGGGTGTCCTTTTTTGTGCCCTGTCGCCCGGCATGGCGAGCCGGAGCCAAATCGTGGCGCCGTTTCGACTGGCGCGTGGCGCAGATCCCCATAGCGTGGTGCCAAGAGCGGTCGTGACCACGACCGCCTCCGTGAAGGAGGAGCTCCATGGACAACATGTGGATCTGGATCATCGTCGCTGTCATCGTCCTCTTGGTGCTCGTCGCTCTGGCGTCGATGCTCGCCAAGGGCGCCAAGAAGAAGAAGATCGAGCGCGACCGCGCCGAGGCCGAGCAGATGCGCGCCCAGGCGGCCGAGCGTGAGCGGGAGGTCCGCACGCGCGAGGCCGACGCCAGGTCATCCGACGCCGATGCCCGCGCCGCCCGCGCGGAGGCGGACCGCACGGCCGCCGAGGCCGAGCAGAGGGCTGCGGAGGCAGAGCGTCGCCGGGTGGAGGCAGAGCGCCTCGACGACGAGTCGCGACTGAAGGCGGAGGAGGCCGAGCGCGAGAGGCGCGCTCACGACGAGCAGCTGCGCGCGGCGGACGCCAAGGACCCCGAGGTCCGCGCCGATGATCGCGGCCCGGAGCGTGACGCCCGGGCGGATGACGATCGCCACGGTCGCGGCGCCGGGACTGCTGCCGGTGCCGGAGCCGTCGGCGCGGGCGCCGGGGCGTACGCGGCCTCGGACCACGGCACCACCGATCGGACCGTCGAGCAGCGCGAGGACTTCGCCGCCGATCGTCCCGCCGGCCGCGACGAGGGTTTCGGCTCGGACCGTGCCGCCGACCGGGGCGAGGGTTTCGGCTCGGACCGTCCCGTGGGTCGGGACGAGGGTTTCGGCTCGGACCGTCCCGTGGGTCGGGATGAGGGTTTCGGCTCGGACCGTCCCGTGGGTCGGGATGAGGGTTTCGGCTCGGACCGACCCGCCGACCGGGACGAGGGCTTCGGCTCCGACCGCCCCGCCGACCAGAGTGGTCTCGTGGGTGGTGACGGCCCCGAGCACGACCGAGGGGTCGGAGCGGACCGCCCCGGAGACGTCGGGACGGACCGTCCCGGTGACGCAGGTCGTGACCACCTCGACCCCGAGCCGCGTCCGGACGGACCGCAGCACGCGAAGCGCGAGGGCATGATGGACAAGGTCCGCGATAAGGTCGATGGCCTGCGCGGTCGCGACGACGAGCCGCCGCGCGCCTGATTCATCCACGATCGGGCCCGCCGCCCCCACACCCGGGGGCGGCGGGCCCCGTTCGGTCCGCAACCGCGAAGGAGTTTCGTGAAGATCGCCATCATCCTCGGCAGCACCCGCCCCGGTCGTTTCGGGAAGCAGGTCGCCGACTGGGTCCTCGAGCAGACCGAGGGCCGTGACGACGCCGAGTACGAGCTCGTGGACCTCGCGGACTACGACCTCGACCTCCTCGGTGAGCCCGTCGTCCCGGGTGCCGCCAAGCGGCAGTACGAGAACCCCAAGACCGTGCGCTGGGGGAAGAAGATCGACGAGTTCGACGGCTTCGTCTTCGTCACCCCGGAGTACAACCACGGCGTGCCCGCCGCGCTGAAGAACGCCTTCGACGTGCTCTTCCCGGAGTGGGTGCACAAGGGCGTCGCCCTCGTCTCCTACGGCGCGGACGGCGGGGTGCGCGCGGTCGAGCACTGGCGCACCATCCTCGCCAACCCGCAGATGCACGTCGCCCGGGGACAGGTCTCCTTCTCGACCATGCTCGAGACGACGGAGGCCGAGGACGGCAGCCTCGTCTTCGCCCCGGCCGAGCGTCGCGCCAAGGAGCTGCGCAACCTGCTCGCGCAGCTGCGCAAGCTGACCGAGGCCACCGCCTCCCTTCGCCCCTGAGGTGATCCTCCACAGCCGGTCCCCGGTCAGGGGACCGGCTGTCGGGAAGCGCAAGTAGGGTCGTCCCCGTGAGCACCGCCCTGTACCGCCGCTACCGGCCAGAGACCTTCGCCGACGTCATCGGCCAGGAGCACGTCACCGAGCCGCTGATGCAGGCACTGCGCTCCGGGCGGGTCAGCCACGCCTACCTCTTCTCCGGGCCGCGCGGCTGTGGCAAGACGACGAGCGCCCGCATCCTCGCCCGCTGCCTCAACTGCGAGCAGGGACCCACCCCCACGCCGTGCGGTGAGTGCGACTCGTGCGTGGCGCTGGCCCGCGGGGGTGCCGGCTCCGTCGACGTCATCGAGATCGACGCGGCCAGCCACGGTGGTGTCGACGACGCGCGTGACCTGCGTGAGCGGGCGTCCTTCGGGCCGGCGCAGAGTCGCTACAAGATCTACATCATCGACGAGGCGCACATGGTGACGCCGCAGGGATTCAACGCCCTGCTGAAGATCGTCGAGGAGCCGCCGGAGCACGTGAAGTTCGTCTTCGCGACGACCGAGCCGGAGAAGGTCATCGGCACGATCCGCTCACGCACCCACCACTACCCCTTCCGCCTCGTGCCGCCGGCGCGGCTGCAGGACTACATGGAGCAGCTGTGCACCGCGGAGGGCGTGGCCCTGGAGCCCGGCGTGCTCTCCTTCGTCGTCCGGGCCGGCGGTGGGTCGGTCCGCGACTCCCTCTCCGTCCTCGACCAGCTGATCGCCGGCAGCGACGAGCGGGGGCTGACCTACGACGGGGCCGCCGCGCTTCTGGGCTTCACCGACGACGAGCTGCTCGATCGCGCGGTCACGGCCTTCGGCGCCGGCGACGCGGGAGCCGTCTTCACCGTCATCGACTCGGTCATCGAGACCGGCCTGGACCCGCGCCGCTTCGTCGAGGACCTGCTCGAGCGCTTCCGGGACCTCATCGTCATCGCGGCCGCGCCCGAGGGCGCCGCGGCGATCCTGCGTGGGCTGCCCGGTGACCAGATCGAGCGGATGCGTCAGCAGTCCGGAGTCTTCGGGGCCGCGTCGCTCTCCAGGGCGGCGGACATCATCAACGCCGGCCTGACCGAGATGACCGGTGCCACCTCCCCGCGCGTGCAGCTGGAGATCATCGCCGCCCGGGTGCTCCTGCCGGCCGCGGCCGGCGAGTCCGGCTACGCGGCCCGACTGGACCGCCTCGAGCGTCGTCTGGACGTGGGAGGAGTGCCCACGGGCGAAGGGGGCGGCCCCAGGAGCGAGGACGCAGCCCCGGCGAGGGGCGACGCACCGCGTCAGGCCGCCGTGTCCCAGCGCCCGGCGCCGGGCCCGCAGCAGGACGCCCCCACCGCGCAGGCTGCGCCTGCCGCTGCGACGAGCGGGCGGGGCCCGGAGCATGCGGCCACGCCGCAGGAGTCGGCCCCGCGGGAGCCGGCGCCGCAGGGGCGCGCGTCCGAACCACGCCCCACGGCGCACGACGTCTCCGCGCACGCGCCGGCCGCGGCCGAGTCGCAACCGCCGACACCGGAGCCGGTCCCGGAGCAGACCGCAGCGCACCCGGACCGCGGCGAGCCGTCGGTCGGCGGGCCCGGGCAGCCCGCGGCCGAGGAGCCGGCCGGGACCGCCGCGACGAGCAGCCACATCGACGTCGAGGCGCTGCGCCGGGCCTGGCCCGACGTCCTCGGGCGGATCTACCAGATGCGGCGGGCGACCTGGACCTTCCTGTCCGAGCACGCGCAGGTGCTCTCCTACGACGGCCAACGGCTCGTCCTCGGGATCGCGACGACCGGTCTGGCCAACGCCTTCCGCAACGGCTCCCACGCCGAGGTGGTCCGGCAGGCCCTCATCGACGCACTCGGGGTCGACGCCCGCGTCGAGGGCGTCCCGCACCAGCAGAGCGGCCAGCCGCCGACCGGTGGGGGCTCCCAGGCGACGTACTCACCACCGCCGCAGAGCGCGTCCGCGCCGGCCGCTGCCGGCGGAGGCGGACCCACCGGGCCGGGCGAACCCCGGTCCCGGACCGCTCCGGCGGATGACGTGGGCGTCCCGTCCCCGACCGGTGGACCCTCCGGTGGCGACTGGGGATCGGCGCCGGCGGCCGCCTCCTCCGCGCCCTCGTGGGCCACGGCCGGGCCGGCGAACGGGTCCGAGCAGGCGAGCGGGCCCCCTTCGCCGTCCGTCCCCGAGCCGCGCGCCCCGCACGAGCCGGACGATGCGTCGGTCAGCGACGACGACGAGGACATCGTCGATGCCGGTGCCGCCGGCCCGGCCGTCATCGAGCGGATCCTCGGCGGAGCGGTCATCCGCGAGGAGTGAACCGCCCATCTCCCTCCGATGGCCCACGTGGTCACCGGTGGGCGTAGGGTCGAGGCGTGTACGAAGGCGTGGTCCAGGACCTGATCGACGAGCTCGGCCGACTGCCCGGGGTCGGCCCCAAGAGTGCCCAGAGGATCGCCTTCCACCTCCTGCAGGCGGACCCGCAGGACGTCCAGCGGCTCGTCCAGACCCTCAGCGAGGTCAAGGACAAGGTCTCCTTCTGCGAGACCTGCGGCAACGTCGCCGAGGGCCCGCAGTGCCGCATCTGCGCGGACACCCGCCGCGACCCCAGCGCCATCTGCGTCGTCGAGGAGCCCAAGGACGTCATCGCGATCGAGCGCACCCGTGAGTTCCGTGGTCGCTACCACGTGCTCGGCGGCGCGATCTCCCCGATGGACGGCGTCGGCCCGGACGACCTGCGCTTCACCGAGCTGATGTCCCGGCTGTCCGACGGCAGCGTCGCCGAGGTGATCATCGCGACCGACCCGAACCTCGAGGGCGAGGCCACCGCGTCCTACACGGCCCGGCTGCTCTCCCCCTTCGGGATCAAGGTGACCCGCCTGGCCTCCGGGCTGCCCGTGGGCGGGGACCTCGAGTACGCCGACGAGGTCACCCTCGGTCGCGCGTTCGAAGGGAGGAAGCTGCTCGATGCCTGACGAGACCACCCTGCTGGCCGACGAGTGCGCCGCCGAGGCGAGTACCTGGCTGGCGACCGTCGCCGAGATCGCCTCGGGGGCCGCGCCCGAGAGCGCCATCCCGCTCCTGCTGCTCACGACGAGCCAGATCCAGCTCGTCGGCGCCCGGCTGGGGGCGATCAACGACATCGTCCTCGAGCAGCGCTTCGAGGACGACGCGGGCCCGGACACCGACCTGGACCCGCTGCGCACGGGCCTGGCCCAGCTGCTCTCCGAGGTCGACGAGTACGGCGACGTCGCCGACCCGGTCACCTCGCCCGAGCGGGCGACCGGGTCGCTGAGCAACGACCTGGCGATCATCGCCGGGGCACTCACGCACGGGCTGGCCCACCACGAGGCCGGACGGCCGACCGAGGCGCTGTGGTGGTGGCAGTACAGCTACCTCGCCGACTGGGGCGACCGCGCGGCGATGGCCGTGCGGGTCCTGCAGACGCTGCTGGCGCACCTGCGACTCGATGCCGACGCCGACGTCGTCGGAGAGGCCGAGTTCGACGCCCTGCACTCCTGACCCGGCGGCGGGACGGTCCCCACCCGACCCCGCGTGACCAGCCTCACCAGGGGCGCCACCGCCCGCTGACAGGGGCGGGAGAGGCGGTGGGAAGGACAAGGGTCCGGTGGACGGATGCGGCACAGGTGCCGCCGGGTCGTTATCCTTCGGGGTGACGCGCCGGTCCGTGCCCGGGCCGGACCCGCAGAACACGGAGTTCTCCTTTGAGTCTGGTTGTCCAGAAGTACGGCGGTTCCTCGCTCGGTGATGCCGAGAGCATCAAGCGAGTGGCGCACCGCATTGTCGAGACCAAGAAGGCGGGCAACGACGTATGCGTCGTCGTCTCCGCCATGGGTGACAGCACCGACGAGCTGCTCGATCTCGCGGAGCAGGTGAGTCCGGTCCCGCCACCGCGGGAGATGGACATGCTGCTGACCGCCGGTGAGCGGATCTCGATGGCGCTCGTCGCGATGGCCATCGCCGACCTGGGCCACAGCGTGCGGTCCTTCACGGGTAGCCAGGCGGGGGTCATCACCGACACCTCGCACGGCAAGGCGAAGATCATCGACGTCACACCCGGCCGCATCACCGAGGCGCTGGGCAAGAAGCACATCGTCATCGTCGCGGGCTTCCAGGGCGTGAGCCAGGGGACGAAGGAGATCACCACGCTCGGACGAGGTGGCTCCGACACGACCGCGGTGGCGCTCGCTGCTGCTCTCGAGGCCGATGTCTGCGAGATCTACACCGACGTCGACGGCATCTTCACCGCCGACCCGCGCATCGTGTCCAAGGCACACAAGATCGATCGCATCTCCCACGACGAGATGCTGGAGATGGCCGCCAGCGGCGCCAAGATCCTCCACCTGCGGTGCGTGGAGTACGCGCGTCGCTCCGAGATGCCCATCCACGTGCGTTCGTCCTTCACCCCGAAGGAGGGCACGTGGGTCCTGCCCCCCGAGACCGAAGGAAACCAGGCCATGGAAGAACCCATCATCGCCGGCGTCGCGCACGACGCCAGTGAAGCCAAGATCACCGTCGTCGGCGTGCCGGACGAGCCGGGCCGCGCCGCGCAGATCTTCACGACCGTGGCCGACGCCCAGGTCAACATCGACATGATCGTGCAGAACGTCTCCGAGTCGGAGACCGCCCGCACCGACATCTCCTTCACGCTCCCGATGTCCGACGGGCAGGTGGCCGTCGAGGCGCTGATGAAGACCAAGGACGAGGTCGGCTTCGACTCGATCCAGTACGACGACCAGATCGGCAAGCTCTCGCTGATCGGTGCCGGCATGCGCACCAACCCGGGCGTCTCGGCCACCTTCTTCAAGGCACTCGCCGACGCGGGCATCAACATCGAGATGATCTCGACCTCGGAGATCCGCATCTCCGTGGTCACGCGCGCCGACCAGCTCGATGAGGCGCTCCAGGCACTGCACACGGCCTTCGGCCTGGACTCCGAGGACGGCGAGGCCGTCGTCTACGCCGGTACCGGGCGGTGACCGCGTCCCCGTCGCCGTCCACCACCGGGCCGACCCTGGCCCTGGTGGGGGCGACGGGGCGCTTCGCGGAGGCGCTCGCCTCCGCGCTCGCCCTGCGGGACGACCCGTGGGGCGAGATCCGTCTCTACGCGCCGGGGGTGACCACCCGGACCCTCACCGTGCGCGGACGCGAGCAGCCGGTGGAGACCCTCCGGGAGGACTCCTTCGACGGCGTCGACGTCGCACTGTTCAACCTCTCGTCCGAGGTGACGGGGGAGTGGGCGACCCGAGCGGTGTCGGCCGGCGCCGTCGTCGTCGACGCCAGCTCCACGCACCGCTTGGACGAGGAGGTCCCGCTCGTCGTCCCGGGCATCAACTCCGAGCTGGTGAGCCACCGGCCCCGAGGCATCGTCGCGCTGCCCGGCCCACTGACGTGGGGGCTCATCGATGCCGCCCACGTCCTGCACCAGGGGTGGGAGCTGCAGCACCTCGTCGTCACGGGCCTCATCGCCGCGGTGTCGCAGTCGGACCGGGGGGTGGCCCGACTGCGCGAGGAGATGTACACCGTCGCGGGGGAGCCGACGATCGGACAGCACCCCGGGGACGTGCGGGCGGCCGTGTCCGACCTGCCCGTCGCGTCCCCCTTCCCCGCTCCGTTGGCGCTCAACGTCATCCCGTGGGTGGGAGAGGCGACCGATGACGGCTTCACCACCGCCGAGCGCGCGGTGGACCACGAGGTGCGCAAGATCCTCGACCTCGCCGCCGCCGTGCCCGTCGTGGTCACCCTGGTCCAGGTGCCGGTCGTCATGGCGCACTCCATGGCGCTGCACGCACGGTGCGCGCGGCCGGTCTCCCCGGACAAGGTGCGACAGGCCTACGTGGCCGCGCCGTCCCTCGTCTACCTCGACGAGCGGACCGGAGAGGTCCCGACACCCGTGGACAGCGTGGGCATCGACCCGCGCTTCGTGGGTCGGATCCGGCAGCCGAAGGGGGCGGGGCACCACATCGACATGTTCGTCAGTGCCGACACGATCCGCCGTGGTGCCACGGCGATGCTCACGGTCGCCGAGATGATCGCCGTCGAGCGCGGTCGGGGCGCACCTGCCGTCACCATGGGCTGACCGTGGTGCGGCCGGGTCGTGACCATCACGCAACCGGTTCGTCACCCCGCGCGTCCACGCTCGTGAGTGCCCGATCGGTCTCGGTCCGGGAACGATCCAGCCGTGTTGCTTGTGTGACTGGTGTGACTCATGAGGAGATAAAGTTCCTCTACAATGGAGACTCAGGGGAGGGGCGCAGATGACTGATCAGAACCACGGAACGGACCCGCACGAGGAGGGGCCCGTGTCGTATCGAGTCGTCGGCTTCGACGAGCTCGAGGGAGCCGCCGCCAGGCACTTCCGTCGTCAGCGTCGGCGACGCCTTCTCCTCTTCATCACCCTCCCCGGGCTCATTCTGGGGACCGCCACCGTCGCAACGGCGTACGGGACCGGTCTGCTCGGGATGAACGAGACCGTAAACTGTGCCCCGGTGACCGCGCCCGCCCCCGAGCGCGAGTCCTTCACGATCAACCTCCTCAACAGCAGCGACGCCGTCGGCCTGGCGGGTGAGGTCGGACGTGACCTCGAGCTGCGCGACTTCAAGGTCGCCTCGATCGGCAACGCCGACGACTCCGTCTACGTCGAGGGCCCGGCCACCATCTACTTCGGCGACGAGGGCCTGGAGAACGCTCTGCTGGTGCAGAAGCAGATCCCCGGCTCCAAGCTGTGGAACGACGCCCGGGGCGGGGAGAGCGTCCAGCTCGTGCTGGGTTACGGCTTCGAGAAGCTCGTCGACGAGCCCGACCCGCCACTGCCGGCGCCGTCCGAGATCTCCGTCAACGTCTACAACACGACGTGGAAGGAGGGGCTCGCGGCAGAGACGAGCGACACCCTCCAGGAGCGCGAGTTCACGGTGAAGAAGACGGGCAACGACCCGCAGAACTCCTTCCACGAGAACGAGGTCGGCGTCATCCGGTTCGGCCCGGAGGGCGAGCGAGCGGCCAAGCGACTGGCCGAGCAGGTCGAGGACATCCAGTTGCAGAAGGACGATCGCAGCGGAACCACGCTCGATCTGGTCCTCGGCAACGAGTGGGACGGCCTGAAGGCGCAGAGCGAGATCCCGCAGGTCAAGCCCTACGAGCGTCCGGCAGAGACGATCCAGCTGCCCTGCAAGAGCCAGTGAACGTTCGCACCGTGGCGATGCTGACGGCCGGGGGTATCGCCCCGTGCCTCTCGTCCGCGGTGGGCGGGCTCATCGAGCGCTACACCGACCGGGCCCCCGAGGTGCGCCTCATCGGCTACCTCGACGGTTATGCCGGCCTGCTCTCCGGCCGCAGCGTCGAGGTCACCGACGAGGTGCGTGCCACCGCGGGCCGTCTGCACGCCTTCGGTGGTTCCCCGCTCGGCAACTCCCGGGTCAAGCTGACCAATGCCGAGGACCTCGTGCGCCGCGGCCTCGTGGCGAAGGGGGGCGACCCCCTTCGCGTCGCGGCCGAACAGCTGCTCGAGGACGGGGTCGACGTCCTGCACACCATCGGTGGTGACGACACCAACACCACGGCGGCCGACCTCGCCCGCCACCTCGCCGAGGCGGGCCACGACCTGCGGGTCATCGGGCTGCCCAAGACGATCGACAACGACATCGTCCCGATCCGGCAGAGCCTGGGGGCGTGGACGGCGGCCGAGCAGGGGGCGCTCTTCGCCCGCAACGTCATCGGCGAGCACTCCTCGAACCCGCGGATGCTCATCATCCACGAGGTGATGGGGCGGCACAGCGGCTGGCTCACGGCCGAGACCGCTCGTCGGTACCGGGGCCACCTGCTCGAGCGCGAATTCGTCCCCGGGATCGGCAACGACCCCCGCCGGTGGGACGTGCACGCCGTCTACGTCCCCGAGGTGCCCGTCGACCTCGACGCGGAGGGTGAGCGACTCAGGGCGGTCATGGACGAGATCGGGTGCGTCAACGTCTTCCTCGCGGAGGGTGCCGGTGTGGACGACATCGTCGCCTCGCTCGAGGCCGCCGGTGAGGAGGTGCCGCGGGATGCCTTCGGCCACGTGGCCCTCGACGAGGTCAATCCGGGCGCCTACTTCGCGGAGAACTTCGCCGAGCGCCTCGGGGCGGAGAAGGCGAAGGTGTGGAAGTCGGGTTACTTCGCCCGCTCCGCCGCCCCGAACGCCGAGGACCTGGAGCTGATCGCCCGCTGCACCAACCTGGCGGTCGAGACCGCGCTGGCGGGCGGCTCGGGCGTCATCGGCCAGGACGTGGGGCGCGACGACGAGCTGCGCGCGATCGAGCTGGACCGCATCGCCGGTGGCGGGGCCTTCGACCCGACCGTCGAGTGGTTCGCCGACCTGCGCAGGGCCATCGGCCAGCCCTGACCCGGGGCCGTGTGGCTGCTCAGGCGCCGTGCTTGCGGCGCAGGGACCACATCTGCGGGGAGTGCTCGACCTCGACCGCGGAGTCCCACGCCAGACCGCCGGGAGCGGTCTCGCGCCGGAAGCTGCGCAGCACCCGGCGGGCCAGATCGGGGTCGACCGCCGCTCGGGCGGCCACGGCCCGGGCTGCGCCCTCCACGTCGGGATCCTCGTGCGCTGACCACGCGATCCCGAGATCGACTGCCCTCGTGCCGTCGACCTCCTCGCCGAAGAGACCCATGGCCGCAGCCGCCTCGCGCCCCGCGACCCGGTGCAGCAGGTGCAGGTGGCCGCCACCGGGATGGATCCCGATCTGGGCGAAGCCGGGCAGGAGGCGTGCGGAGCGCGAGACGACCCGCAGGTCGGTGGACAGGGCGAGGTTCAGGCCTGCTCCCACGGCCGCGCCGCGCACCGCTGCGATCGTGGGCACGTCGAGCGTCCCGATCGTCGTGAAGGCCGAGTAGACCGTCTCGAGGTCGCGGTACGCGGTGTCCTCGACCGGGTCCTTGCCGGTCTCGGCGAGGACGGAGCGGACCGCGCCGGCGCAGAAGTGCGCGCCGCCGGTGATGACGACGGCACCCACGTCGGCATCGGACTCCGCCGTGCGGGCGGCGTCGATGAGCTCGCGCGACATCTCCACCGACAGGGCGTTGCGCCGCTCCGGCGCTGCCAGCGTGATGGTCGCAACACCCTCCGTGGCGTCGTAGCGGACCTCGCCCATCATCGACCTTCCGTGTAGAACCAGCGTCCACCGCGCCGGGTGAACTCGCTGCGCTCGGCCAGCTCGCCCCCTTCGTGCCGGGCGGTGAAAACGACCGTCCCGGTCAGGTCGTCCGGGCCGCCATCGACGACCTCGGTGATCTCCAGACCCGTCCAGCGGGCCTCGCCGGGATTGACCACGGCCGGCCGGGTACGGCCGTCCCACGTGCGCCACAGGTGCTCCGCGTTGCCGAAGACGTGCGCCGTGTACCGGCTGCGCATCAGCTCCTCGGCGGTCTCGGCGAGGCGCTCGGTGGTCAGCAGCGGTCCGCAGCACTGCGACAGTGCCCGACCGGTGCCGCAGGGGCATGGCTCGTCAGTCATGGTCGCAGCGTAGTCAGGCGCTGTCAGGTCGCGAAGATCTGGGACTCGTCCGCGAAGGACTTGAACTCCAGGGCGTTGCCGGCCGGGTCTAGGAAGAACATCGTCCACTGCTCACCGGGCTGTCCCGCGAACCGCACGTACGGCTCGATGACGAACTCGACCCGGGCCGCTCGCAGCTTCTCCGCGAGGTCGTGGAAGTCGTCGTGGTCGAGCACGAGCCCGAAGTGGGGCACCGGCACCCGGTGGTCGTCCACCGGGTTGTGACCCGCCGGGCCCGGGGCGCCACCCGAGGTCTGGTGCGTGACCAGCTGGTGGCCGTAGAAGTTCCAGTCGATCCACAGCGTGTCCGAGCGCCCCTGCCCGAGCCCGAGCACGCCGCCGTAGAACTCTCGTGCAGTGTCGATGTCGTCGACCGGGATGGCGAGGTGGAAGCAGGGGCGGTGCGTCATGGGCGTCTCCTGAGGGATGGGATCCGCCCCCAGTACACCGCACGGTCGACAGGGCGCGGCGACGAGGCCCGGGGAACGAGAACACCGGCCCTGATCCGTGGATCAGAGCCGGTGTCAGATGGTCGGGGTGACAGGATTTGAACCTGCGACCTCGTCGTCCCGAACGACGCGCGCTACCAAGCTGCGCCACACCCCGAGGTGCCTGTGCTGCCCGCAGTGGGCAACGACAAGGAAGAATAACCCAGAGACTGCTTCGACCCGTAATCGGGTGTCACCCTCGCCCGTCGTCGGGTGGTGAGAGCGGGTCCAGGAGGCCCGGGCCCGTGGACCCGACCTCCGGGCCGAGCTCCTCCTCCGCCTCCTCGTCGCCGTCGTCGGTTGGTGCACCGCCGTCCGTCGTCCCGCCCCCGGTCGTGGCGGGGTCGGACGTGCCGTCACCCACGGTGGTCCCCTGTGGCGTGTCCGGGGTGAGGGGCTCGAGCGGTGGGACCACGGGCGCCCACGTTGGCTCGACCGGGGCGTAGGTGGCCGACGGCTCGGGCACCCACGTGCTGGTCGGCTCGGGAGACGGCGCCACGGGGGTCACCTCCACCGGCTCCGTCTCGCTCACCAGGTCCTCCGTCGCCGACACCAGAGCATCGGTCCGGGTCGTCGTCGAGGTGCTCGACGCGGAGGTCGAGGACGTGCTCGTCGTCGTCGAGGAGGGGGAGGGCCCGCCACCGGTGGACGGGGTCGGCAGGTCCACCTCCGGCTGCGCGGTCGCGAGGGCCCACGTCGTGGTGCCGGCGGCGAAGACGACGGCGGCCCCCAGGGCCACGGCCTCCTGGACCCTCACCGGGGATCTCCCGCCGCGGTCAAGGTCATCAGGCTCGCCTCCGGACGACAGGAGAAGCGCACCGGTGCGAAGCGCGAGGCGCCCAACCCGGCGGAGACGTGCAGCCAGGCCGCGTCCGGCGGCTGGACCCGACCGGAGCCCGCCCCCGTCCACCACCGGGAGACCCCCCTGGCGCGGCGGCGGTCGAGATCGCAGTTGGTCACGAGCGCCCCGAAGCCCGGGACACGCAGCTGCCCGCCGTGTGTGTGACCGGCGATGACCAAGCGCGCACCGTCGGCGGTCATGGCGTCGAGGACGCGCTGGTACGGCGCGTGCGCGACGCCGATCGTCAGGGCGGCGTCGGGGTCGGCCGGCGCGCTGACGGACGCGTAGTCGTCACGCTCGATGTGTGGGTCGTCCACCCCGACGAGATCGAGACGGCTGCCCTCCACCGCCATCGTCGTCCGGACGTTGTCGAGGTCGACCCAGCCGCGATCGGCGAGGCCGGCGCGCAGCTCCTCCGTGGGGAGCCGGACTTGACCGTCCGGGACCTTGGCGTAGGCCGACGTGAGGTACCGCCCGGGGTTCTTCGGCGTCGGCGCGAAGTAGTCGTTGGACCCCATGACGAAGACGCCCGGCCGCTCCAGCAGCGGGGCCAGCGCCTCGAGCGCCGGTGGGACGCCCCGGAGGTGGCTGAGGTTGTCGCCGGTGTTGACCACGAGGTCGGGCTCGAGGGCGGCGAGCGAGCGGATCCACTCCTGCTTGGCCCGCTGGCCCGGGACCATGTGTATGTCGCTCACCTGGAGCACGCGCAGCGGTCGCGAGCCCCGCGGCAGGACGGGTAGGGCGTACCGGCGGAGGGCGAACAGCCGGGGCTCGACGAGGGTGGCCCAGGCCAGGGCGGCCCCACCGGTGGCGGCGCCGTAGGCCGCGAGGCGGAGGGGCAGGGGAGTGGTCACCGGCTCATCTTCGCAAATGGTCCCGGGCGACGTGGGGATGCTGCGACAATCAGGCCCATGAGCGACTCGCTGAAGGCCACCCTCCGCACCGACCTCCACGCCGCGATGCGTGCGCGGGAGCAGGTCCGCGTGGACACCCTGCGCATGGTCCTCACCGGCGTCAGCAACGCGGAGGTCTCCGGCACCGAGGCCCATGAGCTCAGCGACGCGGAGACGCTCAAGGTCGTGGCCAAGGAGGCCAAGAAGCGCAAGGAGTCGGCCGCTGCCTACCGTGACGCCGGTCGGCCCGAGCTCGCCGAGCGTGAGGAGGCCGAGCTGGAGGTCCTGCAGGTCTACCTGCCGGAGCAGCTCGGTGACGAGGAGATCGCGGGGATCGTCGACCGGGCAGTGGACGAGGTCGGCGCGACCTCCATGGCCCAGATGGGGCAGGTCATGAAGATCGTTCAGGGCGAGGTCGCCGGCCGAGCGGACGGCGCCGCCGTCGCTGCGATGGTCAGGGCCCGGCTCGCCGGCTGACCGACCGCGGCCCAGACGCACGAGTCGCCCGGGGCGCGACGCAGGAGCGACGAAGGGGCCGGTCACCGCGATGGTGACCGGCCCCTTCGTCATGACCTCAGTCCGGTGAGCCGGACGCGGTCGCGGAGGGTCCACGGCCGTTGCCGTTGCCATTGTTGCCCAGCGCCTGCGGCTGCGCGGTGGACGACGGTGTGCTCGCCGGCGCCGGGGGTGGGGGAGCCGCCTGCGTCGTCGGGGCCGCCGGCGGTGGTGCCTGCGTCGTCGGGGTCGGCGGCGGGGGCGTGTACGGCGCGACCCCGCTGGAGATGTACATGGTGACCGTCGATCCCTCGAGGGCCTCGTCCCGCGGGTCGGTGTACGCGATCGACCCTGCCTGCTGGTTGCTGGACACGGTGCCTCCCTCCGTGACCTCGAAGCCTGCCTCCTCCAGCGCGGCTCTCGCCTGGGTCGGGCCCTCGCCCACGACGTCGGGGATGTCCCGGAGGTCGCCCTCGACGATCTTCTCGCTCGGCTCCTTGAAGCTCTTCCGCTCCATCCCCTTGGAAGCGGTGTTCATGATCTCCGTCCAGATCGGACCGGCCATCGTGCCGCCGTAGACCTTCTCGTAGAACTGACCGCCGATGGAGACGTTGGTCATCTTGTGCTCCGTGATCGGGGAGCCGACCCAGATGGCCGTGGACAGCTGGGGGGTGAAGCCGGCGAACCAGGACTGCTTGTTGTCATCCGTCGTCCCGGTCTTGGCGGCCGCCTCGCGGCCGTTCGCAAGGGTCATCGCGGCGGCGGTGCCGCCGTCCTCCATGGTGTTGGTGAGCAGTTGCGTCGCGCCACGCGCGATGCCCTTGTCGATGACCTGCTTGCACTTCGGGGGGGCGATCTTCATCTTCGTGCCGTCGGCGCGGGTGATGGACTCGATCGGTGTCGGCGGGCAGTACTCGCCATCCGCGGCGAGGGTGGCGTAGGAGGAGGCGAGCTGCAGCGGCGACGTCGAGTCCGATCCGAGCACGATGTTGGAGATCGCGTACCGGCCCTTGATCTTCTCGCCGCCGCCCCGGGCCAGTCCGTAGGGCAACCCGTAGCCGTCGGTGAGCCCCATCTTCGCCATGACCTTCGGGATCGAGCACGAGCCGATGTCGGAGGCGAGCTCGGCGAAGGCGGTGTTGACCGACCTCTTCGTCGCCTCACCCATCGTCATCGTGCCACCCGCCGCGGACTCTGCGTTCGCCACCGTCCACGGGTCGGTCGTGGTGCAGTTCTTCTGGAAGTCGTCCCGGGTGTAGGTGGCCGAGCTGCCCGCGGGAGCGTCGATCGTGGACTCCATGGGCTTGCCCTTCTGCAGGGCGGCGACGAGCGCGTACATCTTGGCCGTCGAACCGATGGCGAAGCCGTTGGTCCCGCCGTACTGCGCCGGCACGCTCCACGCCTGCTCGGAGTACTTGGTCGTCGCCTGCTCCATGCCGACCTTGTACTCAGAGGTCTGGGCGATGGCACGCACCTTGCCGGTGCCCGGTTGGACGATCGCCCCCGCGGCGCCGAAACGTTCGGTTCCGGACGGCACCCGGTCGGTCAGGTTCTCCTTGAGCTGCTTCTGCCAGTCACGGCGCAGCGTCGTCTTGATCGTCAGCCCCGCGGTGTTGATCGTCTGCATGCGGGCGTCCGGGTTCGGGCCCAGCTCGGGCATCTGCCTCAGGTAGGAGATGACGTAGTTGCAGAAGTACGGGTCGGACGCCTTCGAGCAGGTGCCGCCCTCGTTCTGGCGGATCTTGAGCAGGTCCTCCAGGTCCTTGGCCTTGGCCTTCTCGCCCTCCTCCTGGGTGGCCCAACCCAGCTCGACCATCCGGTCGATGACGACGTCGCGACGCTGCTGGACCTCCTCGGTGTTCGTCCGTGCGTTGAGCCGGCTGGGGGACTGGACCACGCCGGCGAGGGTCGCGGCCTCGGCGAGCCCGAGGTCCTTCGCGTGCTTGCTGAAGAAGTGCAGGGACGCCGCCTCGACACCGTAGGCCTGGTCGCCGTAGTAGGCGAGGTTGAGGTAGCTGCCGAGGATCTGCTTCTTGGTGTGGGTCTTCTCGACGTTGAGCGCATACTTCAGTTCCTGGAGCTTGCGCGCGTACGTTTGCTCCGTCGCCGCTGCGACGGCCTCCCGGTTGTCGTTGCGCGCGGCCTTCTCCACCAGCATCATCTTCACGTACTGCTGGGTGATCGAGGACCCGCCCTGGGTCGACTGCGAGGTCAGGTTCGACACGAGGGCGCGGCTCGTGCCCCGCACGTCGATGCCGCCGTGCTCGTAGAAGCGACTGTCCTCGATGGCCAGCTGCGCCTTCCGCATCACCGGTGCGATCTTCTCCAGGGGCACGACGATGCGGTTCGCGTCGTAGGGGGTGGCGAGGAGCTTGTCGTCCGCCGAGAAGATCTTCGACTGCTGGGCCAGCGGGTTGGCCGTGAACTCGTCATCGAGGTTGTTGAACCCCTGCGCGGTGGCCTTCGCTGCATTGCCGGAGGCGCCGGCGAAGGGGATGACGAGTCCGGCGCCGACGAGTCCGATGCCGACCGACACGGCGACGAAGGCGCAGAGCAGCCGGGCAAGATGTGGCATCCGGGAGGCAGACATGCGGCAAAGGGTAACCTCCGAACCTGAGCGGATCCGGCAAGCGCGGCGGCGGTTCGGCGCCTCGTCACGGACGCCCGGCGAGCGCCTTCCCGATGTCGCGCAGCCCCGTGAGGTCGTGGATGTCGACCGGGTGCGCCGGGACCGTGCCGACCGGGACTCCCGGGTGCGAGGTGCGAAAGCGCGTGATGATCGCCCGGTGGCGGGCCGCGTCCTCGGCGGCCTGGGCGTGCACTCGCAGCAGCGAGACCGCGAGGGGGTGGCTCCCCATGGCCTCGAGCCGGTCCGCGGCGTCCTCGGCGCGCCCCGCGCTCAGCTGCTTGGCAGCGGTCACGCGCACCCGGTTGACGAGGAGCCCGGCCAGAGGCATCTGCTCGCTGGCGAGGCGCTCGATGAAGAATCCCGCCTCCCGCATCGCGTCGCGCTCCGGTGAGGCCACGACGAGGAAGGAGGTCTCCGGGTCGGCCAGGAGTGCATACGTCTGGTCCGCCCGCTGGCGGAAGCCGCCGAACATGGTGTCCATGGCGGCGACGAAGGTCTGCATGTCGCGCAGCAGCTCCCCGCCGAGCAGCTTCGTCATGATCCCGCCGGCCAGCGAGACCCCGGCACCGAAGACGCGAAGGGAGGCGCGGCCCCCGACCTTCGCCGGCGCCATGAGCAGTCGGATGAAGCGCCCGTCGAGGAAGGACCCCAGTCGTTTGGGGGCGTCGAGGAAGTCCAGGGCGGAGCGTGAGGGCGGGGTGTCGACAATGATCAGGTCCCAGTCGCGCGACCCGTCGCTGATCTGGGCGCGCAGCTGCCCGAGCTTCTCCATCGCCATGTACTCCTGCGTCCCGGCGAAGGAGCTGGAGACCGCGACGTAGAAGGGGTTGGCCAGGATCTGGGCGGCCTTGTCGGGGGAGGCGTGGGCCTCGACGACCTCGTCGAAGGTCCGCTTCATGTCGAGCATCATCGCGTCCAGCGAACCGCCCTCCGAGGTGTCCAGGCCCGTCACCGGACGCGGGGTGTTGTCCAGCTCGTCCAGCCCGAGGGACTGGGCCAGCCGTCGTGCGGGGTCGATCGTGAGGACGACCACGCGACGTCCCTGCTCGGCGGCTCGCACGGCCAACGCGGCAGCGGTCGTCGTCTTGCCGACGCCACCGGAGCCACAGCACACGATGATCCGTCGTGCGGGGTCGGCGATGACGGCATCGAGGTCCAGGCCCGTCTCTGTCCGGGTGGCCATCACACGCCTCCCTGCTCGGCGAGGGTTCCGGCGAGCACCCGCAGGTCCCCCGACTCCACGCCGTCGGCCAGGTGCGGCAGCGTGCGGACGGGGACGGGGAGCCGGGCCAGCACCTGTTGTTGCTCGAGCTGCAGCCGGGCCCGCATCACGTGGTCGGCGCCCTCGCGGAGCAGTCCGGAGACCATCGCCGGTCCGGCCTTGATGTCGACGACGCCGAGGGCCTCGCTCACCACGTCCCTCACCTCCGGCGACTGGTCCGCGACCGTGGCGGCGTGCTCGTCCGCGACGAGCCGCTGGCGGACGCCGTTGGCGATGACCGACCCCACCCGCAGGGAGAGGCCACCGAGCTCGGCGATGGCGTCACTCGTCTCCTGGACCGGCATCTCCTCCAGGAGGGTCACCACGTGCACCGACGTGGCCGGGCTCTGCAGGACGCGGGTGATCGACTCGGCCTGGTTGTGGATGGGCCCCATCCGGGCGACCTCGGAGACCTCCTGGTTGACCGCGAGGAACCGGCCGATCCGTCCCGTGGGCGGAGCGTCGAGGACGACCGCGTCGTACACGGGGCGCTTGCGGGCCCCCTTCGTCTGCCGCCCGACGGCCTCGTAGACCTTGCCGATGAGCAGCACGTCCCGGACCCCCGGGGCGATCGTCGTGGCGAAGTCCACCGCCCCGACCTTCTCCAGCACGGAACCCGCCCGCCCGAGCTTGTAGAACTTCTGCAGGTACTCCAGCAGCGCGCTCTTGGCGTCCACGGACAGGCCGAAGAGCTCTCCGCCGGACGGGTCGCTGACGAGGTGGCGCTCGCTCGACCCGAGCGGAGCCACGTCGAGCACCTGCGAGATCCCCTGGCGCCCCTCCACCTCGGCGAGCAGGACGCGTTGACCGCGAGCCGTCAGGGCCAGGGCCATCGCGGCGGCGACGGTCGTCTTGCCCGTCCCGCCCTTGCCGGTCACGACGTGCAGCCTCACGCGAGGGTCCGAGGGGGAGTCCACACCCGTCAGCCTACGAGTAGGGTGCCGACATGACCCAGTGGGAGTACGCAACAGTGCCGCTCATCGTCCATGCCACCAAGCAGATCCTCGACCAGTGGGGCGAGGACGGGTGGGAGCTCGTCCAGGTCGTCCCCGGCCCGGACGGGACCAACCTGGTGGCCTACCTCAAGCGACCCAAGGGCGCCTGATGGGACGCATCGACGATCGCCTGGCCGAGCTGTCCATCGCGCTCGCGGAACCGGCCGCACCGGCAGGCGCCTACGTCCCGGCCCTCGTGGACGGCAACCACGTCCTCACGTCCGGACAGCTGCCGATGGTCGACGGGCAGCTGCTCGAGGCCGGGCACGTCGGCGCCGAGGTCGACCCGGACCGGGCCAAGGAGCTCGCGAGGACGTGCGCGATCAACGCGCTCGCCGCCGTGAAGTCCGCCATCGGGGACCTCGACCGCGTCGAGCAGGTCACCAAGGTCGTCGGTTTCGTCTCCAGCGCACCCGACTTCACCGGGCAGCCCGGCGTCATCAACGGCGCCAGCGAGCTGTTGGGCGAGGTCTTCGGCGAAGGAGGCATGCACGCCCGGTCCGCCGTGGGCGTCGCGGCGCTCCCACTCGGCTCGCCGGTCGAGGTCGAGGTGACCGTGAGGTTGCGCGACTGATGGTCGAGCGGGACTTCCTGCTCGACGTCGACGCCCGGCGAACGCTCGGGGTGGCGGAGGGCAACGGCACTCCCGCCGAACCGGTCACCCCGCGGCTGGCGTCGACCGTGATGCTGCTGCGTGATGACGAGGGCCCGCTCGAGGTCTTCATGCTCCGTCGCGTGGCCCAGATGGAGTTCGCTGCGTCGATGCACGTCTTCCCCGGGGGTGCGGCCGACCGGCGCGATGCCGAGGACGAGCTGCCGTGGGCCGGGCCGGCTGTCGAGGAGTGGGCGGAGCTGCTCGGCACCGACGAGGCCGCGGCACGGATGCTCGTCGCCGCTGCGGTGCGCGAGGTCTTCGAGGAGACCGGTGTCCTGCTGGCCTCGCCGGCCGGCGCGGAGGGTGAGCCGCCGCAGCTCGACCTCGATGCCGCACGGGAGCTGCGTCGGGCCCTCGTGGCCCGCGAGGTCGGTTTCGGTCAGGTCCTGCTGGATCGTCGGCTCGTCCTGCGCAGCGACCTGCTGCGGTACCGGGCGCACTGGATCACGCCCGTCGTCGAGCCGCGACGCTACGACACGAGGTTCTTCGTCGCCGCCGTCCCCACGGGCCAGGACCCCGACGGCGACACCAGCGAGGCGGACCGGTCCGGCTGGACCCGGCCGCAGGCGCTGCTCGACGCGTTCGCCGACGGCGACGTCATGCTGATGCCCCCGACGATCGTCAGCCTGGAGCAGCTGGCCCCCGTGAGCACCGTGCGGGCGGCCATGGAGCAGGACCTTCCCATCGCGCCGGTGATGCCGGAGTTCGTCATCTCCGACGCCGGGCCGGCCATGCGCGCGAGCCTGCCGTGAGCCCGGCACGTCCTCCCGAGCCCTCCGCCCCCGTCGGGGAGTGGCACGGCGGTCAGATCACGGTGCACGCGCACTGTCTCCTCCAGGGCAACCCCGGGCCCATGACGCTCGACGGGACCAACACCTGGGTCCTGCTCCCGCCCGGCGGGAGCGAGGCGATCGTCATCGACCCCGGTGAGGACGAGGCGGCGCACCAGCAGCGCGTGGTCGACCACGTCGCATCGCTCGGGGCGCGCGTCGGTCGCATTGTGCTCACGCACGGTCACCTCGACCACAGCGAGGGCGCGCCTCGTCTGGCGCGGCTCACCGGTGCTCCCGTCCAGGCCGTCGGGCAGGGGCACGACGACCTGTCCGACGGCGATGTGCTGCGGACCGCGGGCCTGGAGGTCCGCGTCGTGACCACCCCGGGGCACACCGCCGACTCGATCTCATTCGCCCTCCCGGCCGACAACGCGCTGCTGACCGGGGACACGGTCCTCGGACGGGGCACCACCGTCGTCGCCCATCCCGACGGGGAGCTGGCCGCCTACCTCGACTCACTCGAGCGCATCAAGACGCTCACCGGTGGGGGAGAGGTCGCCTCGATCCTTCCCGGTCACGGACCGACGATCCCCGACGCCGCCTCGATGGTCGACTTCTACCGGCTTCACCGGCGCGAGCGACTCGACCAGGTCCGCGCGGCACTCGCCGACGGTGCGCGGACGGCCGACGATGTCGTGGCGACGGTGTACGCGGACGTCGACCACTCGGTGTGGCCGGCCGCGAAGATGTCGGTCCTGGCCCAGATGGCCTACCTCGGGGCCTGAGCCCGCTCGCTCGGGTCAGCGGGCGCGGCGGGTGAGGCGCTCGACGTCGAGGAGCAGGACGGCGCGCGCCTCGAGGCGGAGCCACCCACGGCCGGCGAAGTCGGCGAGGGCCTTGTTGACCGTCTCGCGGGAGGCGCCGACGAGCTGGGCGAGCTCTTCCTGGGTGAGGTCGTGGGCGACCATGACGCCCTCCTCGACCGGACGTCCGAAGCGCTGGCTCAGCTCGAGCAGGGCCTTGGCCACGCGACCGGGGACGTCGGTGAAGACCAGGTCGGCGAGGTTCTCGTTGGTCCGACGCAGGCGTCGGGCGAGGGCGCCCAGCAGCGTGCCCGCGATACGGGGATGGCTGCTGAGCAGGGTGACCAGCTGCTCGTGCCCGAGTCCGATCAGCTGCGTCTCGGCCACGGCGGTCGCCGTGGCCGTGCGCGGACCGGGGTCGAAGAGGCTGAGCTCTCCCAACATCTCGGACGGGCCGAGGATCGCCAGCAGATTCTCCCGGCCGTCCGTGGAGGAGCGGCCGAGCTTGATCTTGCCCTCGGTGATGACATACAGACGATCACCCTGGTCGCCCTCGTTGAAGAGGACGTCCCCGCGCTCCATGCGCACGGGGGTCATCGTCGCCATCACCTCGGCGGCGTCGGCGTCGTCAAGAGTCGCGAAGAGCGGGGCGCGGCGTACGACATCGAGGTTCACACAGCGCAGTGTGCCATGCGAGGGGATTTCCGTGGGGTCTGGTCGCCCGGAAGACGCAGGTCGCACCCCATTAGGCTGCGAGGGTGTCTGCCGAACGCGTCGAGTCACCACTCGCTCTGACCCGTCGAGCTCGCCGCATGTACCGCACCCTGCACGAGCGGTACCCGTACGCGCACTGCGAGCTCGACTTCGCCAACCCCCTGCAGCTGCTCGTCGCGACCGTGCTCTCGGCGCAGACGACGGACGTCACGGTCAACCGGGTCACCCCTGCCCTGTTCTCCCGCTGGCCCACCGCGGCCGACCTGGCGTCGGCCGACCGGACCGAGATGGAGGAGGTCCTGCGGCCGACCGGCTTCTACCGGGCCAAGACCAACTCGGTGATCACGCTGGGTGCGGCCCTCGTGGAGCGGTACGACGGACAGGTCCCGCCGCGGTTGGCGGACCTGGTCACGCTTCCGGGCGTCGGTCGCAAGACCGCGAACGTCGTCCTCGGCAATGCCTTCGGCGTCCCGGGGATCACGGTCGACACCCACTTCGGTCGGTTGTCGCGGCGCATGGGCTGGACGGACGAGGAGGACCCCGTCAAGGTCGAGCAGGCCGTCGGCCGGCTCATCCCGCGCAAGGAGTGGACGATGCTCAGCCACGTGGTGATCTTCCACGGACGGCGGACCTGCCACGCCCGGCGACCGGCGTGCGGTGCCTGCCCCGTGGCCAGGTGGTGTCCCTCGTACGGCGTGGGTGAGACCGACCCCGTGGCGGCGGCCAAGCTCCTCAAGTTCGAGCTGGCGCCGGGCACGGAGGCGAAGGGGGGATGACCGGCCACACCGGGGCGGAGCCGCCCGAGTGGCTGCTGGAGTGCGAGGTGAACCTCCACGCGGACCTGCCGGACTGGTTCACCCGTTTCGAGCCGCCCGACGACCCGCCGCGTCGCTCCGCGGTCCTGATGCTCTTCGGTCCCGGCGACGCCGGGCCCCGCGTGGTGCTCACGGAGCGGTCGGAGACCCTGCGCAGCCACGCCAGCCAGGTCTCCTTCCCGGGCGGCAAGCTCGATCCGGGTGAGACCGCGGTCCAGGCCGCGCTGCGGGAGACGTGGGAGGAGGTCGGGGTGGACCCCTCAGAGGTCGAGGTCATCGGTTCCTTCCCCGACCTGTGGCTCGGGCCGAGCAGCAACGCCGTGACCCCGGTGCTGGGCTGGGTGCGAGAGCCGCACCCCCTTCGCGTCATCGACAGGGGAGAGGTGGCCCGTGTCGAGTGGGTGCCGGTCGCGGACCTCGTCGAACCGGCCAACCGATTCACCGTCAAGGGCCCGTCCGGTTACGTCGGGCCGGGCTTCGACGTGGCGGACCTGTTCGTCTGGGGGTTCACCGCACAGCTGCTCGCGGTGCTCATCGAGGCCGCGGGGATCGATGTCCCGTGGGACGAGGCCGTCCGGCGGCGGTTGCCGTGGCGCTTCGTGCGGCAGTACCTCCATGGCCGGGGTGGACGGCGCTGAGCCAGTCGACGAGGAGCGAGTTCATCTGCGACGGCGCCTCCTCGGGCACGAAGTGACCGACGCCCGGCACCTCGGCGGTCTGCAGCGGCCCGCTCGTGTGGCGACGGCTCTCCGCGGACAGGATCGGCAGCGAGGACGGGTCCCGCTGCCCGTGGACGTGGAGGACGGGGACCGTGATCCCCTCGGAGACCCGGTGGAGGTATCGCACACCCGACGGGGTGAGCGGGCAGCGATAGAGCCACCGGTGGTACTCCGCGGCGGCCTGACCGGCGAAGGGCACGGACACCGCCTCCGTGTACCGCGCGACCACCTGCGGGGTCAGCCATGCACGGTCCGGTCCGGACCAGGCGTGGAGACGGCGGCCCACCGTGGTGGCCTGGCGGCCGGGCGCGAAGGGGGCCTGCATCGCCCTGAGGTTGCCGTTGGAGCGCCACTGGAGGGGGTGCCTCCACATCGCGCGGTGGAAGACCGCCGGATGGGGTACGTCCACCGGCGCGATGGCGGCGGTCACGTCGGGATGCAGCGCCGGCATGCCCCACGTGAACCAGGCACCCAGTCCGTGGCCGACGAAGACGGCTCGGTCCGCGCCCAGACTGCGCACGACGGCGGCGAGGTCGTCGCACGCCGTCGGGCCGTCGTACCCGGTGGGTGGCTTGTCGCTCGCCCCGAAGCCGCGTAGGTCTAGCGCGACCGCGCGATACCCCGCCGCGGCCACGGCGGGAAGCTGGAATCGCCATGCCCACCAGAACTGCGGGTAGCCGTGCACGAAGAGGACGAGGGGACCGCTGCCCATGGCAGCGACGTGGAACCGGGCGCCGTTCGCGGAGACGAACCGGTGCTCCCACGGCCCCTCGACCAGGGCCGCGGCGGCGTCGGGAGGGTTCAGCTGCCCGGCTTGATGGCCGTCATCGACTCCTGCGCGTTGCGGATGGCCCGCTGCGGCACCGCGTTCGCCTTGGCCTTCTTCATGGCCTTGACCCCCAGGAGACCGAGGACCGCTGCGATGAGGAAGAGGACCAGCGTCACGATCAGGTAGCCCGCCCACACCGGCAGCCAGACGGCGATCACCTGGGCGAGGGTGTGGAAGAGGAAGATCAGCCCGAGCAGGGCGAGGAAGGCCGCGACGCCGAGGAAGGCCGCGCCCTTGCCGCCGAAGGAGACGCCCCGGGAGACCTCGGTCTTGGCGAGCTGGATCTCGTTCTGGATCAGGGAGGAGATGTCGTGCGAGGCGTCGGCGACGAGCTGACCGACGGTCCGCTCGGTCTCCCCAGGGGCCGGCTGCCCGACGACGCGGTGGGCGGCTCGCTCGGCGGGGGTGCTGGTGGCGCTGTCGTTGCTCATGGTGCTCCTGGTCGCGACGGTGACCCGCCGCTGACGGGCCGGGCCTTGTGCAGTTGCAAGCCTACCCACGAGTCGAGGGGAACGTCGGCAAGCGGGGTCACGAGACGCTGCCGGTCGCCGCTGCGCGTGGTGTGGGTGACCGCTGGGTGGCTGGTGGGGATGTACCCGGCGAAGAACTGGTGAAGCCGTGCGGGATGGGACTTGCGGGGCTGGGCAACCGCTGTCTCCGGGGCAACCATGGAGACATGAGCTACGGCATCCAGGGTCAGCCACTGGCCATCGCCCACCGTGGCGGTGCCCTCATCGCTCCTGAGAACACCCTGGCGGCCTTCGCGATGTCGACCGCTCTCGGACTGGGTTACCTCGAGAGCGACGTCCGGCTCACCGCGGACGGGGAACTGGTCTGCTTCCACGACGAGGTGCTCGACCGCTGCACCACGGGACGAGGTCGGGTCTCCGCCCACACGAGCGACCAGCTGCGCGCGCACGTGCGGGTGGCGGGTACGGAGCGCATCCCGACCCTCGAGGAGGCGCTGGAGGCCTTCCCGGATGCCTGCTTCACGGTCGACCTGAAGGAACGAGCCGCCATCGCGCCCATGGCCCGGCTCCTCCAGCGCCGGGACTACGCGGAGCGGGTCTGCGTCGCCGGCGCCTGGGACGGCTGGCTGCAACTCCTGGCGTCACAGGTGCCGCACGTCCGCACCGCCCTGGGGTGGCGGTCCCTGGCCGCGCTCCTCTCCGCGTCGACGGTGGGCCTCCAACCGCCGGCCGTGACCGTGGCCGGACGCTTCGCACACCTCCCGATCCGGCTCGGGCGTCTCCCGGTGCACTCGCCCTCGCTCGTGCGACGGGCCCACCGTCTGGGTGTGCGGGTCGTGGTGTGGACGGTCAACGAACCGGCCCTGATGGACGAGCTGTTGGACATGGGAGTGGACGGGATCATCACCGACCGGCCGGACATCCTGCGCACCGTCCTGATTCGCCGGGGGGCGTGGGCACCGATGCGGGGGACGAGGCCGGGCGGGGACACCCGGGCCGTCCCGGAACCCACCCGTCGCGGGCCGGACGGGCACTCCCGGAGAGGCGATTTGGCGTCGGGTCGACGGGTGATCTAATGTTTCATCTGTCAGCCCGAGAGGGAGGAACGGACACCAAGTGGTGGCCCTTGCAGGGTCGCACCAAGTAGGCCGGTCCCAGGACTGACAGCCCCTCGTTCGAATCGCAGGATCCACGGTCATCGCGACCACGGAGACACGGATTTGGAGCCGTACAGCCTCGCTGCTACGGTGGGTCACCGCCGCTGAAGATCCAAGCGCGATCAAGCAGTCCGGCCCCTCAGAGAGCGGGTCACGGATTTGACGCCCAAGCATGGACAGCGGCAAGATGGAGAAGTTGCCCCTTGTGCAGGTCGCCGGTTGGTGGGTTGTGTGGGGTGTGCGTGTGAATCTTGAGAACTCAACAGCGTGTCAAATGATCGATGCCAATACCTCGTTCCTTGGCTGATCTGGCCTGTGCCGTGTGGTGTGGGTTGGTTTGGTTGGGGAGCATTTTCTTTTGGTTGATTGAGACAAGTAGCAGTTTTTGCTAGTTGTTCTTGCTCAGCCGGGATTTTAGGCCCTTTGTTGGGTTATTGATTGGCTTCTGCTCCTGGGTTTTGCCTGGGGGTGGGGGTTTTTA
This sequence comes from Janibacter sp. DB-40, assembly GCF_029510815.1. Classification (NCBI taxonomy): domain Bacteria; kingdom Bacillati; phylum Actinomycetota; class Actinomycetes; order Micrococcales; family Intrasporangiaceae; genus Janibacter; species Janibacter sp. DB-40. Next base: position 2,699,165 of record NZ_CP120360.1, on the reverse strand, counting down.
TCATCAACGGAGAGTTTGATCCTGGCTCAGGACGAACGCTGGCGGCGTGCTTAACACATGCAAGTCGAACGGTGAAGCTCCAAGCTTGCTTGGGGTGGATCAGTGGCGAACGGGTGAGTAACACGTGAGCAACCTGCCCCAGACTCCGGAATAAGCGCTGGAAACGGCGTCTAATACTGGATATGAGATCAGTCCGCATGGGCATGGTCTGGAAAGTTTTTCGGTCTGGGATGGGCTCGCGGCCTATCAGCTTGTTGGTGAGGTAATGGCTCACCAAGGCGACGACGGGTAGCCGGCCTGAGAGGGCGACCGGCCACACTGGGACTGAGACACGGCCCAGACTCCTACGGGAGGCAGCAGTGGGGAATATTGCACAATGGGCGAAAGCCTGATGCAGCGACGCCGCGTGAGGGATGACGGCCTTCGGGTTGTAAACCTCTTTCAGCAGGGAAGAAGCGAAAGTGACGGTACCTGCAGAAGAAGCACCGGCTAACTACGTGCCAGCAGCCGCGGTAATACGTAGGGTGCGAGCGTTGTCCGGAATTATTGGGCGTAAAGGGCTTGTAGGCGGTTTGTCGCGTCTGCTGTGAAAATCCGAGGCTCAACCTCGGACTTGCAGTGGGTACGGGCAGACTAGAGTGTGGTAGGGGAGACTGGAATTCCTGGTGTAGCGGTGAAATGCGCAGATATCAGGAGGAACACCGATGGCGAAGGCAGGTCTCTGGGCCACTACTGACGCTGAGAAGCGAAAGCATGGGGAGCGAACAGGATTAGATACCCTGGTAGTCCATGCCGTAAACGTTGGGCGCTAGGTGTGGGACTCATTCCACGAGTTCCGTGCCGCAGCTAACGCATTAAGCGCCCCGCCTGGGGAGTACGGCCGCAAGGCTAAAACTCAAAGGAATTGACGGGGGCCCGCACAAGCGGCGGAGCATGCGGATTAATTCGATGCAACGCGAAGAACCTTACCAAGGCTTGACATATACCGGTAACACCCAGAGATGGGTGCCCCTTTTTGGTCGGTATACAGGTGGTGCATGGTTGTCGTCAGCTCGTGTCGTGAGATGTTGGGTTAAGTCCCGCAACGAGCGCAACCCTCGTTCTATGTTGCCAGCACGTAATGGTGGGGACTCATGGAAGACTGCCGGGGTCAACTCGGAGGAAGGTGGGGATGACGTCAAATCATCATGCCCCTTATGTCTTGGGCTTCACGCATGCTACAATGGCCGGTACAATGGGCTGCGAAACCGCAAGGTGGAGCGAATCCCAAAAAACCGGTCTCAGTTCGGATTGGGGTCTGCAACTCGACCCCATGAAGTCGGAGTCGCTAGTAATCGCAGATCAGCAACGCTGCGGTGAATACGTTCCCGGGCCTTGTACACACCGCCCGTCAAGTCACGAAAGTCGGTAACACCCGAAGCCGGTGGCCCAACCCTCGTGGAGGGAGCCGTCGAAGGTGGGACTGGCGATTGGGACTAAGTCGTAACAAGGTAGCCGTACCGGAAGGTGCGGCTGGATCACCTCCTTTCTAAGGAGCTTTCAATGCCCCGGCCACTGCTTTTGGTGGTGGTTGGTGGTCATGCCCGGTTGTGTCGGCGGATGTCCGGCAGCCGGGTGCTCTGGGTGGAACATCGATCATGACATCGTGACCCTGGTGGGTCGCGTGCTAGTACCTGCAGCCCCTTGGTGGGGGTGTGGTGGAACGCCGCGGCTGGTCGGGGTGGGTGTCGGACACGTTGTTGGGTCCTGAGGGTTCAGGCGGTGAGCTTGTTCCTGATGGCCAACGAAGCGCCTGCTGCTGTTGTGGTGGTGGGTGTGTTGGTTGTGGGCCCTGCCTGGTCGGCGGACTGCCACGTGCATCCTGTGTTTTGGGGTGTGGTGGTCAGCGTCGACAGTTGGGTGGGGTGCTGCCCGTATGTTGAGAACTACACAGTGGACGCGAGCATCTTTGTGGCTCAAGTTTTTAAGGGCGCACGGTGGATGCCTTGGCACCAGGAACCGAAGAAGGACGTAGGAATCTGCGATAAGCCTCGGGGAGTCGATAACCAGACTGTGATCCGAGGATTTCCGAATGGGGAAACCCGGCTGGAGGCAAGTCCAGTCACTCCCGGCTGAATATATAGGCCGGGTAGAGGGAACGTGGGGAAGTGAAACATCTCAGTACCCACAGGAAGAGAAAACAATTGTGATTCCGTGAGTAGTGGCGAGCGAAATCGGATCAGGCCAAACCGCACTTGTGTGATAGCTGTCAGGCGTTGCAGGTGCGGGGTTGTGGGACCTTCGTTTCGGGACTGACATCCCGGACGGGAGTGATAAATCTGCGTCATAGTCGAAGAGTCTTGAATGGCTCGGCACAGAGGGTGCGACCCCCGTAGACGAAATGATGCAGACTCTCGTGGAGTGTTCCCAAGTAGCACGGGGCTCGAGAAATCCCGTGTGAATCTGGCGGGACCACCCGCTAAGCCTAAATATTCCCTGGTGACCGATAGCGGACAAGTACCGTGAGGGAAAGGTGAAAAGTACCCCGGGAGGGGAGTGAAATAGATCCTGAAACCGTGTGCCTACAATCCGTCGGAGCCTCCTTGTGGGGTGACGGCGTGCCTTTTGAAGAATGAGCCTGCGAGTTAGTGCTCAGTGGCAAGGTTAACCCGTGTGGGGAAGCCGTAGCGAAAGCGAGTCCGAATAGGGCGTATGAGTCGCTGGGTCTAGACCCGAAGCGGAGTGATCTACCCATGGCCAGGTTGAAGCGACGGTAAGACGTCGTGGAGGACCGAACCCACTTAGGTTGAAAACTGAGGGGATGAGCTGTGGGTAGGGGTGAAAGGCCAATCAAACTCCGTGATAGCTGGTTCTCCCCGAAATGCATTTAGGTGCAGCGTCACGTGTTTCTTACCGGAGGTAGAGCTACTGGATAGCTGATGGGCCTCACCAGGTTACTGACGTTAGCCAAACTCCGAATGCCGGTAAGTGAGAGCGTGGCAGTGAGACTGCGGGGGATAAGCTCCGTGGTCGAGAGGGAAACAGCCCAGATCACCAGCTAAGGTCCCTAAGCGTGTGCTAAGTGGAAAAGGATGTGGAGTTGCCGTGACAACCAGGAGGTTGGCTTAGAAGCAGCCATCCTTGAAAGAGTGCGTAATAGCTCACTGGTCAAGTGATTCCGCGCCGACAATGTAGCGGGGCTCAAGCACACCACCGAAGCTGTGGCATTAACGCACTGCTCGGCATCCTCCTTTCGGGGTGGGTGTCCAGGCGTGTTGATGGGTAGGGGAGCGTCGTGTGGCGAGTGAAGCGGCGGAGTGATCCAGTCGTGGATGCCACACGAGTGAGAATGCAGGCATGAGTAGCGAAAGACGGGTGAGAAACCCGTCCGCCGAATAACCAAGGGTTCCAGGGTCAAGCTAATCTGCCCTGGGTAAGTCGGGACCTAAGGCGAGGCCGACAGGCGTAGTCGATGGACATCCGGTTGATATTCCGGAACCGGCGAAGAACCGCCCCTGATGAATCCAGTGATGCTAAGCGCCTGAAGCCCACCACAGGGATCTTCGGATCCCGCCGGTGGGTGGAACGCGTGACCCGAGCTGGTAGTAGTCAAGCGATGGGGAGACGCAGGAAGGTAGCCTCCGCGTGGCGATGGTTGTCCACGTCCAAGGGTGTAGGGCGAGCTGTAGGCAAATCCGCAGCTCATGTGCCTGAGACCTGATGGTGACCGCTTTAGCGGGAAGCAGGGTGATCCTATGCTGTCGAGAAAATCCTCTAGCGAGGTTCTAGCCGCCCGTACCCCAAACCGACTCAGGTGGTTGGGTAGAGAATACCAAGGCGATCGAGTGAATCGTGGTTAAGGAATTCGGCAAAATGCCCCCGTAACTTCGGGAGAAGGGGGCCCGGACCCTGAAGCTCTTCACGGGCTAGGGGAAAGGGCCGCAGAGACCAGGGAGAAGCGACTGTTTACTAAAAACACAGGTCCGTGCGAAGTCGCAAGACGATGTATACGGACTGACGCCTGCCCGGTGCTGGAAGGTTAAGAGGACCTGTTAGGCCACGTGTGGCCGAAGCGGAGAATTTAAGCCCCAGTAAACGGCGGTGGTAACTATAACCATCCTAAGGTAGCGAAATTCCTTGTCGGGTAAGTTCCGACCTGCACGAATGGCGTAACGACTTCTCCACTGTCTCAACCACGAACTCGGCGAAATTGCACTACGAGTAAAGATGCTCGTTACGCGCAGCAGGACGGAAAGACCCCGGGACCTTCACTATAGCTTGGTATTGGTGATCGGGACGGCTTGTGTAGGATAGGTGGGAGACGTTGAAGCATGCACGCCAGTGTGTGTGGAGTCATCGTTGAAATACCACTCTGGTCGTTCTGGTTATCTAACCTCGGTCCGTGATCCGGATCAGGGACATTGCCTGGTGGGTAGTTTAACTGGGGCGGTTGCCTCCTAAACAGTAACGGAGGCGCTCAAAGGTTCCCTCAGCCTGGTTGGCAATCAGGTGGCGAGTGCAAGTGTACAAGGGAGCTTGACTGCGAGACAGACATGTCGAGCAGGGACGAAAGTCGGAACTAGTGACCCGACGGTGGCTTGTGGAAGCGCCGTCGCTCAACGGATAAAAGGTACCCCGGGGATAACAGGCTGATCTTCCCCAAGAGTCCATATCGACGGGATGGTTTGGCACCTCGATGTCGGCTCGTCGCATCCTGGGGGTGGAGTATCTCCCAAGGGTTGGGCTGTTCGCCCATTAAAGCGGCACGCGAGCTGGGTTTAGAACGTCGTGAGACAGTTCGGTCCCTATCCGCTGTGCGCGTAGGAAACTTGAGAGAGGCTGACCCTAGTACGAGAGGACCGGGTTGGACGAACCTCTGGTGTGTGAGTTGTTCTGCCAAGAGCACCGCTCATTAGCTACGTTCGGGAGTGATAACCGCTGAAAGCATCTAAGCGGGAAGCATGTCTCAAGATGAGGTTTCCATGAACTACGGTTCGAGAGGCTCCCAGTAGACGACTGGGTTGATAGGCCAGATGTGGAAGTGCAGCAATGCATGCAGCTGACTGGTACTAATAAGCCGATGACTTGATACACACACAACACTTGTTGCGTAAAAAAAGAAACGTTCGCGTCCACTGTGCAGTTCCCGAGATACGGTCAGCCACCCCCGATCCGGGGTGAAACCTGCGAATCGTATTTCCATAGAGTTACGGCTGTCACAGCGAAAGGGAAACGCCCGGTCCCATTCCGAACCCGGAAGCTAAGCCTTTCAGCGCCGATGGTACTGCACTGGAGACGGTGTGGGAGAGTAGGACGCAGCCGGACAACCATTCACACGAAAGCCCCCAACCACACCGTTGGGGGCTTTCGTGCGTGCGGAGGTGGCGGCGTCCCGTCCCACGGCACACGAGAAGGGGCCTGCCCACCGGTAACCGGTGGGCAGGCCCCTTCGTCGTGGTGGGTCAGTCGCTGGCCGACTTGGACATGCCGTCCTGGATCAGTGACATGACCGAGGAGTCGGCGAGGGTGGTGACGTCGCCGACCTCGCGGTTCTCTGCGACGTCCTTCAGCAGCCGCCGCATGATCTTGCCGGAGCGGGTCTTGGGCAGCTCGGAGACGATCATGATCGAGCGCGGCTTGGCGATCGGGCCGATGTGCTTGGCCACGTGGTTGCGCAGCTCGGTGACGAGCTCGTTGCCGCCCTCGGCGTCGGCCTCGGTCGCTGCGTCCTGACGCAGGATGACGAAGGCCTCGATCGCCTGTCCCGTGGTGGGGTCCGACGCCCCGACGACGGCGGCCTCGGCCACCTTGTCGTGGGAGACCAGCGCCGACTCGATCTCGGCGGTCGACATCCGGTGGCCGGAGACGTTCATGACGTCGTCGACGCGGCCGAGGATCCAGATGTTGCCCTTCTCGTCGTACTTCGCGCCGTCACCGGCGAAGTAGAGGTCGGGCCCGAAGCGGCTCCAGTAGGTCTCCTTGTACCGCTCCGGGTCCCGCCAGATGCCGCGGAGCATGGCCGGCCACGGCTTGGTGAGCACGAGGTAGCCGACCGCCTCGGGGTCGGTGAGTCGGTTGCCCTCGTCGTCGAGGACCTCCGCGTGGATGCCGGGCACCGGTGCCTGGGAGCTGCCCGGCTCGAGGTCGGTGACGCCCGGGAGCGGGGAGTTCATGATCGCTCCCGTCTCGGTCTGCCACCAAGTGTCCACGATCGGGGTGCTGCCACCGCCGATGTGCTCCCGGTACCAGCGCCAGGCCTCCGGGTTGATCGGCTCACCGACCGAGCCGAGCACGCGCAGGGAGGACAGGTCGTACTGCTCCGGGATGTCGTGGCCCCACTTCATGAAGGTGCGGATCGCAGTGGGGGCGGTGTAGAGGATCGAGACGCCGTACTTCTGCACGATCTCCCAGAAGACGCCCTTGTGGGGGCTGTCCGGGGTGCCCTCGAAGACGATCTGCGTGGCGCCGTTGGCCATCGGGCCGTAGACGATGTAGCTGTGCCCGGTCACCCAGCCGATGTCGGCGGTGCACCAGTAGACGTCGGTCTCCGGGTGCAGGTCGTGGACGACGGCGTTGGTGTAGGCGCACTGCACGAGGTATCCGCCCGTGGTGTGCAGGATGCCCTTGGGCTTGCCGGTCGTGCCGGAGGTGTACAGCAGGAAGAGGGGGTGCTCGCTGTCGTGGGCGACCGCCTCGTGGGTGTCCGCAGCCGGTGTGACGACGTCGTCCCACCAGACGTCCCGGTCGTTCCAGTCGACATCGATGCCGGTGCGCTTGACGACGAGGACCTTCTGCGCCGCGGTGCCCTCGACGGCCTCGTCGACGGCCTTCTTCAACGGCATGGCCTTGCCCTTGCGGAACTGGCCGTCGCTGGTGACGACGACCTTGGCGTCCGCGTCGTCGATGCGGGCCCGCAACGCATCGGCGGAGAAGCCGGCGAAGACGAGCGAGTGCGGTGCACCGATGCGGGCACAGGCCAGCATCGTGAAGATCGTCTCCGGGATCATCTGCATGTAGATGGCGACCCGGTCACCCTTCTCCACACCCAGGGACTCGAGGCCGTTGGCGGCCTTGGCGACCTCACGCTGCATGTCTGCGTAGGTGATCGCACGGTCGTCGTCGCCGTTGGCGGAGACGAAGTGGATCGCGACGCGGTCGCCGTTGCCGGCCTCGACGTGGCGGTCGACGCAGTTGTGGGCGACGTTGAGCTCGCCGCCGACGAACCACTTGGCGAAGGGGGCGTCGCTCCAGTCGAGCGTGGTGTCGAAGTCTTTGCTCCAGGTGACGTACTCGCGGGCACGGGCGGCCCAGAATCCCTCATGGTCTGCCGCAGCCTCGTCGTACAGGTCTGCCTTGCCGACCGCCTGGTCGGCGAACTCGGTGCTCGGGGCGTAGTCCGACACGTGTCCTCCTCATCGAGTGGCCGTGCGTCAGCGCACGGTGGGTACCACCCCTACTTTCCCCCGATGTGGTCATGAGCACAATCGATGACCGTTCACCGTCGCCGGGCGTCGGCCCCGGGGCGACGAACGGCAGGTGCCGCTCGGTACCTGCCCCGGGGGGTACGCACTGTGCCCAGGCGCGGGGGGAGCGGAGCGCCAGCGCACTGCACATCATGACCAGTGTTCCCCGCGCCCGTGGCCTCGATGGTCCTGATCTGTCACTGTTGACTGACCACAAGGAGGTGGTGACGTGTTCACCGAAGGACAGTTGTACTCACCCGTGACCGAGCACGACGACGGCACCGTGGAGGTCCACCTGGCGGACACCCACCCGGGTCGCGACGACGCGGAGTACCTGCGTCGGCGGGGCGAGATCGCAGGGACGGCACTGCGCTGGGACCGCCGCACCGAGCCCGTCCCGTCCATCGACTACACCGAGGACGAGCACTCGGTCTGGCGACAGGTCAGCCGTGAGCTCGCGCCCCTGCACGAGGCCCACGCGCACCCCGAGTACCTCGCGGCCAAGGAGCGGCTGGCGCTGCCCGTCGACCACGTCCCGCAGCTGCACGAGGTCAGCGAGCGGCTGCTGCCGCTGACCGGATGGCGCTATGTCTGCGCGCCGGGGCTGGTGCCGCTGCGTGACTTCTACGCGGACCTGGCCAACCAGACCTTCAACTCCACGCAGTACCTGCGCCACGGCGCCGAGCCGCTGTACACGCCGGAGCCCGACATCATCCACGAGGTCATCGGGCACGCGAACCAGCTGGCCAGCCCCCGCTTCGCCGCAATCACGCAAGCCGCCGGCGAGGCGTCACTGCGGCTGGAGACGGACGAGGCGATGCAGTTCGTCGCCGACGTCTTCTGGTTCTCGATCGAGTTCGGGGTCGCCTACGACGGGGACGATCTCAAGGCCTACGGGGCCGGGATCCTCTCCAGCTACGGCGAGATCCAGGAGTACGCGTCCATGGAGATCCGGGACCTGGACCTCGTGGACATGGGCACCCTCAACTACGACATCACCAAGTACCAGCCGATCCTCTTCGCGGCCCGGGGTCTGGGTCACCTCGAGGACGTCGTCGGGGACTTCTTCGCCACCGTCGACGACGACCGGGCGGCGGCGCTGCGCGCCCAGGCGGCTGCCCCGGCCTGAGGTCAGCGGCCCGGGCGAGCGGTCCGGGGTCGGTCGTCGGTGAGTCCCGGCAGCGCGCTGATGCCGGTGAGCACGATGTCCAAGCCGGTGTCGAAGTCCGTCGGCGCACGCTCGCCCGGGGTGATCCCGGATCGGGCCGCGTGCTCGTGGGACTGCTCGTCGTAGGCGTGCCCGTACACGAAGTGCAGGAGGGTTCGGGCCGCCGTCGGGGCCACCTCGGTGGACAGGCCGGCCTCGGTGAGGAGGTCGCGCAGCTCGACGAAGGGCGCCTGCGCACCCATCCCGAAGGCCCACATGCTCATGACCAGATCGGCGCCGTCCGGGTAGGCGGTCACGGCCGCGTGGAGGTCGGCGCACCGGCGGCGCGCCCGGCGGCGCCAGTCGTCCCCGACCCCGGCCGGGCCGCGCGGACCACGCGCGATGATCTCGTCGGCGACGGCGCCCAGGAGCGCCTGCTTGTTGTCGACGTGGTGGTACAGCGCGCTCTGCCGCACGCCGAGCTCCGTGCCGATCGCGCGCATCGTCAGGTCGGGCAGGCCCGCCCGGGCGAGGATCGCCAGCGCCGTGTCGACGAGGAGGGCGCGGGTGAGTGGGCGCGAGCGGGGGGTGTGGGCGTCGGGCACGGCCCTCCCTTCGTCCTGGTGCGTCCTGCGGATCAACTTGACCCTACCTGCCCCGCACCCTAATCTGAACGCCGTTCACCGCCGGTGAACGGCGTTCAGTGCGACGACGGAGGACCGACCGTGACGACCCATCTGGCCACCCGGGACCGTGCCGCCTCCGTCGATCTTGCGCTCGTCGCGGCGCTGGCCGCCCTCATCGCCGTGTGCTCGATCCTGCCCGCCATCAACGTCTCGGCCTTCGCGCCGATCACGCTGCAGACCTTCGGGGTGCTGCTCGCCGGGGCGGTCCTGGGGGCCCGACGGGGGGCCATGGCCGTGGTGCTGTGGATCGGCGTCGGCGTCGCCGGCCTGCCCGTCTTCGCCAACGGCAAGGCGGGACTGGCCGTCATCAGCGGGCCGACGGGCGGGTACATCATCGGCATGGTCGTCGGCGCCGCGGTCATCGGTACCGTGGCCACCGCCCTCGCGCGCCGGTCCGGGACCCCGGGCGCCGCCGCGCTCTTCGCCGGTGGCCTGCTCGCCGTGGCGCTCATCCACGGCGCGGGCATCGTCGGTCTGCACCTGCGGGCGGACCTCGACTGGACGGCCGCAGCCACGGTGGACGCCGCCTTCTGGATCGGTGACCTCATCAAGCTGGCCGCCACCGCGGCCGTGGCTGCAGCGGTGCACCGGGCCTTCCCGTGGTTGCTGCGCCGCGGGTCCTGATGGCCCGCCTGGAACTCGAGGACGTCACCGTCCGGCGGTCCACGGCCGACGGTGACCGACTGGTCCTCGAGCGGACGAGCCTGGAGCTCACCGAGCACCGGGTCGCCCTCATCGGTCCGAACGGCGCCGGCAAGTCCACCCTGGCGCGTCTCCTCAACGGGCTCGTGACGGCCACCACCGGGACGGTCCGCGTCGACGGACTGGACGTCGCCCGCGACGGGCGTGCGGTGCGACGACGGGTCGCCTTCTCCTTCACCGACCCCCGGGCCCAGCTGGTGATGCCGACCGCGGGGGAGGACGTGGCCCTCTCCCTCCGCCGCAGCCACCGGGACCCCGGGGCCCGGCGGCAGGCCGTCCGCGAGATCCTCACGGCCCACGGACTCGACGGACTCGAGGACCGCAGCGTGCACGCGCTCTCGGGCGGTCAGGCCCAGCTGCTGGCGCTCGCGGGCGTACTCGCACTCGACCCCGACGTCCTCGTCGCGGACGAGCCGACCACCCTGCTCGACCTGACCAACGCCCGCCGGGTCGGGGACCTGCTGATGGCCCTGCCCCAGCAGCTCGTCCTCGTGACCCACGACCTCGAGCTCGCCGAGAGGTGCGACCGGGCACTCCTGGTCGCCGGAGGGCGTGTCGTCGCCGACGGGCCCGCCGCCGAGGTCGTCGCGCAGTACCGGGTGAGTGCATGAGCCGCCTGCTCCTCGGTGGGTACCGGCCCGCCGACACGTGCCTGCACCGGCTGTCCGCAGGGACGAAGCTGCTGGCCCTGCTCGTGGCCGGTCCGCTCGTCGCGATCCTCCGGGGGTGGCCGTCGGCGCTCCTCGCCCTCGGTGTCACCGTGGCGCTCGTGGCCCTCGCGCGCATGCCGGGCCGCGACCTGGTCCGGGCTCTGCGCGGGCTGCTGCTCCTCGTCCTCGTGCTGGGTGGTTGGCTCACCCGCCAGGAAGGCTGGCCGCGAGCCGTCGAGACCGTGGGGGACCTCGTCGCCCTCGTCCTCCTGGCCACCGTCGTCACCACGACCACGCCGGTCGACGCCATCCTCGACGTCGTCGAGCGTGCCCTGGAGCCGCCGTCGAGGCTCGTCCGTCGCATCCCGGGGCACCGGTTCCGGCTCGAGCCGGAGCGGGTGGCGCTCGCGTTCTCGCTCGTGCTCCGCACCATCCCCGCCACGATCGGGCTCGCCGAGGAGACCCGTGACGCGGCCCGCGCCCGCGGGCTGGAGCGTGATGTGCGGGCCCGACTCACCCCCTTCGCCATCCGGGTCGTGGCCGACGCCCAGGCGACGGGCGACGCCCTCCACGCCCGTGGCGTGGGCGACGACTGACCAGACCCAGACACCGGAGGTAGCCACATGACCACCCACGACGACCTCGTCGACCGCATCCTCGCCGGAGCGGAGGCGACACCGCAGGACGCCCTTGCCGTGCTGGGGACACCCGACGAGGAGGTGCTGGACCTCGTGGCCGCCGTCGGCCGGCTGCGACGCGCGCACTTCGGCATGACCGTCAAGGTCAACTACCTCGTCAACCTCAAGTCCGGGATGTGCCCCGAGGACTGCGGCTACTGCTCCCAGGCGCTCAGCTCCACGAGCGAGATCCTGCGCTACACCTGGCTCACGGAGGACGAGGCGCTCGAGCAGGCCAGGGCCGGGCTGCGCGGTGGCGCGACCCGGGTGTGCATGGTCGCCAGCGGCCGTGGCCCGAGCAACCGCGACGTCGAGCGGGTCGCCGGCATGGTCGGTGCGATCAAGGACGAGCGCCCCGACGTCGAGGTCTGCGCCTGCCTCGGGCTCCTGCGGGACGGCCAGGCCGAGCGGCTGCGGGAGGCCGGGGCCGACGCGTACAACCACAACATCAACACCGCGCAGTCGCACCACGACCAGATCGTCACCACGCACACCTACGAGGACCGGGTCCGCACGGTGGCCAGGGCGCAGGGCGCCGGTCTCTCCCCGTGCAGCGGGCTCATCGCGGGCCTCGGCGAGACCGACGAGCAGCTCGTCGAGGCGCTCGTCGCGCTGCGCGAGATGGGCTCGGAGTCGATTCCGATCAACTTCCTCATCCCTTTCGACGGGACCCCGAAGCAGCAGACGTGGGAGCTGACGCCGCTGCGCTGCCTGCGGATCCTCGCCGCGGCACGGCTCCTCGCACCGTCGACGGAGATCCGTATCGCCGCGGGCCGGGAGATGCACCTGCGCAGCCTGCAGGCCCTCGGGCTGCACGTGGCCAACTCGATCTTCCTCGGGGACTACCTCACGGCCGAGGGGCAGGCCGCGCAGGAGGACCTCGACCTCCTCGCGGACAACGGTTTCGTCGTCCTGGGGGCGCAGGCCGCGGCGGACGAGACCGCGACCACCACGGACCCGGTCATCCGCCGTCGCGGCGCGGGCACGCACGCCCCGGCCAATGCCTGACCTTCCCGCACCGCGCTGACACGACGAAGGGGGGAGAGCCGCGGCTCTCCCCCCTTCGGGGCGCGTGCTGCGCACGTCGCGCGGGTCGGCTCAGTGGTCGACCATCTCGGCCACGCCGTGTCCGGTGAGGCTGCGCACCTCCATCTCGGCGTACTTGGCGCGGTTGAACTCCTTGCTGGAGATCGTTCCGAGCCAGCCGAGGATGAAGCCGAGCGGGATCGAGATCAGACCCGGGTTGGCCAGCGGGAAGATGCTGAAGTCGGCGCCCGGGATCATCGCCGTCTCGGACCCGGAGACCACGGGGGAGAAGGCGATGAGGACGATCGCCGACCCGAGGCCGCCGTACATCGACCACAGCGCCCCACGGGTGTTGAAGCGCTTCCAGAAGAGGCTGTAGAGGATCGTCGGGAGGTTCGCGCTCGCCGCGACGGCGAAGGCGAGGGCCACGAGGAAGGCGATGTTCTGGTTCTTGGCGAGCATGCCGCCGAGGATCGCCACGATGCCGATACCGATGACCGCGTAGCGCGACACCTTCACCTCCTGCTCCTGGGTGGCCTCGCCGTTCTTGAAGACCTGGTTGTACAGGTCGTGGGCGAAGCTCGCGCTCGCGGTGATCGTCAGCCCGGCGACGACCGCGAGGATCGTCGCGAAGGCGATGCCCGAGACGATGCCGAGCAGCCAGGACCCGCCGAGCTCGAAGGCCAGCAGCGGAGCGGCGGCGTTCGCCTTGCCCGGGGCGTCGTTGATGACGTCCGGACCGACGAGGGCGCCGGCGCCGTAACCGATGACCAGCGTCAGCAGGTAGAAGCCACCGATGAGCCAGATGGCCCACTCGACCGACTTGCGGGCCTGCTTGCTCGTCGGGACGGTGTAGAAGCGTTGCAGGACGTGGGGGAGTCCGGCGGTCCCGAGGACGAGGGCGAGCGAGAGGGAGATGAAGTCGATCTTCGTCGTCAGGCTCTCGCCGTACTTCAGGCCCGGCTCGAGGAGCTTGTCCCCGACCCCGGTGGGGCTCTTGTCGACCGCGGCCTGCATGAGGGCGGAGAAGTTGAAGCCGTAGCTGCCCAGGATCCACACGGTCATGATCGCCACGGCGAAGATCAGCAGCACGGCCTTGATCATCTGCACCCAGGTGGTGCCCTTCATGCCACCGATCATCACGTAGCTGACCATGACGATGCCCACGACGGCGATGACGACGTTCTGCGCCATCGCGCCGTCGACGCCCAGGAGCAGCGAGACGAGGGATCCGGCGCCGGCCATCTGGGCCAGCAGGTAGAAGAAGGAGACCGCGAGGACCGAGCTGGCCGTGGCGATGCGCATCGGACGCTGCCGCAACCGGTAGGACAGCACGTCGGCCAGCGTGAAGCGGCCGGTGTTGCGGAAGAGCTCGGCCACCAGGAGCAGGGCGACGAGCCAGGCCACGAGGAAGCCGATGGAGTAGAGGAAGCCGTCATACCCCTGCAGGGCGATGGCCCCGGCGATCCCGAGGAAGCTTGCGGCCGAGAGGTAGTCGCCGGCGATGGCCAGGCCGTTCTGCCGGCCGGAGAACGCAGCGCCGCCGGTGTACATCTGGCTGGCGGTCTTGTGGCCGGACGCCACCTTGATGACGATCGCCAGCGTCGCGACGACGAAGACGACGAAGATCGTGATGTTCAGGGCCGGCGAACCGGTCGTGGTCGCGGCGGCCAGGGTGCTCATGGCGCTCATCAGCCGTCCACCTCCGGGGTCCCGTGGCTGCCGACGCTGGCGGACAGCGCCTCGGCGCGCGGGTCGAAGACCCGGTCGGCCCAGCGGACGTAGACGATCGTGATCGCGAAGGTCGTCACGAACTGGCCCAGCCCGAGGAGCAGGCCGATGTTGATGCTGCCGAAGACCGGGGTGCCCATGAAGTCGGGTGCGAACATCGACAGCAGCACGTAGAGGAAGTACCACGCGAGGAAGAACGCGGTGACGGGGAAGACGAATCCGCGGAACTTGCGGCGCAGCTCGCCGAAATCCTCGGACTCCTGGACGGCGATGTAGCGCTCGCCGAGCGTGGGAGCGTCGTTGCTCACAACACACCTCCGGGTAGTTGGTGGGTCCGGACGGCTCCGGCCGGATGGACCAACACTGGTGCAGGAGGGGACCTGTCGTGCGCGTCCGGGTCGTCCTCCGCGGTCGACGTGCTGCCTGCGTCGCCGTGCGGGAGGGAGCCCCACGATGAGCGGTCGCCCGGCTGCGACGAGCGGTCATCGCGCGTCGGCGAAGACCTCCTCCGGGGTGTGCAGTCGAGCCATGGTGCGCGCCCAGCGGCGGGGACGCGAGCCGGGGGTCGCCAGCGAGACCAGCACCGTGACGACGAAGGCGAGCGGGGTCGCCCACGCGGTCGGCGCGGCGACGAGCGCGCCGGTCCACCCGTCCGGGACGAGGCCGAGGACGGAGGCCAGCGCCGCGGCACCCGTGGTCAGGCCACCGACGAGGACCCCTGCCGCGGCCCCCTTCGCCGTCAGCCGAGGCCACCAGACGCCGAGGATCAGCAAGGGGGCGAAGGTGGCCGCCGCGATGGCGAAGGCATGGCCGACGGCGGACGAGATCCCCACCGGCGCGGTCGAGGCCGCCACGGCGAAGGGGGCGAGGACCCCGATCCCGGCGGCGAGACGGAAGGAGCCGGCGGGCGTCGCGTCGCTCTTGGTCAGTCGGCTCAGGAGAGGTCGGAGCACGTCCTGGTCGATCGCCCCCGCCACCGACATGGTCACGCCCGAGGCGGTGGAGAGGAAGGCGGCGAAGGCGCCGCCGGCGACGAGGGCGGTCAGCAGCCGCCCCTCCAGGCCGGGCAGCATGGCCCCGGGCAGGGCGAGGACCACCGTGCGGCCGGGGTCGTTGAGCAGGTCGGGGGCGTCGAGGTACGCCCGCCCGAGGAAGCCGTAGACCGGTGGGAAGAGGTAGAACAGCCCGAGTAGCGCCAGCACGGCGACCGTCGTGCGTCGGGCAGCCACGCCATCGGGGTTGGTGTAGAAGCGCACGGCGATGTGCGGCAACCCCATGGTGCCCAGGCACAGGGCGGCGAGGGTGCTGTAGGTGGTGAAGAGCGAGCGGGTGACCGGCTCGGTCGAGGTGAGCGGCTCCCACCAGGAGTCGTCGGCCTGCGGTGGTGGCGCCCCGGACTGTGCCCACACGGCGAGCAGGACGAAGGCCGGGATGGCGATGGCCGACAGCTTGATCCAGTACTGGACCGACTGCACGAGGGTGACCGCCCGCATGCCGCCGGAGGCGACGTTGAGGGTGACGATCACGGTGAGCACGGTGACGCCCACCCAGGTGGGCAGCCCCGAGACGTGCCGCAGCGCCAGGCCCGCCCCCTGCATCTGCGGCAGGAGGTAGAGCCACCCGATGCCGACGACGAGCAGGGCGCAGCCGCGCCGCAGCGTCGAGGACTCCAGCCGGGACTCGGCGAAGTCCGGGAGCGTGTACGCGCCGGACCGGCGCAGGGGAGCGGCGATGAGGACGAGCAGGACGAGGTACCCGACCGTGTAGCCGACGGGCATCCACAGCATGTCGACGCCGTTCTCGTAGACGAGCCCGGCGACACCCAGATAGCTCGCGGCGGAGAGGTATTCGCCCCCGATGGCGCTCGCGTTGCGCCACGGGGTGACGGCGCGACCGGCGACGTAGAAGTCGCTCGTCCCCGTCGCCAGCCGCAGCCCCAGGGCGCCGAGCGCGAGGGTGGTGATGCAGACGACGACGATCGCGGCGACGCTCAGCGGGTCGCTCACCGGCGACTCACGAGGTCCTCGAACTCCGCCTCCAGCCGCTCACCGGAGCGGGTGTACCACCGGGCGACGAGCACGACGACGGGGTAGACGACCACACCGAGGACGGGCCAGGCGACCGGGATCCCGAGAACGGACAGCGATCGCACGGGTGGGACGAGCGCGAAGATCAGGGGGAGGGCGCAGAGGGTCATCACGCCGACCGCGAGGACCCCGAGCGTGAGTTGGAGCTGGGCGCGCATGAGCGAGGAGACGTACGTCGCACCGAGCCCGGACTCCCCGACGATCTCCTCGCGCACCGTGCGCGGGTGATCGCCCTCGGTGCTCCTGCGGGTGCGGGTGACCCGGACCCGCTCCGGTGGGGGCGTCACCCGTCGACGGAGTCGGTACGGGGGCGCAGCAGGGTGGTCCGCAGCGCGCGGGTGTGCCGGCGGCTCACCTGCAGCTCGGTGCCGTCGACGACGACCGAGCAGCGTCCGCCGTCGTTGTGGACCTCGCTGATGTGCCGGGTGGAGACGAGGGTGGAGCGGTGGATCCGGACGAATCCGGCCTCGGCCCACCGGTCCTCGAGCGTGGCCAGCGGGATGCGCACGAGGTGCGAGCCCGAGGGGGTGTGCAGCCGGGCGTAGTCGCCCTGGGCCTGCACCCACCGGATCTCGCTGCGCGGGATGAAGCGGGTCACCCCGCCGAGCTCGACCGGGATGGTCTCGTCGGACTCGCCCGTCTCGGGGGTCCCCGTCTCCCGGTCTGCCGACGCGAGGCAGCGCCGGACCGCCTCGCCGATCCGCTCCGGGCGCACCGGCTTCATCAGGTAGTCCACCGCGTCCAGGTCGAAGGCGTCGACGGCGTGGGTGTCGTAGGCCGTGACGAAGACGACGCGGGGTCGCTCCGCGAAGCGACGGATGACGCGGGCGAGCGCCATGCCGTCGAGGCCGGGCATGGCGATGTCGCTGAAGACGACGTCGATCTGCTCGCGCTCGAGTGCGGCGAGGGCCGCCGTGCCGCTGGACGCGGTGAGGACACGACTGACCCGGTCGTCCTGGTCGAGCAGCCAGGCGACCTCGTTGCGTGCCGGGGCCTCGTCGTCGACGACGAGGGCGGTCAGCCCTGGGAGTGGCGCGCGCGACATGGGGACCACACTAGGCGGGTTCCTCGAGGGCGGGGGAGTACTTGGGTACCCGGAACGAGACCCGCATCCCCGCATCCGGTGCCGTGTCGACGACGAGCCCGAACTCCTCGCCGTAGACCTGGCGCAGGCGGGCGTCGACGTTGCCCAGTCCGACCGAGTCGGTGCGGGACTGCCCGTCGAGGACCTTGCGGATGGCTTCCGGGTCGGCCCCGACCCCGTCGTCGTCGACCGCGAACTCGGCATCGGTGCCGTGGTCGATGGCGCTCAGGGTGATGTGACCCGGCCCCTCCTTGGGGGCCAGCCCGTGGCGCACGGCGTTCTCCACGAGGGGCTGGATGGCGAGGTAGGGCACCCGGACCGGGAGCACCTCGGGCGCGACCTTCAGCGTGATGCCGAGACGCTCGCCGAAGCGGGCCTGCTCGAGGACGAGGTAGCGCTCGACATTGCGCAGCTCCTCGCTGACGGTCGTGAAGGCGCCGTCGCGTCGCAGGGCGTACCGGGTGAAGTCGGCGAACTCGAGCAGCAGCTCGCGGGCGCGGGCCGGGTCCGTGCGCACGAAGGAGGCGATCGCCGCGAGGCTGTTGTAGATGAAGTGGGGCGAGATCTGGGCGCGCAGGGCACGCAGCTCGGCCTCCATGGCGCGGGTGCGCTGGTGGGAGAGCTCGGCCAGCTCGACCTGGGTGGCCACCCACGAGGCGACCTCCTCCGCGGCGCGGGCGAGACCTGCGGACGCCGCCGGTCCGAAACCGGCGATCATCCCGATCACCCGGCCCTCGACGGACACCGGGGCGAGCACGGCCGAGCGCAGGGGGCACTCCAGCGAGCTGCAGGTGACTGACTCCGGTCCGAGGACGAGCGTGCGTCCCGAGGAGAAGACCGACTGCCCCTGGTCCATGACACCGGGCAGGTGGTGCCTCCCTTCGCCGTCCCAGACGAGGACACTGCTCCGGTCGCAGATCGCCAGCGCGGGCGTGGCGAGCATCGCCCGCAGGAAGGGAGCCGCGCGCTCGCAGCCCTCGTCGGTGAACCCGTCGGCGAGGTGGCGTGCTGCTACCGACGCGGTGTGCAGGGTCTCGTACGTCGCCTGGTCGGTGACCGAGATGAACCCGGGGCGGTGGCGTCGCCAGCGCAGGAACGCGATGAGCAGACCACAGGCGATGAAGGCACCCGAGACGACCACCACGGTGGGGAGGTGCAGGCCGGCGGTCATGGGCGCAGACTAGTGCGGCCTACGCTGTGGGGGTGGCCGACTCCAGTCCCCTCCTGTCCGCACTGACCACGATCGCTGCCCTGCCCGAGGTGGCCGACGCGTCCGCGAAGGCCCGGGAGGTGTGTACGCAGCTGCGGTGGCACGAGGCCCTGCGGCGGCGTATCCCGGAGGCGGCCGCCGAGTCACGGGTGCGCGGTGCGTGGGCGAGCGCCGAGCTCGACGGGGCCCGGTCGACGGCCTCCATCGTGCGTGACCTCATGCGCGGGGCCCGTGAGCGCAACCCGCGCCCGGACCCCGCGGAGCGGGTCATCCACGGGGCGATCTCCGCGACGTCCGAGACGGAGCACCTGGGCCAGCTCATCACCCGGTCGCCCGGCCAGGCACTGGCGCGGCTGCACACCGTCGCAGCAGCCCAGCTCGTCGACGACCACGACCAGCTGGGTCGGCCGCGTCGCGAGGGGGAGGGCTGCGAGGAGTTCGCCGACCTGGGTGCGGCCCCCACGGGCGCCGAGCTGCGCGACCGCCTCAACGGCATCATCGAGCTCATGCAGGGGGCGAGCGAGGCCCCCGCCCTCGTCGTCGCATCGATCGTCCACGCGGAGATCACCACGGTGCGCCCCTTCGTGGTGGGCAACGGCCTCGTCGCCCGCGCCGTGGAGCGCGCCCTCATCGCGGAGACGGGGCTCGACCCGACCGCTGTGGCCGTTCCCGAGGCCGGGCACGGGCACGAAGGCGGCCCGGCCTACCTCGGCTCGTTGAACGGATACGTCCACGGGGGCCAGCCGGGTCTGGTCCTGTGGTTGCAGCACTGTGGTGACTCGCTCGTGGCCGGTGCCGAGGAGGGGTGGCGGATCGCTGACTCGGTGCGGGCCGGACGCATCGGCTGAGGCCGTCCCGACGGATCCTCGGGCCCGCTCGGGGTGTCCTCGAGGGGGCGCTCCGGGCGAGTGAACACCCGTCGCAAATGTGACAGTCGTTAGGAATTGCGTTGCGTCCGGAGTCCGTTAAAGTTGGATGTAGCCGCTCCCTGAGGGTTGAGCGGCGACGCGCGGCTCCCTCCCCCCGGAGTCCGAGCGTAGACGGCCCCGGCGCTCCCCCGCCGGGGCCGTCGTTTGTCCCGGTGCCGTTGTCCACAAGCGGGAACGACGGGCGGGGCTTCCCACAGGAGTGAGCCGCCCGGCCTCGGTCGGTCCGGCAGGGCGGCAGCCTCGGGGCATGCATCCCGTGATCCTCGTGACCGGCGCCTCCGGCGGGCTGGGCGCCTCGACTCTCACCGCCGTCACCGGCACCGTCCTGGGCCGGGGCCGTGCGCCGACGCTCGTCGACGCCGACTTCCGGGGTGGCGGGCTGGACGCGACGCTGGCGGTCGAGCACCTCGAGGGGCTGCGGTGGGGCGATCTCGCCGACCACGAGGGACCGGTCGACGCGGAGGGCCTGCGGCGGCGGCTCCCGGCAGGGCCGGTACCGGCGCTCGCGGCCCGGGGAGGGCGGCCGTCGGTCTCGGCGACCGCGGCGGTCGTCGAGGCCCTGGCCGCCATCGGGCCCGTCGTCCTCGACGCGCCGTCCGGACCCGTGCTTCCCGAGGAGCTGCGCCGGCTCGCGGACATCGCCATCGGGCTCGTCGGGGTGCGTCCGCGCTGGTTGCGGGATGGCGAGCGGTGGGCCGCCGACCTGGGCGACCTGACCGACCGGACCCTCCTGGTCACCCGGGGCCCGCGTCGGGCCGAGCGGGTGGCGGCGCGAGCCGCGGACCACCTGGGCCTGCCGCTGCTGGAGCACTGCGCCGATGATCCCGGTGTCCTGCGGGACGAGGCCCGCGGCCGTGCGCCGCGACCTCGCGGACCGGTCGGTGAGGTGGCCCGGGCGGTGGTGGGGGCCCTGCCCGCGACGGGCGTTGCCGATGCCAGCGTCCGGGCCGACGGGGTGCTGGGGCTGGTCTCGTGAGGTGGTCGAGCGCCATGGACGCGCAGGTGCGGGCCGGGCGGACGCCGGATGACTCGGCGATCGCGGACGTGGCCCACTCCGAGGCGGTGCGCCTGGGCGTCGCGGGAGCCCGTCGACGCTCGGACGAGCTGCAGGCCGAGCTGATGGGGCTGGGGGTGCTCGAGCCGCTGGTGGCGGACGAGAGCGTCACGGACATCCTCGTCAACGGAGACGGCTCGGTGTGGGTCGAGCGCGGTGCGGGCGTCACCCGAGCCGTGGGCGTCGAGGTCGGTGACGACGCTGCCGTGCGCCGGTTGGCGACCCGGCTCGCGGCGATGGCCGCACGGCGGCTGGATGATGCCCAGCCGTGGGTGGACGGTTTGCTGCCTCGCGGCATCCGCCTGCACGCGGTGCTGCCGCCGCTCGTCGCCGGCGGCCCGCACGTGAGCCTGCGCATCCCACGTCACCGCGGCGGCGGGCTGGACCGGTTGGTCGACCTCGGGATGGCCACCCCGAGGCAGGCCGGACAGCTGCGCGAGGTCGTCGCCGAGCGGCGTGCCCACGTCATCACCGGCGGGACCGGCACGGGCAAGACGACGCTGCTGGCCGCGCTCCTGGCTGAGGTTCCCGCGCACGAGCGGCTGCTCGTCGTCGAGGACGTCGGTGAGATCCAGGTGGAGCATCCGCACGTCGTCCTGCTGCAGGCGCGCTCGGCGAACACGGAGGGTGCCGGCGAGGTGACGATGGTCGACCTCGTGCGCCAGGCGCTGCGCATGAGGCCGGATCGCCTCGTCGTCGGTGAGGTGCGCGGCGCCGAGGTGCGCGACCTGCTCCTCGCACTCAACACCGGGCACGAAGGGGGTTGCGGCACCCTCCACGCGAACCGTGCCGAGGACGTGATGAGCCGCCTGGAGGCGCTCGGGGCCCTGGCCGGGATGAGTCGTGATGCCGTGCGCGCGCAGGTGGCCAGTGCCATCGACGTGGTCATCCACCTGCGCCGGGTCGGCGGTCGGCGCGTCGTGGACTCCATCGGCTCGCTCCCGGGGGCGCCGTCGTGAGCCTGCTGGTCGTCACGCTCGTCCTCGCCGCGGCCCTGTGCTGGCCCGGGCGGGCTGCCGCCGCAGGAGTGCCCGGCACCGAGCCGCGACTGCGCGTGCGATGGCGGTCCGCCCGGCACGGCGCCCCGCTGGCCGACCTCGAGGGTCTGGCCCGCGTCGCCGACCTGCTCGCCATGACACTCCGCTCGGGCGCGACGCCGACCACGGCGGTCCGGGTCGTCGCCGGGGAGTCACCGCAGCCGTGGGCGGGCGTGCTCGCGGACGTGCACGAGCAGCTGTCATCGGGCGGTCGCGCGGGGGAGGTGTGGCGCACGCACGCCCTGCAGCGACCCGAGCTGAACGCCCTCGCGGGGGCCTGGGCACTCAGCGAGGACCTCGGGGTCGCCCTGGCGCCGTCGATGACGACGAGCGCGCAGGTGCTGCGGGCGCAGGTCCAGGCGCGGCGCCGGCTGGACGCGGCGACCTCCGGTGCGCGGGCGACGATGCGGATGCTCACGTTGCTGCCACTCGTCGGGACGCTGGCCGGGCTGACCTTCGGCCTCGCGCCCTGGGAGGTCTACGGCCACAGCGTCGTGACGATGGTCAGCGCGGCCGTCGGGCTGGGTCTGACCGGCGTCGGCTGGCTCGTCTGCCGGTGGGTGCTCGCCCGGGCCGTGGCCGCCGAGGTGCACCGGTGAGCGGAGCGGTCGTGGTGCTCGTGCTCGGGGCGGTCATCGTCTGGCCCGGGACATCCGCGGGCCGAGCGTGGTGGTCACGTGGTGCCGATCCGCAACCGTCTCCGGCACGAGTCGGCGTCACGGTCGAGGACGTGGCGGACGCCAGTGTCCTGCTCGCGCTCGCGCTGCAGTCCGGCCGGGGCCTCGTCGAGGCCCTCGAGGAGGTCGCGGAGGTGGCCGCCCCCGGGGCCGCGGAGGACCTCACTCGGGTGGCGGCAGCCCTTCGCTGGGGACGCCCGATGGGGCAGGCCTGGGGTTACGCCCGTGCCGTGTGGGGCCCCACGGCGACGGCCTTCGTCGTCGCCGATGCCGTCGGTGCGCCCTCGGCCAGGGTGCTCCTCGATGCGGCGACGACGTTGCGCGAGACGGAGTCCCGGCGCCTCGAGCAGGCTGGTGGCACGGCCGCGGTCATGCTCGTGCTCCCGCTCGGGCTGTGCTTCCTGCCGGCCTTCGTCGCGACCGCGGTGGTGCCCCTCGTCGCGGTGCTGGTCGGGACCCAGCTGCCGTGAGGAGGGCGAGGGCGACGTCTACCGGGCCGGCTCCCTCTCCTTGGTCCAGACCTCGATGTCCGCGTCGTCCCACAGGGTCACCCCTCGTGCCTGCGGCAGGTCCTTGCGGTGGAAGACCGGGTTGCGTCCCTGCGCCTTCTGCTCGCTGTAGTCCCTCAGCAGTGCCATCGTCAGGCCGGCCAGCGGCAGGATGGCGATGAGGTTGATGGTCGCCATCAGGCCCATGAAGAGGTCGGCCAGGCTCCACACGAGCGCCACCGAGCCGAGCGATCCGCCGACGACGCAGAGGAGGACCAGCACCCGGAAGGCCGTGAGCATCCGCCCCGAGCCGCTGAGGAAGCGGATGTTGGCCTCGCCGTAGTAGGTGTTGCCCAGCACCGAGGACCACGCGAGGAAGAAGATCACCACGGACAGGAACGGCCCCGCCCAGTCACCGACCTGGACCTGCAGGGCGCTCTGCGTCAGCTGGATGCCCTCGGGGTCGTCCAGGCCGAAGGAGGGGGCGCTCAGCAGGATGATGAACGCGGTCGCCGAGCAGACGAGGATCGTGTCGAAGTAGACGCCGAGCGTCTGGACGAGACCCTGCTTGACCGGGTGCGAGACGGAGGCGGTGGCGGCGGCGTTGGGTACCGAACCCATGCCGGCCTCGTTGGAGAAGAGGCCGCGGCGCATGCCCTGCATGACAGCCGCACCGAAGGCGGCGCCGGCGATCTCGCGGAACCCGAGCGCGTGCTCGACGATGAGGGTGACCATCGCGGGGACGTGCTGGATGTTGATCGCGACCACGACGAGCGCGACGGCGATGTACGCGACGGCCATGAGCGGCACGATCACCTCGGTGACCGCGGAGAGCCGGCGGACACCACCGAAGATGACCACGCCGGTGATGCCGGCGAGCGCGAGGCCCACGACCCATGCGGTCACCGTGCTGTTGCCGCCGATGTTGCCCTGGACGGAGGCGGAGATGGAGTTCGCCTGGACGGAGTTGAAGACGAATCCGTAGGTGATCGTGATGAGCACGGCGAAGATGGCGGCCAGCCACGGCAGCCGGAGACCGTCACGGATGTAGTAGGCCGGACCGCCGACGTAGCTGTCACCACCGCGAACCTTGTACAGCTGGGCGAGCGTGGACTCCACGAAGGCGGTCGCGCCGCCGATGAGCGCGAGCATCCACATCCAGAACACCGCTCCCGGACCGCCGAGGGTGATGGCGATCGCCACACCGGCAACATTGCCCGTGCCCACGCGGGAGGCCGCCGAGATGGTGAAGGCGCGGAAGGGCGAGATGCTGTCCTCGTCCTTCGTGCCCGTCGGCCGCTCGATGATCGTGCGGAACATCTCCGGCACGAAGCGGATCTGCACCACCACCGACCAGATGGTGAAGGTCAGCCCGGCGACGACGAGCAAGACGATGACGAGGTACCAGTAGATGTCGTTGATCCCGACGACGGCATCGGCCACAGATTCCATGCGCGCACCCTAGGCTCACGTGGCCGCGGGACGGGATTCGGGCCCGTCCACACCCGGCGGCGGCGCCCACCCACCGTGCACAGGTTCTCCGTGCAGCGCCCGCGGGCCGGCCCGCAGGCGAAGTGTGGATCTCACCGCGGCGCATTCCGCGCCGCCCGAGGTGAGGAGCACCCATGAAGAGAAGCATCGTGCGTTGGCGTCACCGGGCGCACCGTGCCGGCGAGGCCGGTATGACCACCGCCGAGTACGCGGTCGGCACACTGGCCGCGTGCACCTTCGCGATCGTCCTGCTGGCGGTCGTGAAGTCCGGGTCGGTCGAGTCGGGGCTCTCCGGTGTCATCCTCGAGGCGCTCGGTATCCGCTAGGACGATCGACGACGCGGGGATGGTGACGGCCGAGCTGGCCCTCACCTTCCCTGCGGTCGTCCTCGTCCTCGTGACCTGCCTGTCGGCCCTCGCCTGGGGCGTCGACCAGGTCCGGTGCGTCGATGCCGCGAGGGTCGCCGTCCGCGAGCTGGCCAGGGCCGAGTCCCCTGCCCGGGCCGTGCGGGACGCCCGGCAGGCCGCACCGGGGTCGGCGACCGTCGAGATCGCGCGGGCGGATGGCCACGTGACGGTCACCGTGGCGGCGCCGGCGCCGGCCGGTGTGGCCTGGGTCGGTCCGGACACGAGGTGCTCCTCCACCGCCAGGATCGAGTCGGTCGATGTCGCACCGTGAGCTCCCGGCGGAACGGTTGCGCCGCGCGGCGCGGCGCGGCACCGGCGAGGGAGGGTCCGCGACGGTGCTCGCCGTCGGGGTGATTGCGGCACTGCTCACCGTGACCCTCGGCGCACTGGTGGTCCTGGGCGCCGTGCGCTCGGTGCACGTGGCCCGTTCCGCGGCGGACCTCGGCGCGCTCGCCGCCGCGGGCCACTTCCAGGTGCACGCGGATCCGGCTGCCGCGTGTCGGGAGGCCGACCGGATCGCCCGCCGCCACGAAGCCCGGGTGCTGGACTGCTCGGTCGGCGACCTGGGCGTCGTGACCGTGACGGCGTCCGTACCGATCAGACCCCACCTGGCCGGAGTGGGTCCGGACCGGGCTGAGGGCACGGCTCGGGCGGGCCCGGCCGGAACGGACCGTGCCATTGGCTGACCCGTGCCAGCGGCGGCCTGGTGGTCAACGAGGGTGCGAGCGGTCCTCGATCACCTGCGCGGCAGCGGCCTCCATGCTGACCTGCTGGTCGACGGCGAGGCGGGCCAATGACTCCCATGCCTGCTGGCCATCGAGCGCGTGCCGCTCCATGAGGATGCCCTCGGCCTGCCCGATGAGGATCTTGCCGGCCATTGCCAGGTTGGCGTCGCTGAGGTCGCGTTCGCCGGCAAGGGCGATCGACACGTGGGCTGCCAGGGCGTACCCCATGGTGACGTCGGCCTCGCTGAATGCCGACGTCCTGATCCCGTACAGGTTGAGAGCACCCAGGCTGTCGCGGCTGGTGAAGAGCTGGAAGCACAGCATCGACCGGATCCCCAGCTCGTCGGCTGCGAGCGGGCCCCACGTGGACCAGCGTTCCTCGGTGGTCAGGTCCTCGCTGTGGACCGTCTCCTCGGTCCAGATCGCGTCGAGGCAGGGGCCCTCCTGCAGGCGGTACTGCAGCTCGTCGCCCCGGCGGGCGGCCTCGTCGGTGAAGGCGGGGGTGTCGATCCGGTGGCTGCGGTGCACCAGCGACACGCACGCGTGGTCGCACCCGGGGAAGAGCTCCACCGCGGCATCCACGGCTCGCTGGAGCGTCTCCTGCATGCCCTGCTCGGTGTGCAGGGCCCGCACCACCGCCGCGAACCGCGCGTCCGCGTGGTCGTCGGCGCTCGTCCCGGCACCGCCCGGGGCGTCACTCACCGAGTGCTCCACCGCTGTGCGTCGGCGACCACCTGCTTCGCCACCTCCGTCACGCTCAACCCGTCGGCCGCGGCACGGTCGACGATGCGCACCTGTCCGCGCCAGCGCAACGGTTGGGCGTGCGCCGCGAGGAAGCCGGCGTCGACGATCGCGCCGCCCACCGTCGGCCAGCGCGACCGAAGCTCCCCGCTCCCTGTCGCGGCCGTGAGCTGCCCACTGCGGATGCAGTCGATGCACGGACCGTCGGTCTGCCGGACCTGGAAGATCTCCAGCTCGGCAGCGCGGTGCGAGGTGGCGGAGAGCAGCTCCAGGTCCTCGGGGCCGGTGCTCACCACCAGGTCGACCGCGTCCGCACCCACGGCCCGGGCGCAGTCGTCGACCAGGTGGGTCAGCAGGTCCAGGGTGTCGTGCTCGGCGACCAGCGCCGAGGTGGCCTGGGCCAACGAGTGGGCGGCGGTTCGCGCGATCATGGGTCCTCGTTTCCGGAGATGTCGGTCTGGCTGAAGTCGAGCTCTCTGCTGAGCACGCGTTCGGCGATCGCGGTGAGACTGACCTCCTGGGTGTAGGCGTGGGCCCGGAGGATGGCCAGCGCGTCGTCCGGGTCGATCCCCAGCTGCGCGATCACCATCCCCGTCGCCTGGTACACCGGTGCGCGGCTGGCCCAGGGGCTCGTGTGCTCGTCGGTCTCCCACTCCGGGTCGCGCAGCAGCGCCGCGCCGACCGCATCGGCCAGGTACTGCGCCCGTCGAAGGTCGAAGCGGCGCGGGTCGGAGCCCGGGTGGTGCACGGTGAGGGCGCCCATCATCCGTCCTCCGGGTTGCATCGGCACCGCCAGGATCCGCAGGGGCCCCAGCTCGCCGCGCGCGGCCTCGGCCAGCACGGGCCATCGTGTGCGGCTCTCGAGGTCCCCGTCGACCGACCTCCCCTCACGGTAGGCGTCGGGGACGGGGCCCTCGCCGATGACGTCCTGCAGCTGCGCCAGTCGCGCGGACGCCTCGTCCACCGCGACCACCGTCAGTCGGCTCTGCTCGTCGAAGCCGATGGTGAGCGCGGCGCCCCCACCTCGAGGATCTCGGCACAGACCGCCGCCAGGCGCTCGGCCAACGGCGCATCCCGTCGAGCCGCCACGCCCCGTGCCAGCCGGGAGAGCACGACCGCCCGGTCCTCGGCCATCACGTCATCAATCCCTACCGCTGGGCTCTCCCCCCGCCCCGCGGCGCCCGCGGGTGAGCGGGCGGGTGGGCCCACCGGTGTCCTCACGGGGGAGTGGGCGTGTCTCGTCGGTCGATGAGGTCGCGGTGCCCTCCTCCGGGTGCACCGCTGTGGAGCCTCCTGCCCGGCGCTCCTCCCCGAGGCGGCGTTCCTCTCCGAGGCGGCGCTCCTCCTTGAGGCGGCGCTCCTCGAGCTGGCGCTCCCCCTCCTCGTGCCGGGCGCGCTCGGCTGCCTCGGCCTCCTCGCGCCGATGGCGCTCGCGTGCCTCGAGCTCGGCGGCCTTGCGCTCCCGGCGCAGGCGGGCCTTGCGCGCCAGCGTGGTCTTGATCAGGACCAGCCCGAGCCACAGGAGGAACATCACGACCATGCCGGAGACGACGAGCGTCAACGGGTTGAGCGTGAACGTGACGGTGTCGAGGACGGTGATGTCGACGTCCTGCCCCACGGTCTCCGGTGCGGAGGTCCCCGTGATCAGGGCGGCCCCCAGGAGGAGAGCGAGCAGCACGAGAACGAGTCCGAGGACGACCATCACGAGATCCTTTCGGCTGGTCGGGTGGCGGGACCCGAGTGGGCCTCCGTCCCAACTGTAGGGCGCAGGGCACCGATCATCAGGTCGAGCAGCGCCACGGCTCCCCGTGCGTCGAGGGGCTCGTTGCCGTTGCCACACTTCGGGGAGACGACGCAGGCGGGGCACCCGGCGGCGGCGCAGCCGCAGCCCGCGATCGTCTCCCGGGTCATCGTCAGCCACTGCTCGATCCGCTCGTGGGCCCGTGCCGCGAAGCCCGCGCCCCCGGGGTGGCCGTCGTAGACCATGATCGTCGGCAGTCCGGTGTCCGGGTGGCAGTCCGTGGAGACCCCGCCGATGTCCCACCGGTCGCAGGTGGCGAGCAGCGGCAGCATCCCGATGGCGGCGTGCTCGGCCGCGTGCGCCGCCCCCGGGACATCGACCTCGTCGATCCCGGCCGCCGCCAACGCCTCGGGCGTCATGGTCCACCACACCGCCCGCGTCGACAGGGTGCGCTCGGGCAGCTCCAACGGGTGCGTCCCGAGGACCTCACCACCCGGCAGCCGTCGCAGGAAGCCGGTCACCTGCCGACGCACGTCGACCCGGCCGAAGCTGACCCGCACCGGTCCGAGGTCGACGCCGCTCTCCTCGGCGACGATGTCGAAGGCCGACACCGACTGCGACTGCGTCGACCAACCCGGGTCACCGCGCACGACCGTGGCGGTCGCCTCCTCGAGGTCGAGATCGGTGACCACCCATGTCTGCCCCTGGTGCACGTGGACCGCCCCGGTGTGCACCTGGGCGTGCGCCGCCGCTTCGTCGATGGTGCCGACGACCCGGCCGGACCTCCCTTCGACGATGCTGACGACCTCGCCGATGCCGCGCAGGGAGACGTGATCGCCCGGCCGGTCCGGTCGGGTCCAGAACCACCCGCCCGGTCGGGCTCTCAGGATGCCGCGCTCCACGAGCATGGCCAGCACGCCCTCGAGGGAGTCGCCGAACCAGGCCTCGTCGGCGAGCGTCACGGGGATCTCGGCGGCGGCGCAGGCAAGGTGCGGGACGAGCACGCGCAGGTTCTGCGGGTCGAGGACGCTCGCCTCGACCGGGGAGTCGAAGACCGCCTCCGGGTGCTCCACGACCCACGAGTCGAGAGGATCGTCGGCGGCGAGCAGCACGGCGAGGGCGTCCCGCCCGTCACGACCGGCGCGCCCCGCCTGCTGCCACACCGAGGCGAGCCGTCCCGGCCACCCGGCCATGAGCACGACGTCGAGACCGGCGACGTCGATGCCCAGCTCGAGGGCATTGGTCGCCGCGAGCCCGAGCAGCTGCCGCTCGCGCAGCCGGCGCTCGATGACCCGTCGCTCCTCGGGGAGGTACCCGCCGCGGTAGGCCGCGATCCTCCCTTCGTCGACGATGCTGACCTGCCGCGACGCGGACGAGGCCAGCGCCTCCACGCCCGCCCGCGACCGGGCGAAGGCGAGCGTCTGCACGTCCCGGCCCACCAGCTCGGCCATGAGCTCGGCGGCCTCGGTGGTGGGGGAGCGCCGACCCCCGTCGTCGTCCTCCGGTGGTTGCCACAGCCCGAAGGTCAGCGCGCCGCGCGGTGACCCGTCCTCGGTCACGGCGAGCACGTCGTCACCGATGAGCCGCGACGCGTGCCCGCCCGGGTCGCCGACGGTGGCGGAGGCCAGGACGAAGGTCGGGTCGGCGCCGTAGCGTCGCGCCACCCGGCGCAGCCGGCGCAGCAGCAGCGCGACGTGCGAGCCGAAGATCCCGCGGTAGACGTGGCACTCGTCGATGACGACGTACCGCAGGCGGCGCAGGACGTGCGCCCAGCTGCGGTGGCCCGGCAGGAGGGAGTGGTGCACCAGGTCGGGGTTGGTGAGGATGACGTCGGCGTGGTCGCGGATCCAGCGGCGCTCGTCGGTGGGGGTGTCCCCGTCGTACGTCGCCGCGCGGACCCCGGGCACCGCCCAGGACTGCAGCCGGGCGAGCTGGTCGGCTGCCAGTGCCTTGGTGGGGGAGAGGTAGAGCGCGGTCGCGCCCCGGCCGTTCGCGGCGGACCGGCCCTCGAGCACCGACGTGAGTGACGGGAGGAGGTAGCCGAGCGACTTGCCCGAGGCCGTCCCCGTGGAGAGCACGACGTGCCGGCCGTCCCGGGCCGCCTGCGCCGCGCTCGCCTGGTGCGACCACAGCCGGTCGATCCCGGCACCGGCCAACGACTGGCGAAGGGGTGGTGCCACCCAGTCCGGCAGGTCCACCTCGGTGGCCGGTCGGGCCGGGATGCGCTCGACGTGCCGCAGCCGGTCCTCGCGCCCGCGGGTGAGCAGGCCGAGCAGCTCGTCGGCCTCTGGGCGGGGGGTGGTCATGTGCTCTACGGTAGGCCGGTGTCCATCTCCGTCACGTCCAGCGAAGCCGGGGAGGTGCACATCGTCCACGTCGCCGGTGAGATCGATGTGACCTCCGCCGCCGTGCTGCGCGATGCCCTCGAGGCGCTCATCGCCGACGGGCGTCGTCGGCTGACCCTCGACCTGACCGACGTCACCTTCCTCGACTCCACCGGGCTGGGGATCGTCGTCGGTCGGCTCAAGCGGCTGGCGCGCCACGGCGGGACCATGACCGTCGCCGCCTCGCACCAACGGGTGCTGCGTGTCTTCAGCATCACGGGCCTCGACCAGCTGCTGGACATCCGGCCCGACCTCGACTCGGCCGTCGGTGCGGCGGAGGCGCCGGTCGGCTGACGCAACCAGGTGGGCACCTCGTGCGTCTGGGTGGTCGACCCCGGACACAGGAGGAGCACGTGGAGCACGTCGTCGTACTCAGTCGCGCAGGCACCCGGTCGGTGCCCGCAGCCCGGACAGCGCAGATCCAGGAGCACGCGAGGCTGGGCTTCGTCACCCGGGAGGACGCGCCGGACGGCCGCGAGGCGGCCGCCCTGCTGCGCAGCGCCACCGTCCTGGCCACGACGAACGCGACCCTGCCCCGCCTCGACGCCGAGCTGCTGCGGGCCTGCCCCCGGCTGCGGCGGATCGTGCTCTACGCGACCGGGTACGAGCACATCGACCTCGAGCTCCTCGATGACCACGGGGTGAGCCTGTCGGTGCTGCCCGAGTACGCCACCACGGCCGTGGCCGAGCACGCCCTGGGCCTCCTGCTCGGCCTGGCCGCGCGGATCCACCTGGCCAACGACCGCTCCCGGGGCCTCGTCCCCGCGGCCACCTCCTTGCGCGGCATCGAGCTGGGTGGACGCGTCCTGGGCATCATCGGCGTCGGCCGCATCGGTACGCACCTCGCGCGGCTCGCCGGGGGCGTCGGCATGTCGGTCATCGGCAGCGACCCGGACCCGGTCGCCCGCGTCGCCGCCCAGGAGCGGGGGACGATCATGACGCACACGGACGAGCTGCTCGAGCGCGCGGACGTCGTCGCGCTGTGCTGCTCCACCGACCCGCAGCACCCGCTCGTCGTCGGTGCACCCGAGCTGGAGCGCATGCGTCCC
Source organism: Janibacter sp. DB-40 (assembly GCF_029510815.1). Taxonomy (NCBI): domain Bacteria; kingdom Bacillati; phylum Actinomycetota; class Actinomycetes; order Micrococcales; family Intrasporangiaceae; genus Janibacter; species Janibacter sp. DB-40. Next base: position 2,668,000 of record NZ_CP120360.1, on the reverse strand, counting down.
GGTGGGCTCCTCGTCAACATCGGTCGACCGGCCCTGGTCGACCACGACGCGGTGGCCGCGGCCATCCGCTCCGGCCACCTGCGCGGGTACGGCGTCGACGACGCCGTGCTCGATCCCGCGTGCGACCTCGTCACCGAGGGCCGTGTCCTGCAGACGGGTCACAGCGCCTGGTGGCGCGACGAGGTGCTCGAGCGCGGTGCGGAGCAGTTCGGCCGGGCGGTCCTCGCCGCGGTACGGCACGCCCCGGTCGACGTGGTCACGTCCGGTGCCCTCGTCGGACGGACCGCATGAGCACCCGGGCGAGGACCGGACTGCTCGGGGCGCTGCTGCTGACGTGGCTGCTCGTCCCGGGGCTGCTCTTCGCCGCCCGATACCCGACGTGGTGGGCGTGGATCGCCCAGGAGCAGGTGCCGATGACCTGGTTCCAGTCGGTGACGCTCGTCGTGGCCGGGGTCCTCGCCGCCCTCGCGTGGTTCGTGGCGCGGTTGCGCGATCAGCGTCCCCGAGCCGGTCTGGCGGTGCTCGCCGTCGGCTTCTGCGTCCTGGCCTTCGACGAACGCTTCGCGATCCACGAGCGCCTGCGCGACGGCTACCTCGCCCCGCGCGACGTCCGGCTGCCGCTCCTGACGTGGGTGGCGCCGGGGGACTTCCTCCTCCTGATCGTCGGGGTCGTCGGGTTGGCCCTGCTGCCCCTCGTCGTGCGCAGCCTGCGCGCTGACCGCTGGGCCACGGGTCTGCTCGTCGTCGGCGTCGCCCTGGCCTGCGTGACCGTGGGCATGGACTCGATCGACCCGCACACGTGGTCCGTGGCGGCCGAGCGGGTCCAGCAGACCCTCGAGGAGGTGATCGAGCTCGGGGCGGGCCTGGCCTTCCTCGGCGCGGTCGTGCTGCACCTGCTGGGTCAGCTCACCGAGCACGTGCGACCGGCCGCCCCCGACCGGGTGCCCGAGCCGGTCTGGCCGGGGCGCTCCCCTTCCCCCGCAGGTGGAGGCGAAGGGGGGGGCCTCATCCGAAGTCCCCACGCGAGAAGCCTTCCGGCGCTAGGGTGTGGCCACGGCTGTGGTCGACCTCACACGTGGCTCCGGCCGTGACCCTCGTCCATCAAGGAGGATGGCATGGCCGGTATGCAGGTGTCCCTGACCGCGGCGTCGTCGGCGCTCGAGCTCGACGGCGCCAACCTGACCCTCATCAGCGGTGTGGCCGTCATCGGTCTCGCCGCGCTCGTGCTGGGCGTCGTCCTGCGACGCCAGGTGATCGCGGCCGGCGCCGGCACCCAGCGGATGCAGGAGATCGCCGGTGCGGTCGAGGAGGGGGCCCACGCCTACCTGCGACGGCAGTTCAGGACGCTGATCATCTTCGTCGTCCTCGTCTTCGTCCTGCTGCTCTTCCTGCCGGCCGACACCGCTGGGGTGCGGTGGGGCCGGTCCGGCTTCTTCGTCCTCGGTGCCGTCTTCTCCGCGGCCATCGGCTACCTGGGCATGAGCCTGGCGGTCAAGGCCAACGTCCGCGTCGCCGAGGCGGCCCGCTCGACCGGACGCGACGAGGGCATGCAGATCGCCTTCCGCACCGGCGGCACCGTCGGCATGTTCACCGTCGGGCTCGGTCTGCTCGGGGCGGCCATCGTCGTCCTGGCCTACCGCGGTGATGCGCCCCGTGTCCTCGAGGGCTTCGGCTTCGGTGCCGCCCTGCTCGCGATGTTCATGCGCGTCGGGGGTGGCATCTTCACCAAGGCCGCCGATGTCGGCGCCGACCTCGTCGGCAAGGTCGAGGCCGGCATCCCCGAGGACGACCCGCGCAACGCCGCGACGATCGCCGACAACGTCGGGGACAACGTCGGTGACTGCGCCGGCATGGCCGCCGACCTCTTCGAGTCCTACGCCGTCATGCTCGTCGCCGCACTGATCCTCGGCTCGGCGGCCTTCGGCGCCTACGGCCTGGTCTTCCCGCTGCTCATCCCGGCGATCGGCGCCGTGACCGCCATGATCGGTATCTTCATCACCCGCGCCCGCGCCGGCGAGTCGGCCCTGGACGCGATCAACCGCGGCTTCTACATCTCGGCGGTCATCTCCGCGGTGCTCTGCGCGGCCGCCGCCTACCTCTACCTCCCCGGCAGCTACGAGCAGCTGGGTTCCTCCGACCAGGACGTCGCCGCCCTCGTCGGCGACCCGCGGCGCGCCGCGCTCCTGGCGGTCATCCTCGGCATCGTCCTGGCCGCCGTCATCCTGCGGATGACCGGGCACTTCACGGGCACCGACAAGCGCCCGACCGAGGACGTCGCCCGCACGACCGAGACCGGCGCCGCGACGGTCATCCTCTCCGGCATCAGCCTCGGCCTGGAGTCCGCGGTCTACATGACGACGACGATCGCCGTCGTCATCTACCTGGCCTTCCTGCTCGGGGGCTCCTCCGTCGTCCTCGGGCTGTTCTTCATCGCGCTCGCCGGCTGCGGTCTGCTGACCACGGTCGGGGTCATCGTCGCGATGGACACCTTCGGCCCCGTCTCCGACAACGCCCAGGGCATCGCCGAGATGTCCGGCGACGTCGACGAGGAGGCCGCGCAGGTCCTCACCGAGCTCGACGCCGTGGGCAACACGACCAAGGCGATCACCAAGGGCATCGCGATCGCGACGGCCGTCCTCGCGGCCACCGCGCTCTTCGGCAGCTACACCGACGCGTGGACCTCCACGGTGCGGGCACTCGAGGAGGGCGCGGTCTCCCAGGACCGCGTCGGGGGCTTCGAGCAGATGGTCAACACCCAGATCGTCACCCCGAGCGTCCTCGTCGGCCTGCTCCTCGGCGCCGCGGTCGTCTTCCTCTTCTCCGGGCTCGCGATCAACGCGGTGACCGTCGCCGCGGGGTCGATCGTCCACGAGGTGCGCCGCCAGTTCCGCGACCACCCCGGGATCATGGCCGGCACCGAGAAGCCCGACTACGCCAGCGTCGTCGACATCTGCACCCGCGACTCGCTGACCAAGCTGGCGACCCCGGGCCTGCTCGCCGCCCTGACCCCGGTCGTCGTCGGCTTCGGCCTGGGCATCGGGGCGCTCGCCGGGTTCCTCGCCGGGGCGATCGCCTGTGGTGCCCTCATGGCGGTCTTCCTGGCCAACTCCGGTGGTGCGTGGGACAACGCGAAGAAGATCGTCGAGGACGGGCGCCACGGCGGCAAGGGCTCGCCGGCGCACGAGGCCGCGGTCATCGGCGACACGGTCGGCGACCCCTTCAAGGACACCGCCGGACCGGCGATCAACCCGCTGATCAAGGTGATGAACCTCGTCGCCGTGCTGATCGCGCCGGCCATCGTCACCCTCTACCTCGGTGACGAGGGGTCGCAGATGATCCGGTGGGCGATCGCCCTCGTCGCCCTCCTCGTCCTCGTCATCGCCCTCGTGGTCGCCAAGCGCGATGATGTCGCGATCGCCGAGGTGCAGGAGGAGTCCGTGGGCGACCGGGCCTAGGCTCATGCCGTGACCTCCTCGGCGAACCTCCGTATCGACCCAGCCCTCCTCGAGCAGCTACGCGAGGACCTGACCGCGGCGGACTTCCGCGTCGACGCCGTCCGGGAGCGCCTGGGTGGTCTCGCGGCCGACGCACTCGGCCGCGAGCAGCCGCTGCCGGCCAGGCGGGTCGTCGCCGGGGCGAGCGATCCGCTCGGTGTGCTCATCGGCTGCTTCGGGCTGGGGCTGCCCATCCCCGCCGACACCCTCGGGGCCGCGCTGCCGCGGACCGGCGTGACCGGGGCGATCGCCCTGCGCATCGTCGAGCCGCACGGTGCGCACCTCGTCGCCACGTGCGACCTGCGGCCCTACGGCGACGACCTCGGTCACAGCTGGTGGATCGCCTCCGACCCCCCTGCGCTCTTCCAGCACCTGCGCAGCGAGCCCCTGCCCGTCGACCACGTCCTCGGCATCGGCGGTGCGTCGACGACGCTGGCCTCGTGGACGCCCCGGACCCCGGTGGCCCGCGCGCTCGACCTCGGCACCGGCTCCGGCGTGCAGGCGCTCCACCTGTCGGGGCACGCCGGGTCGGTCGTCGCCACCGACCTGTCGCAGCGGGCGCTGCGCTACGCCGAGTTCAACGCCGGCCTCAACGGCGTCGACTGGGACCTGCGCTCCGGGTCCTTCCTCGACCCGGTGGCCGGGGAGACCTTCGACCTCATCGTGAGCAATCCCCCCTTCGTCATCACGCCGCGGGCCGAGGGGGTGCCGCTCTACGAGTACCGCGACGGCGGTGCCGCCGGCGACGGCGTCGTCGCGGCCCTGACGAAGGGGGTCGGGGCCCACCTCGCCCCGGGCGGGGTCGCGCAGCTGCTCGGCAACTGGGAGACCGGCGCCGGGCAGGACTGGCGGGAGCGGGTCGGCGAGTGGGTCGCCGAGAGCGGCCTGGACGCCTGGGTGGTCCAACGGGACGTGCAGGACCCGGCGGAGTACGCCGAGCTGTGGGCCCGCGACGGCGGCCACCGGCCCGGCACCCCCGAGTACGACGCGCTCGTTGGCGCGTGGCTCGACGACTTCGCGAACCGGGGCGTGAGCGAGATCGGGTTCGGCATCATCACGCTGCACCGACCGACGAGCGAGCGGGCCCCCTTCGTCGACCTCGTGGAGGCGACCGGCCCGGTGGCGGCACCGATGGGCCCCACCGTCGCCGCAGGTCTCGCCGCCCGGGACCGGCTCGCCGGCATGACCGACGCTGAGGTGCTCGACACCGCCTGGCGGTGCGCGGCGGACGTCACCACCGAGACGCACGCGGAGCCCGGCGCCACCGACCCCAGCGTCATCCTGCTCCGGCAGGGCGGGGGGCTGGGCCGCGTCGTCCGTCTCGACACGCTCGACGCCGCCCTGGTCTCGGTGTGCGACGGCGAGCTGACCGCCCGCCAGTCGCTCGTCGCGATCTCCGGGCTGCTCGAGCGGCCCACGGACGAGGCGCTCGACGCGGGCGTCTCGCTCGTGCGGGGACTCGTCGCGGACGGGTTCCTGATCCTCCCGTGAGGGGGTAGTCGTGCTGGTCCGTCTGTGGCGCACGCACCTCGGCCGTCGGCCGGGGTTGCTCGCCGGCCTCGTCGCACTCCAGCTCCTGGGCACCCTCGCGGCCCTGGCCCTGCCGAGCCTCAACGGCCGGATCATCGACGAGGGCGTGGCGGTGGGGGACACCGGGTTCATCCTGCGCGCCGGCGCGGTGATGCTGGGGGTCTCGCTGGTCCAGGTCGTCGCCACGATCGGGGTCGCGTGGATCGCCTCGCGGTGCTCCTCCGGCCTGTCGGCGCAGGTGCGCTCCGACGTCTTCGCGGGGGTCGGCCGGTTCAGCGCGCAGGAGGTGAACCGCTTCGGCGCCGCGACGCTGATCTCCCGGAGCACCAACGACGTCCAGCAGGTGCAGCTGGTGACCAACCTCGGCCTGTCGATGATGCTCAGCGCGCCGATCATGATGGTCGGCGGCATCATCATGGCCCTGCAGGAGGACGTCGGGCTCTCGTGGCTCGTGGCCGTCGCGGTGCCGGTCCTCGGGGTCGGCGTCGGGCTGCTCGTGAGCCGCATGCTGCCGGGCTTCCGCACGATGCAGGAGAGCGTCGACTCGGTCAACCGGATCCTGCGGGAGCAGATCACCGGGGTGCGGGTCGTGCGGGCCTTCGTGCGCGAGCAGGACGAGCGCGAGCGCTTCGCCGAGGCCAACCAGCGGTACACCGCCTCGGCAGTGCAGGTCGGCAACCTCTTCGCGACCGTCTTCCCCTTCGCGATGCTCGTGCTCAACCTCTCGACGGTCGCCGTCGTCTGGTTCGGTGCGCAGCGCATCGACGCCGGTCAGATGAGCATCGGGTCGCTCACCGCCTTCATGACCTACCTGACCCAGATCCTCATGTCGGTGGTCATGGCCACGATGATGACGATGATGATCCCGCGTGCGGCCGTGGCGTCCGGGCGCATCGTCGAGGTCCTCGACACCCCGTCCAGCGTCGCGGCGCCCACCGACCCGGTGCCGGTGCCCGACGGTCCGCTCGAGGTGCGCCTGGAGGGGGTCACCTTCACCTACCCCGGTGCCGACGTGCCCGTCCTCCACGACATCGACCTCGTCGCGCGGCCGGGGACGACGACGGCCGTCATCGGGTCGACCGGCGCCGGCAAGAGCACCCTCGTCGGGCTCGTCCCCCGTCTCTACGACTGCACCTCCGGAGCGGTGCGCCTCGGTGGGGTCGACGTCCGCGACGCGGCTCTCGAGGACGTGTGGGCACGTATCGGGCTGGTGCCCCAGCGCGCCTTCCTCTTCGCCGGCACGGTCGCCGGCAACCTGCGCCAGGGAGCGCCCGAGGCGAGCGACGAGGACCTGTGGGCCGCGCTGGAGGTGGCCCGGGCCGCCGACTTCGTCCGCGAGCAGGGGGGCCTCGACGCCCCGGTCGGGCAGGGCGGCGCCACTCTGTCCGGGGGGCAGCGCCAGCGCCTCGCGATGGCGCGCGCGATCGTGCGTCGACCCGATGTCTACCTCTTCGACGACTCCTTCTCCGCGCTCGACGTCGCGACCGACGCCCGGGTGCGCGCCGCCCTTCGCCCCTGGACCCGGGAGGCCACGGTCCTCGTCGTGGCCCAGCGCGTCGCCTCGATCATGGACGCCGACCAGATCGTCGTCCTCGAGGACGGGCGGGTCGTGGGGCGCGGCACCCACGCCGAGCTGCTGCGGCAGTGCCCGACCTACGTGGAGATCGTCGAGTCGCAGGTCACCGAGGAGGTGGCATGAGCGAGGTCCCCACCGAGGAGGAGAAGGCGGCCGCGGCCCGCAGGCAGCCCGCCCCGCGCGGGGGACCGCCCGGCGCCGGTCTCGGCGTGCCGGTGGAGAAGCCCGCCGACTTCGCCGCGTCCGCCCGCCGCCTCGCGGGCCTGCTGCGCCCGCAGCGCGCGATCGTCGCGCTGGCGACCTCCGTCGCCGTCGTCGGCGTGGTCCTGACCGCCATCGGCCCGCGCATCCTCGGGTGGGCGACGGACCTCGTCTTCGCCGGTGTCGTCGGCGAGCGGCTGCCGCCCGGGCAGACGAAGGAGCAGGCGGTCGAGGGGCTGCGGCAAGCCGGGCGTGACCAGCTGGCCGACATGGTCAGCGGCGTCCCCGACCTCGTGCCCGGTCAGGGGATGGACCTCGGGGCCATCGGCCGGGTGCTGCTGCTCGCGGCGGCCCTCTACGCGGGCGCGGGGGTGCTGACCTTCGTGCAGAACCGCCTCGTCGTCGTCGCGGTCAACCGGGTCATCAGCGACCTGCGCCGGGACGTCGAGGACAAGCTGCACGCGCTTCCCCTGCCGTACCTGGACGGGCAACCGCGTGGCGAGCTGCTCAGCCGGGTCACCAACGACATCGACAACCTCGCCCAGTCGGTCCAGCAGACGCTGGGGCAGATGCTCACCAACCTCGTCATGGTCGTGGCGATGCTCGCGATGATGTTCTCCATCTCGCCGTTGCTGGCGGTCATCGCCCTGGTGACCATCCCGGTCTCGATCTGGGTGACGAAGGTCATCGGCACCCGCAGCCAGCGCTACTTCAAGCAGCAGTGGGCCACCACCGGCGAGGTGAACTCGATCGTCGAGGAGACCTTCAGCGGGCACGAGCTGGTCAAGGTGTTCGGCCGCCAGGAGGAGGTGACCGCGACCTTCGAGGAGCGCAACGAGGCGCTGCGGCGGGCGACCTTCGGGGCGCAGTTCGTCTCCGGTGTGATCATGCCGGTGATGATGTTCGTCGGGAACCTCACCTACGTCGTCGTCGCCGTCGTCGGGGGTCTGCAGGTCGCCGACGGAGTCCTCACCCTCGGCAGCGTCGTCGCCTTCATCCAGTACTCGCGGCAGTTCACGATGCCGATCACCCAGCTGGCGTCGATGGCCAACCTGGTCCAGTCCGGCGTGGCCTCGGCCGAGCGGGTCTTCGAGGTGCTCGACGCGCAGGAGCAGCGACCCGACCCGGTGGCGCCGGTGGTGCCCGAGCGCTCGGACGGTCGGGTCACCCTCGAGGGCGTCTCCTTCTCCTACTCGCCGGACCGGCCGCTCATCGAGGACCTCGACCTGCACGTCGAGCCCGGTCAGACGGTGGCGATCGTCGGTCCGACCGGCGCGGGCAAGACGACCCTCGTCAACCTCGTCCTGCGCTTCTACGAGCTCGACGCCGGACGGATCACCCTCGACGGCGTCGACATCACCCGGATGTCCCGGGCCGGGCTGCGCTCGCGCATCGGGATGGTCCTGCAGGACACGTGGCTCTTCGGCGGGACCATCGGGGAGAACATCGCCTACGGCCGCCCGGGCGCGGACCTCGAGGACGTACGCGAGGCGGCCCAGGCGACCTTCGTCGACCGCTTCGTCCACTCCCTCCCGGACGGCTACGACACCGTGCTCACGGACGGGGCGACCAACATCAGCGCGGGGGAGAAGCAGCTGATCACGATCGCCCGGGCCTTCCTCTCCGACCCGGACCTGCTCATCCTCGACGAGGCCACCAGCTCGGTCGACACCCGCACGGAGAAGCTCGTCCAGGACGCGATGCGCGCCCTGCGCGGACAGCGCACGTCCTTCGTCATCGCGCACCGGTTGTCCACCATCCGCGACGCCGACGTCATCCTCGTCATGGAGTCCGGACGGATCGTCGAGCAGGGACCGCACGAGCAGCTGCTGGACCGTGGCGGCGCCTACGCGCGCCTGTACGAGGCGCAGTTCGTCGCCCCGATGGACCAGGAGGACGTGCTGCTCGACCCGCGGGCCGTGCCGGCGGGGGAGTGAGGAAGGGGGTCAGGAACCCTCGGGGGCCCGCCTCGTCGTTCTGCAGCGGGAGGTGGTCAGGCGAACTGCCAGGAGCGCTTCGACAGGCCGAACCAGAAGCCGTCGACCGCGGTGGTCCGCTCGGTGGCGCCGGAGGCCTCGGCGGCGCCGGCAGCGACGTAGAGCGGCGCCCAGTGCTCGGTGCGCGGGTGCGCCTCGTGCGCGGCGGGGGCGACCTCGAGCATCCGCTCGAGGGTGTCGAGGTCACCGGAGTCGACCGTCTCGCGCGCCCAGTGGTCGAACTCGCTGGAGGCGCTCGGCGGCCGCGTGTCCGGGCCGAGGCGCGGGTTGAACCAGCGCAGGTTGTGGGTGGTGAATCCGGACCCGACGATGAGTGTGCCCTGGTCGCGCAGCGGGGCCAGGGAGCGGCCGAGCTCGGTCAGCTCGTGCGGGTCGAGGGTCGGCATGGACATCTGCAGCACCGGGACGTCCGCGTCGGGGTACATCTCCACCAGCGGCACGTAGGCGCCGTGGTCCAGGCCGCGGGTCTCGTCGCGGCGCACGTCGACCCCCTTCGCCCCGAGGAGGGAGGTGACCTCGGAGGCGAGGTCCGGCGCCAGGGGGGCGTCGTAGGTGACCTCGTAGTAGTGCTGGGGGAAGCCCCAGAAGTCGTACGTGAGCGGCACCCGGGTGCGGGTGGGGCTGACCGTCACGGGGGCGTTCTCCCAGTGCGCGGACACCATGAGGATGTTCTTCGGCTTCTCGAAGGAGCCGGACCAGCGGGCGAGCTCGGCGGTCCACCGGGCGTCGTCGGCCAGCGGAGGGGCGCCGTGGGACAGGAAGAGCACGGGCGGGGTCGTCGTCATGCCTCAATATTACTTGAACCTTCAATAAAAAGCCAGCCGTGCACTGGTCCCGTCTGTCGGGGATCGGCAGGGCCGCCCTGCCGGGCGTAGTACGGTCTGCGCGAGAGTGACCGCACGTCGAGGCAGCGACGAATCCGCTGCACGTGTGGTCGGGAGAAGGGGCACACATGGCCAGCAAGCTCGTCATCGTCGAGTCGCCAGCCAAGGCCAAGACGATCGCGGGGTACCTCGGCGGCGACTTCGTCGTCGAGGCATCGGTGGGGCACATCCGGGACATCCCGACCCCGTCGGAGATGCCCGCGGAGATGAAGAAGGGGCCCTTCGGCCGCTTCGGGGTCAACATCGAGGAGGGCTTCGAGCCCTACTACGTCGTCGACCCGGACAAGAAGAAGAAGGTCACCGAGCTCAAGCGCCTGCTCAAGGACGCCGACACCCTCTACCTCGCCACGGACGAGGACCGGGAGGGCGAGGCCATCGCCTGGCACCTCCTGGAGACCCTCAAGCCCAAGGTCCCGGTCAAGCGGATGGTCTTCCACGAGATCACCCAGGAGGCCATCGAGCGGGCGGTCGAGGACACCCGCGAGCTCGACCTGCACCTCGTCGACGCCCAGGAGTCGCGCCGCATCCTCGACCGCCTCTACGGCTACGAGGTCTCGCCGGTCCTGTGGCGCAAGGTCAAGGCCGGGCTGTCCGCCGGCCGCGTCCAGTCCGTCGCCACCCGCATCGTCGTCGAGCGCGAGCGGGAGCGGATGGCCTTCACCGCCGCCTCCTACTGGGACGTCGAGGGGAAGTTCTCCGCCGGCACCGCCCCCTTCGCCGCCCGCCTGTCCTCCCTCGACGGGACGAAGGTCGCCGCCGGGCGCGACTTCGACGACACCGGCTCCCTCAAGGGCAGCGCCCGCCACCTCGACGAGCGGGCCGCCACGGCCGTCGCCGAGGCGACGATCGCGGCCACCGCCACGGTGAGCTCGGTCGCCGAGAAGCCGTACACGCGCCGCCCGTACGCCCCCTTCACGACCTCGACGCTGCAGCAGGAGGCCGGCCGCAAGCTCGGCCTCGGCTCCCGCGACGCCATGCGCGTCGCCCAGCGGCTGTACGAGAACGGCTACATCACCTACATGCGTACCGACAGCACCAACCTATCGGGCTCGGCCGTCTCCGCCGCCCGCGGGCAGGCCCGCGACATGTACGGCGCGGACTTCGTCCCGGAGTCGCCGCGGATGTACGGCAAGAAGGCCAAGAACGCCCAGGAGGCGCACGAGGCGATCCGCCCCGCCGGTGACCGCTTCCGCACCCCGGCCCAGGTCGCCGGTGAGCTGCGCGGCGACGAGTTCCGGCTCTACGAGCTGATCTGGAAGCGCACCATCGCCTCCCAGATGGCCGACGCGAAGGGCTCGACCGCGACGATCAAGGTCACCGCGGACCTCGGCGGCTGCGAGGTCGCCACGACCGCCGAGTACTCCGCCTCCGGCACCGTCATCACCTTCAAGGGATTCCTCGCCGCGTACGAGGAGGGCACCGACGAGCCCGAGACCAAGGGGGCGAAGGGGGGCGAGGCCCGCCTCCCGAAGGTCACCGAGGGCGCGGACCTCGACGTCGTCGACGCCACCGCGTCCGGCCACGAGACCTCACCGCCGGCCCGCTACACCGAGGCGTCGCTGGTGAAGACCATGGAGGAGAAGGGGATCGGGCGCCCCTCGACGTACGCCTCGACGATCAGCACGATCCAGGACCGCGGGTACGTGCGCAGGAAGGGGTCCGCGCTCGTCCCGACGTGGCTGGCCTTCGCCGTCACCCGGCTGATGGAGGTGCACTTCACCCGCCTCGTCGACTACGACTTCACCGCATCGATGGAGGAGGATCTCGACCAGATCGCGTCCGGCTCCGCGGAGCGCGCCGCCTGGTTGCAGCGCTTCTACTACGGCGCCGACGGCACCGAGGGGCTGGCGGACCTCGTCTCCGACCTCGGCGACATCGACGCGCGGGCGATCTCCACCATCGACATCGGCGACGGGATCGTCGTGCGCGTCGGCCGCTACGGCCCCTACGTCGAGGAGGTCGTGCCCACCGGGGTCGACCCGGCGACCGGCGAGGTCACCGACGGGGCGACGACCGAGCCGAAGCCCAGGCGCGCGACGATCAACGACGACGTGCCGCCGGACGAGCTGACGCCGGCGATGGCCCGCGAGCTGCTGGCCCAGGCCGCAGACGACGGTCGCGTCCTCGGGCAGGACCCCGGGACCGGGCGCGACATCATCGTCAAGACCGGTCGCTACGGCCCCTTCGTCACCGAGGTGCTCGAGGAGACCGAGGAGAAGCCGAAGAAGGGCAAGGCCAAGGTCAAGCCGCGCACGGCCTCGCTCTTCAAGACCATGGACCCGGCGACGGTCGATCTGCAGACCGCGCTGAAGCTGCTCTCGCTGCCGCGCGTCGTCGGCACCGTGACCGAGACGAAGACGGCCGAGGACGGCACCGAGAGCCAGGTCGAGGTGGACGTCACCGCGCAGAACGGCCGCTACGGGCCCTACCTGAAGAAGGGCACGGACTCGCGCTCGATGGAGACCGAGGAGCAGATCTTCACGATCACCCTCGAGGAGGCGATGGCCCTCTACGCGCAGCCGAAGCGGCGTGGTCGCGCGGCCAAGCCCCCGCTGAAGGAGTTCGGCGAGGACCCGGCCAGCGGCAAGGCCGTCATCGTCAAGGACGGCCGCTTCGGCCCGTACGTCACCGATGGCGAGACCAATGCCACCCTCCGTCGTGAGGACGACCCGGAGACGATCACCGCGGAGCGCGCCTTCGAGCTGCTCGCCGACAAGCGGGCCAAGGGCCCGAGCACCCGCAAGAAGAGTGCCAAGAAGTCGACGAAGAAGACCGCCAAGAAGGGCGCGAAGAAGACGACGGCGAAGACGACGGGTGCCAAGAAGGCCGCGACGAAGAAGACGGCTGCCAAGAAGCCCACCTCCTGAGGCGGGCCACGCTCCCTTCGACGGTGTGACAGGACGCACGCGGCAGTGCGGCCGCGACCGCTGGCGGGCCACGTTACCCGCGGGTATGGTCGCCGCACACCGCACCGAAGGAGCTGCCATGGAACTGGACCCGTCGAGCTTCGCGACCACGAGTCCCGAGGAGTTCGCCGCGCTCGTCAAGGGCATGTCCGACCGTGAGATCGCCGAGACCATGCGCGGCGAGCACCGCAGCGCCGTGCTGGACGCGGTCTTCGCCCGCTTCCCGACGCGCTTCCGCCCCGACCGGGCGGAGGGCGTCAGCGCCACCACACAGTTCCGGATCACCGGGGGCCCCGAGAGCCGGCCCCACGACACCTACGAGATCGTCATCGACGACGGCTCGTGCCGCGTCTCCGAGGAGCCGGGCGACGACTTCGACGTCTCCCTGATGATGGCGCCCGCGGAGTTCCTCAAGATGACCACAGGTCGGGGCAACCCGACGATGATGGTGATGCGCGGCAAGATCAAGGTGAAGGGCGACCTCGCGCTCGCCGCCACCTTCCCCTCCATGTTCGACACCCCGAAGGCCTGAGATGTCCATCAATGCACTGACCGTCGCCAAGACCATGGCCAAGCGGGGCATGCTCGCCCCCGGGCCGCCGACCAACCAGGTCAAGCAGCTGACCGCCCTGAAGAAGTGGGGCTTCGGCCTCGCCGGTGAGATCCGCCAGGCGGCCAACCGCTCGCCCAAGGCCGTCGCCGTCGTCGACGAGACCAGGGGCGCCACGACCTACGCCGAGCTGCTGGCCAACTCCGAGAAGATCTCGGTCATCCTGAACGAGATGGGCTTCACGGCCGGTGACCGCATCGGGCTGCTCGCCCGCAACCACGTGCAGGCCATCGAGGTCATGTGCGCCACCTCGGCCATCGGGATCGACCTCGTGCTGGGCAACACCGGCCTGTCCGGGCCGCAGTTCGCCCAGGTCTGCGAGCAGCAGGGGATCAGGGCGCTCATCCACGACGACGAGTTCGCCGAGGTCGTGACCCACCTGCCGGAGTCGATGCCGAAGGTCACGGAGAGCGAGCTGGCCCGCCGGGTCGAGGCCGCGCCCCGCGCGAGCGAGCTGCCCGTCCCCGCCCGCGGCGGCAAGACGATCATCCTCACCTCGGGCACGACGGGCACGCCGAAGGGGGCCGCCCGCAAGACCCCGGGTGGCTTCGGTCCGCTGATCTCGATCATCGACCGGATCCCGCTCCACGCAGGTGACCGGATCCTCATCTCCGCGCCGATCTTCCACACGTGGGGCTACGCCGCGATGCAGCTGTCGATGGCCCTGCGCGCCACGATCATCCTGCAGCGGCGCTTCACGCCGGAGGCGGCCCGCGCGGCGCTGGAGGAGCAGCAGCCGCAGGCGATGTTCGCCATCCCGGTGATGCTCCAGCGGATGATGGAGCTCCCGGAGGACCCGGGCGCCCGGGCCCGTCGCAACCTGCGGGTCGTGGCCACCTCGGGCTCGGCCTTCCCCTCCGGCTTCACCACGAAGTTCATGGACGCCTACGGCGACGTCCTCTACAACCTCTACGGCTCGACGGAGGCCTCCTGGGTGTGCATCGCCACGCCGGAGGACATGCGCCGCGACCCCAACACCGCCGGCACCCCGCCGCTGGGCACGGTCGTGAAGATCTACGACGACGAGGGGCGTGAGGTCCCCGCCGGCCAGACGGGCCGCATCTTCGCGGGCAACGAGCTGGTCTTCGACGGGTACACCAACGAGGGCAGGTCCAAGGACTTCATCAACGGCCTGGTCTCCACCGGCGACGTCGGCCACGTCGAGGGCGGCCTGTACTTCGTCGACGGCCGCGACGACGACATGATCGTCAGCGGCGGCGAGAACGTCTACCCGACCGAGGTCGAGTGGTTGCTCGCCGAGCACCCCGCCGTGCGCGAGGTGTCGGTCGTCGGCGTGCCGGATCCCGACTTCGGGCAGCGGCTGGCCGCCTTCGTCGCCGTCAGCGAGGGGCACTCCCTCGACGAGGACGCGGTCAAGGAGCACGTGCGTGCCCACCGGGCCCGCCACTGCGTCCCGCGCGAGGTCGTCTTCATGGACGAGCTGCCGCGCAACGCCACGGGCAAGGTCCTCAACCGGGAGCTGCGCAAGCACCTCGCCTGAGTCGCCGCCACCCGGACCCACGCTGGTCGAGGTGCGAAGCCGTCCACGGCTGAGCCTCGAGACCGTCGCGGACGAAGGGGTGGGGTCGTCCTTGGCGCGGGCCGTGGGTGGCCGCGGACGAAGGGGAGGGGCCGTCCTTGGCGCGACGTCCGCACGACCGGGTGCAGGCGTTGCGTGGGTGCACGGTGCGGACGTCGGCCTGAGCCGGACGACCCCACCCCTGCGTCCGCTCCGGTTACGCTCACGTCATGCGGCTGTGGAGTCTTGACCCTGCCCAGCTGGACCGGGCGGCCCTGGTCTCCGGCTGGCGCGAGGGGCTGCTGGCGCAGGCCGTGCTGCTCGGCCGGACGAAGGGGTACACCCGGCACCCGCAGCTGGTGCGCTTCCAGCAGCTGGACGACCCGGTCGTCGGGGTGGCCACGTGGCTCCTCGGCCTCGCCGACGAGGCGGACCGCCGCGGCTACCGGTTCGACCGCTCCCGGGTGGTCCCGGCGCCCGACCCGACGCTGCGGATGACAGTCACCGAGGACCAGCTGCAGCTCGAGTGGCGCCACCTGCTCGCCAAGTGCGAGCAGCGCTCGCCGGACTGGGCCGCGGACCTGGTGATCGCCGCGCCGCGCGCCCACCCGCTCTTCGACGTGGTCAGCGGGCCGGTGGCCGACTGGGAGCGCGCGACGAGCTGAGGACGGTCACAGCCACTCGCCGAAGGCCATCGGCCGACGGTCGAAGCGGTAGGTGGCCCAGTTGAAGTGGCTGACCTCCCCCTTCGCGTCCCGCTGCACGCGCAGCAGCTCGCCCCGCTCCCGGCCGGAGACGGTGCGGAATCGGTCGGCGCCCTCGCGCTCGAAGACCGACGGCGGCTGCTCCTTGGGCTGACCGGCGATGCGCGCCTCGAGCGCGCCCTGCCTGACCGACAGGACGAAGTGGGTGCCCTCCGAGTACCAGTGCCCGAGCAGCGGGACGAGGTCGGCGGGCAGCTCGGTGCCGGGCTCCCACGGCTCCGGCTCGACCGGCTCGCGCTCGATCGCGATGGTGCCCATCTCGACGGCAGCGGTGGCCGGCGGGACGGGCGCGGAGTTGTTCATCATGATCAGGCCGGTGGTCGCAGAGGAGCGCTCGGTGAAGACCCCGGTGATCGAGCCCGGCCAGCCGCCGGTGTGCCCGACCCAGAAGCGGCCCTCGTGGCGGACCAGCTGCAGCCCCAGGCCCCACGCGCTGACCCAGCCGACCGTGTCGGCCATGACCTGCGGCTGGCACATCTCCTCGAGGGTGTCGGGGGAGAGGACCTCCTCGACGGGGTCGGCGATGAAACCACCCCAGCGGGCCATGTCGGCAGGGGTGGAGAGAAGACCACCGGCGGGGTCCATGGCGCGGGCGTCGAGGACGGGCTCCTCGACGGGGACGTCGGCGAAGGGCGGGACGTAGTACCCCTTCGCCCCGCGACCGATCGGGGCGGTCCCGGTGCGGCTCATCCCGAGCGGGTCGAGGATGCGACGGCGGATCGACTCCTCCCAGGTGCCGCCGTCGAGCCGGGCGATGATCTCACCGAGGACGGAGAAGCCCAGGTTGGAGTAGTGCCAGCGGTCGTGCGGGCGACCGACGCGCTCGGCACCCGACCAGCCGGCGAGCAGCTCCTCGCGGGTGGGCATCTCCAGCGTGTCGAAGACGTCGCCGACGGGCTCGCGCTGCATCCCGGAGGTGTGCGAGAGCAGCTGCCGGATCGTCACGCGGGCGTGCGAGCTGTCGGAGAGGTGCTCGTCGACGGTGTCGTCGAGGCTCAGGCGGCCCTCGTCGCGCAGCGCCATGACCGCGACGGCGGTGAAGGTCTTGGAGTTGCTCGCGACGGGGTACTGCGTGTCCTCGTCCGGGGCGTCGCCGGGGGAGGCGAGGTCGATCGTCCCGATCCCGCGGAACCACTCGAGGCCGCCCTTGCGCGCCACGCCCGCCGCGAGGCCGGGCACCCGCCCGTCGGTCTGCGCCGTCAGGGCGCGCGCGGTCAGGGCACGTGCGGTCTCCTCGGTGAAAGCCATGGGGGACAACGTAGTGCCCCCGACCACGGTTGTCCGGGGGCTGCCATAGGCTCGCGGGGTGAGTGAACCAGAGGGGACCTTCATCGCCTTCGAAGGGGGCGACGGGGCCGGCAAGTCCACGCAGGTCAGGCGCCTGGCGCAGGCCTTCGAGGAGGCCGGCCGCGAGGTCGTGATCACCCGGCAGCCGGGCGGCACGGCGCTCGGCGGAGCGCTTCGCGACCTCGTCCTCCACGGTGACGAGATCACCCCGCGGGCCGAGGCGCTGATCTTCGCGGCCGACAAGGCCCAGCACGTCGACGAGGTCGTCCTCCCCGCGCTCGAGGACGGAGCCGTGGTCATCACCGACCGCTACACCGACTCGGCCATTGCCTACCAGGGTGCCGGCCGTGACCTCGGTGCGGACGAGGTGGCGCAGCTGCAGGACTGGGCGGTCGACGGGCTCGTCCCGCACCTCACCGTGGTCGTCGACATCGACCCCGGCGAAGGCAGGCGCCGCCGTGGCGCGGTCCACGACCGGATGGAGTCGGAAGCCGAGGCATTCCACGCCACCATCCGCGGCCGGTTCCTCTCGCTCGCCTCGGACGACGGCAGCCGGTATCTCGTCGTCGACGGCTCGGCCGACCCCGCGGAGATCGCCTCCAGGGTGTGGGCGCGTGTGGTCGAGGAGGGCTGGGCATGACCGCCTCCACCACGACCGGCGCCGGGATCTGGCGGGACGTCATCGGCCAGCCGCAGACCGTGGCCGCGCTGCAGCGGGCGGTCGGCGAGCCCGCGTCGATGACGCACGCGTGGTTGTTCACCGGCCCACCCGGGTCGGGACGCTCGGTCGCGGCGCGGGCCTTCGCCGGGGCATTGCTGTGCCCGAGCGGCGGGTGTGGGGAGTGCCGCGAGTGCCGCACCGCGCTGGACGGGACGCACGCCGACGTCGAGGTGCTCGCGACGGAGGCGTTGTCCATCGGTGTGGCCGAGACGCGCGGGCTCGTCCAGCTGGCCGGGCGCTCGCCGAGCGTGGGGCGCTACCGGGTGATCCTGGTCGAGGACGCCGACCGGCTGACCGAGCAGTCCGGCAACGCCCTGCTCAAGGCACTCGAGGAGCCGACACCGCGCACCGTGTGGCTGCTGTGCGCGCCGAGCCTGGAGGACGTGCTCATCACCGTGCGCTCGCGCTCGCGGCACGTGCGGCTGCGTACCCCACCGGTCGCGGAGGTCGCCGAGCTGCTGCAGCGCCGGGACGGCATCGACCCGGGGATGGCGACGTACGCCGCGCGGGCCGCGCAGAGTCACATCGGCCTCGCCAAGCGTCTGGCGACCGACGAGGGTGCCCGCATCCGGCGCCGCGACACCATCATGATGGCCTCGCGCATCCGAGGGGTCTCCGACGCGGTGGGGGCCGCGGCCGACCTGCTCCAGATCGCCGAGCAGGAGCGTGACCGCACCCTCGAGTCCCGCGCCACCCAGGAGAAGGCGCGCCTCCTCGAGACGCTCGGCGCCGACCCGAGTGCCCGGACGCAGCCGCCGCACATCCGCGCCCAGATCAGCTCCCTGGAGAAGGAGCAGAAGACCCGCGCCACCCGATTCACCCGCGACATGATCGACCGCGCCCTCGTGGACCTGCTGTCCGTCTACCGCGATGCGCTCGTCCTGCACGCGGGCACCCCGGTCGAGCTCGTCAACGAGGACGCCCGGCCGGTCGTCGAGGAGGTCGCCCGCGCCTTCAGTGCCGAGGGGTTGCTCCTCGCGATGGAGGAGATCGCGACCGCGCGCGAGCGCATCGGTGCCAACGGCGCGCCCCTCCTCGCCCTGGAGGCGATGGCGGTCGGGCTGCAGCTGCCGCGATAGCGTCGGCGACATGCTCTCGCCCGGCCGTGCCCCCCTTTCGAGGCTCCCTTCGAGGTTCCTTCGTCGCACCTCAGGACGGCGCCTCGGTCGCACCTCAAGACGGCGCCTTCGCCTTGCCTCGGTGCTCGTCGCACTCGTGCTGCCGGTGACCAGCTGCTCACTCCTGGCGCCCGGCCCGGAGCCGACCGGCCTGTCCGCCGGCGACCGCGAGGTGCCGCCCGGCAGCGACGGACTCGAGCGGTACTACGAGCAGGAGCTGGACTGGAGCGACTGCGCGGCGGTGGAGTGCGCGAGCCTCGAGGTGCCCGTCGACTGGTCCGAGCCGGACGGCGAGACCCTCGAGATCGCTGTCAACCGCGTCCCGGCGAAGGGGGACGCCGCCGGCTCCCTCGTGGTGAACCCGGGTGGTCCGGGCGGCTCCGGTGTGGACTACGCGGCCGCGGCCGACCAGATCGTCGGGACGTCGATCCGGGAGCACTTCGACGTCGTCGGCTTCGACCCCCGGGGCGTCCAGCGGTCGGCACCGATCGACTGCGTCGGCGACGCAGAGCTCGATCAGTGGATGGGCAACGACCCGTCGCCGGACGACGCCTCGGAGCGCGCGGCGGCGATCGAGCAGTCGAGGGAGTTCGGCCGGGCGTGCGAGGCGACGACCGGTGAGCTCATCGGGCACGTGTCCACCCAGGACGTCGCCAAGGACCTCGACGTGCTCCGCTCGGCGCTCGACGACGGCAAGCTGACCTATCTCGGCAAGTCCTACGGGACCACCATCGGAGCGACCTACGCGGAGCTCTTCCCCGAGCGGGTCGGCCGGATGGTCCTCGACGGGGTCTTCCCGACCGACCTGAGCAGCACGGAGGCCGCGATCGGGCAGGCGAAGGGCTTCGACACCGCGACCCGCGCCTGGGCCGCGGACTGCCTCGCCGACGACTGCCCCCTCGGGGGCACGGAAGAGGAGGTCCTCGCGACGGTCACCGGCCTGCTGCAGGAGCTCGACAAGGATCCGGTGCCTGCCGGTGGTGGCCCCCGGCTCACCGAGGGGTGGGCCTCCGTCGGCATCGCCCAGGCCATGTACGACCAGGGCATGTGGTCGATGCTCACCGAGGCACTCGTCGCCGCCCAGCAGGGTGACGGCAGCGCGCTGATGCAGCTGGGGATGTCGTACGCCGGGCGCGATACCTCGGGGACCTACACCTCGAACATCATGGAGGCTCTGCCCGCGGTCAGCTGTCTCGACGACGGCGTCGACAGGGACCCGCAGGAGTGGCAGCAGGTCGTCGACGAGGTCGAGGCCGAAGCGCCGATCTGGGGGACCTTCCTCGCCTGGGAGAGCCTGGTCTGCGCCACCTGGCCCGTCGAGCCGGTCGAGGGCATCGGCCCGGTCGAGGCGAAGGGGGCCGACCCGGTTCTCATCGTCGGCACCACCCGCGACCCGGCCACGCCCTACGAGTGGGCGGTGCGGTTGCACGAGCAGATCGACGACTCGGCGATGATCACCCACGAGGGCGACGGCCACACCGCCTACATGCGACAGAACGACTGCGTCGACTCCGCGGTGGAGGAGTACTGGCTCACGGGCGAGCTGCCCGAGGGCGGGGAGCTGACCTGCGAGGAGTAGGCGGGAGCAGCGCGAGGGGTGGGTAGAACGACCCACGTGGTCTCGGCGGGGGATGGGCACTGCGGCCGATGCCGGGGTGCCCCGACGTCCATAGCGTGATGGGTACGGATCGAACCCGGGAGGGCGTCATGCAGGCACAGCACGTGGACACGGTGATCATCGGAGCGGGTCAGGCCGGCCTGTCGACCGCCTACCACCTGAGGCGCGAGGGGGTCGACTGCCTGGTCCTGGACGGGAACGCACGGATCGGGGACGAGTGGCGACGACGCTACGACAGCCTGCGCCTCTTCACCCCTGCCGGGAGGAGCCACCTCGACGGGTTGCCCTTCCCTGGGGACCCGTGGGCCTTCCCGACCAAGGACGAGATGGCCGACTACCTCGAGCTCTACGCGCTCACGCACGAGCTGCCGGTGCGGCTGCGCAGCCGGGTGCGCCGGGTGGCCGCGGACGGCGACGGGTTCCGCGTCGAGCTGGAGGAGCCGGCCGAGCACCCGATCACCTGCGACGCGGTCGTCGTCGCCACGGGGACCTTCGGTGAACGACCGAACCTGCCTCCCTTCGCCTCCGGTCTCGCCGAGACCGTCCACCAGGTGCACTCGAGTCGGTACCACGGTCCTGATGACCTGCCCGCCGGGCCGGTCCTCGTCGTCGGGGCGTCGCACAGCGGTCTCGACATCGCACTCGAGCTGGCCGCCGAGCGCGAGACCACGCTGGTCGGCCCCGTCCACGGCAGCGTCCCGCTCGAGTGGGGCACGTGGCGGATGCGACGGGCCTTCCCCGTCATCGAGTTCGCCTTCCAGCACATCCTGACCAGGCGGACTCCGATGGGGCGCAAGATGCTCGGGGTCATGCGTCACCACGGCGCTCCGCAGCTGCGGGTCAAGGCGCACCACCTGGCAGAGGCCGGGGTCGAGTGGATCGACGACCACGTCGTCGGGGCGTCTACGGACGGCCTGCCGCAGCTGGCGGACGGGCGCACCTTCGAGGTCGCCAGTGTCGTGTGGGCCACTGGTTGGCGCCACGATCACTCGTGGCTGGACGTGCCCATGGAGGTCGAGGACGGCTGGCCGGTCGAGTACCGGGGAGTCGTCGAGGACGTGCCCGGCCTGTACTTCTGTGGGCTGGCCTTCCAGTACGCGTTCAGCTCGGGCGAGATGTGTGGTGTCGGCCGCGACGCGGCACACGTCGCCGATCGGATCGCCCGTCGGCGGGCGGCGCGCGTGCCGGCTGCCTGACACCGCGATCCCGGTCCCGGACGGCTCCCTGCCGCTAGCATCGGTGGTGAGGGGGTCGCCATGGGCGTGGTCGAGGATCTGCACCGGGCGCGCGAAGCGTACGAGCGCCGTGAGTGGCTCGCGGCCTACCGCACCCTGTCGGACCTCGACGACGCGGTTCTCGCGGCCACGGACTTCCTGTCCCTGGCCGACGCGGCCGAGCTGCTCGGCCGTCCGGACGACGCGGTGCAGGCACTGCAACGGGCCCACCACGCCGCCCTCGACGCGACGGACCCCCTGCTCGCGGCCCGTGCGGCCGCGCGGCTCGGGATACTGCTGGCACTGAGGGGGGAGAGCGCCGTCGCCGGCGGCTGGCTGGCCCGCGGGGAGCGCGTGCTCGAGGAGGTCGACGGTGACGTCGTGGAGCGGGGGTACCTGCTCGTCGGGCGGATGCTGGAGCGGGTGAGCGTCGGTGACCTGGAGGGGGCCCGCCCGCTGCCGGCGCAGATCACGGCGTGCGGGCGACGCCACGCCGACCCCAACCTCGTGGCGCTCGGGCTCAACCAGGAAGGGCGTGTGCTGACGGTCTTCGGGCAGGTCCCCGCGGGGCTGCGGCTGCTGGACGAGGCCATGGTCGGGGTGGTCGCGGGCGAGGTCGACCCACTCGTGGCCGGCGAGGTCTACTGCTCGATGATCGAGGCCTGCCAGTGGGTCGGTGACCTGGGCAGGGCGGCGCAGTGGACGCGTGCCCTGTCGCAGTGGTGCGACGCCCAGCCCACAATCGTGGCCTTCACCGGCCAGTGCGCGGTGCACCGGGCGCAGCTGATGCGGCTGCACGGCTCGCTACAGGACGCGGTGACCGAGTTGGAGCGGTCCGCGGCGAGGTACGAGGCGGCCGGCGGCCATCCGGCCATCGCCCTCGCCCACCACGAGCGCGGCGACGTCCTCCGCCTGCTCGGGGACCTCGACGGCGCGGACCGGGCATACGGTCAGGCGCTGCAACACGGCAGCGACGCGCAGCCCGGACGGGCCCTGTTGTCGCGGGACCGGGGTGACCTCGATCAGGCCGTTGCTGCCGCCCGACGAACCCTCGCCGGGACCCACGGTGCGATCTTCCGTCATCGGGTCATCCCGGGCTGCGTCGAGGTGCTCCTGGCGGGTGATCTCATCGACGAGTCGGACGTCCTGTCCGACGAACTTGCGGGGATCGCCGAGGACTTCGGGTGCGCGGCCGTGCGCGCCTCGTCCGAGACCGTGGCCGCGCAGGTGGCCCTGGCCCGCGACGATCCCGAGTCCGCGCTGCCGATGGCGAGGTCGGCGCTGGCCCGGTGGTCGGTCATCGACGCGGACTACGAGGCGGCACGAGTTCGGGTGCTCGTGGGGCGGGCGCTGCGCCTGCTGGGTGATGAGGACGGCGCGGTGCTCGAGCTGGAGGCCGCCCGGGAGGCATTCGTGACGCAGGGGGCGGTCCCCGACGCCCGTGGTGTCGCCGACCAGCTCGGTGAGGCGGACCGGCCCGGTGGACTCACCGGCAGAGAGGTCGAGGTGCTGCGCCTCGTGACCGTCGGCATGAGCAACGCCCAGATCGCCGAGGAGCTGCACCTGTCGATCAAGACGGTCGCCCGGCACCTGTCCAACATCTTCACCAAGCTCGATGTCGGGTCCCGCACGGAGGCGGCGGCCTTCGCCCACCGGCACCATCTGGGGTGAGTGCACACGGTCGCCCGGCCGGGTGGACTGCGATTTCACCCCAACCCACCGCATCCGTATACTCGTGCCTCGCGCCACGGCGCATGCCGCCTTAGCTCAGTCGGCTAGAGCGATTCACTCGTAATGAATAGGTCATCGGTTCGATTCCGATAGGCGGCTCAGCGGAACGCCCTCGACACGGTCGGGGGCGTTTTTGCTGATCAGAGGCGGTTTTCGTCGAGCCGGCAAGGACGGCGACCAGACCAGCAAGTGCCGCCAAGAGCAGGTCGGCGGGGCCGAAATGGGCACACTTTGGGCACATCAGGTGGCGAAGGGGGCTCATGGCTGGGCTCCCCGCAGGCCATCCAGCGCTGCCGCGATCTCGTCCAGCTCGTCGTCGTAGAGGTGCGCGTAGATTCGCGCCGTGGTGGTGATCGACTCGTGGCCCATCGCCCGTTGGATGTAGCGGAGGTCCGCGCCGGCCTTCCTCGCCAAGCTGCCGAAGGTGCGTCGCAGGTCTTGCGGCGTCACCCCGTCGAGCCCCGTTGCCTTCAGCGCGGCACTCCACCCTGACCGGTGTCGCCAGTTGCCGTTGCGCAGGTAGCCACCGTCCGGAGCCGGGAAGATCAACGCATCGGCAGACCGACCCGCGGTCCTGGCCTCGGGCACCTCCCGCATCGAGGGCGGGATGCCGATCGAGCGCGCAGAGGCCCGCGACTTCGGTGCAGAGACATCCATCCGACCGCCGACTTCGGTGGCTCGCTCGACCACCCGGACCTGGCCCCGCTCGAGGTCGACGTCCGAGACCTTGAGGGCGGCCAGCTCCGACCACCGCAGACCGAGCAGGGCCATCGCCAGCACGAGGTCGCCCTCACGACCGAGGCGTGCCGCGAGGGCCTCGACCTGGGCCATGGTCAGAATCCGCTCGCGCGATGGTGGCCTCGCTGGCAACCGCACGCCCCGAGCGACGTTGTGGCTCAGGCGCCGGGTCCGCATGCCGAAGTCGAGGACGAGGCAGAAGACTCGGTGGGCGTAGCGCACGGTCTCCGGGCCCTTGGTCTTTCCGAGCGAGGTCACCCACTCGGCGATGTCGGCGTGCTCGATCTTCGCGACCGGCCACGTGCCGAAGTGGTTCAGCACGTGACGGAACGCCATGCGGTAGTTCTGCTGCGTCGTCACACGTAGGTGGGTCATCCCGCCCTGCTCGTACTGCGACCACAGGGCCGATAGCGTCACCAGTCCACGTCGAGGGTCGACGAACTCCCCACGGCGCATCCGACCACGCAGCTCGTCCTCGAAGGCCTCGGCATCCGCACGCCGGTCGAACGTCCGGGACCGCTGGCGGTGCTCCGGTGTCCGGTACCGAACCCGCCAACGCACCCGCCCCGAGTCCAGGACTCGACGCTCGATCATGTCGGCACCTCACTCGTGTCCTGCTCATGCATCGCCATCTCCTCTCTCTAGCCCAGATCGAGCCTTTCGCCGTTCGGCTTTCCACAGGTCGTACTCACGGGCGCGGGCGGCGACCGCCAGGGCGAGGGCTTGTTCGAGGTGGTCGCGCCAGCCGGTCCCGACGTAGGTCCAGGTGCCCACGACCTGGGTGGTCTCTTCCGCGTCGTCGGCGAGCAGCCGTGCCTCGAGGTCGCGGGTGTCGAGGGGTTGCCCGGTGCGGCGGGACTCAGCGGCCAGGGCCTGCCACCGCGAGCGGGCGCGACGCAGGGCGCCGAGGGTGAGGGAGTAGCAGCGGGACTTGGTGCCGAAGTGACCGCGGAAGCCCAGGCAGTGCACCCACTTGCCCATGCGTTGGTAGTCGTGATCCTGATCGTGGAAGGTCGCGGCCCGGGCAGCCATCTCGTGGCACTGCCGGCGCAGGGCGAGGATGTGCGGCCGCTGCTGGCCGCGGCCGTGCAGGCCGGAGGAGTCCTTGGTGGAGTACTTGGCCAGGTACCCGGCGACCTGGTCGGGGGTTAGCGGGCCGGCCGGGTCGTCGGTGCGCGAGCCGGCTCGGACGGTACGCACGTCGACCTGGGACCCGAAGGCCAACACTCGAGGGGTGTCCTTGTGGTCGGCCGGCTCGGCGATGGCCGTGACGGTCGGGACGACCTGGTGGACGAGGGTGGCGAGGGTGTCGCCGTCGATCGATGGGGGAGCGGGCGACCCGGTGCCGCCGGCGGCGGGTCCGTCGAGGCGGATCAGGGCGTGGAAGTGGATCAGGCCTCGTGCCTGGTGCTCGGCGACCTTGGCGTACTGGATCGACGCGACCTCGCCAAGGCGGGAGTCGGGCACGGCCACGTGGTGGGCGACGGCGCGGCGGAAGGCGATGGTGAAGCGTCGCCACAGCTCGGGAGCGTGCCACTGCCACATCACCGCCGACGCCGTGTCGTGGCATTCGAAGCACAACGGCGCCCCGTTGACCTCGTCGTCCCGGTCGTGGACCCGGGTGCACCACAACGGCCGTCCGTGGGGACACCGGGTGCGGTCGTCGCGTCGCCGGGGCCGACACGCCCTCCCGCTCCGGTGGCCGTGGACCGGCCCAAACGAGGGGGCGGTGAGGGTGACGAACAGCAGCGGGTTGTCCCGCACCTGGTCGGGGACGCTCTTGCCTCCGACAACCCCGGCATGGATCAGTGCGTAGGTGTCACGGGCATAGGTGCGTGAGCAGGACGGGCACACCGAGGCACGGCGGTTGCCACACGGACGGTGGAGCACCCCGAACGGCAGGTCACTGGCGTCGAAGGTCGAGACGATCTCGCCGGTCGTGGTGTCGACGGTGACCGAGGACCCGGCCAGCCGGACGGGGTGGGCGCAGTTGTGTGTGGTGTTCAGGGCCTGGGCGAAGTTGTCCATGCTCCCGTCGCGCATCCGCTGGGCGATCAGCTTGGCGTTCTCGGGGTGATTGAGGTCGGGAATGTCCAGCGGCGCGTCCTCACCGAAGCCGGGGAAGCGGTCCTGGCCGGCGGCAGGGGCGTGCGTGTCGGTGGTGGCCACGGTCCCCTCCCAACCAAAGAAGGGTGTGCCACGCGGACCGGAGTGCGGCTCTGAGATCCGCGCGGCACACCCAGACTGTGGGGTGAGCGGCGATACGTGGTCACCGACGTTCCAGAGCCGCTCAACGCCGGGCACACCCAAAGAGGGTGCAAGTGCGGATCCCGTCAACGAGTCTTTGCGGCCTTCGATGGATGCGAGCCGTCAGGCCCGAGAGGGGAGCCGACCCCCGGGACAATGGGTGTCCATATGTGCGTCTATGTCTATCCGCACCACCCACGATGCCGTGCTTGATGAGGCTGTTCCAGCAAATCGAGCGCCGTGACCAGAGAATTGTCTGACGTACCCCGAGGAGACCGCCCGACAGCGTCCGCTGGTTGAGTTGCAGGCAAGGGCTGCGCGCGGCCGATCGCAGGACTGAAGCCCGAGTCGTATGGAAAGGTCAGGGCTGAGCGATTTGATCTGGCGTCCCCGAGGAGACCGAGAAGTGGCCCACGAGCTTGAGCAGCAAACGATCCGAGCGACCTTCGAGGCGCAAGGTGACGGACCGTGGACGACGGTCCATGACTCGACCTACGAGAACGGACTGAACCTCGGAATCTACTGCGCCATCGCGTCACCTGAACGCCGCGAAGAGGCGCTGGCCCGAACCGGATGGCTGCTAACCAAGACCGACGGCGCCCCCGGTTTCGTTCAGCACTGGGGGGACGGCGAGCAGACCACCACCTACCTTTCGAAGGGCTCCCTGGACGAGGACATCGAGCCGCTGATCCTCGTTCGCGAATACCACGGCGCCGCAGACAGCGAGTACGAGATCGACCAGCAGTTCCGCCTGTTTCACAACTTGCGCTTCGAGGCTGCGTCGAACACCTACGTCAAGATGAACGATGACGGGAGCCAAATCCCCGCGGTTCGGTTCGAAGGCAGCAAGATCGAGATCCGCACCTCCTTGCTCAAGCAGTACCTCGCCGCTCGAGGCATGGACCTACTGTTGTTCGTGGACTCCGCAACCTACTCAGACACCGCCCCAGCGTTGGACGAGACGCAAGAGTTCGCCACAGACAAGGTCGGCGGACTGCTCAACTTCTTTGAGAACCGGTGGGCCTCATCCGGCCCGTACGGCAGCCGTTACCTCGCGACCAAGGTGATCGCGCACGGCCCGGTGACCTCCTGCGGTATGTGGCCCTACGAAGACGAAGACGACAACTACCCCCAATTCATCATCGGCGAGGACGAGCACGGCAGGCCGATCAAGTTCTCGTGCGACCCCGATCTCCTCGCCAACTACTTTGGGAAGAACCCCGAAGCGCCGCACTACCTGACGCCCGTCCACTTCCGCCGCGAGGTCCTCCAGAAGTACTACGACAAACCGGAGCTGTATTCAGTCGAGGACGGCTACCTGCGCTGCGCCTCCCTCTGGGGCGTGGCCATCGACAACGACCACTCGGACCGGGTCCTGATGTTCCTCGGCGACATCGGCCGCGACCTGCCGGCAGGGGAACGAGACCACTGGCGAGCGAACATGATCGCGCCAGATGCCCACATGAGCGAAACCAACATCCGCCGCTCGTTCCTTGCGCAGGCCACGAACCCTAAGGTCGTTGACCTAGTCTTCCGACGTGCGTACCGCGACACGACGAAGGCGTGGGAGGCAAAGTACGGCTGGCGGTTGTTCAGGGATCTGAAGGAGAGCGACGTACATCTCCTCCAGCAACTTCGGCTCCCGCTCAACGACGGCCAGAACGAGTTCGAGGACTCGATCAAGGTGCTGGCCAAGCTGATGAGCGACGCTCTGAACGAAGGCTCCATCGGGAAGGCCTTGGGCACGAAGATCCCCGACGAGAAGGGGATCTCGAAGTTCGAGCGTTTCCTCACTGCTGAGGGCTACCCGCACGTTGCCAGGGATATCGCCTACCTGCGGAGGGTCCAGGAGCTCCGGTCCAAGGTCGCCGCCCACCTCAAGGGCAGCGACTACCAGGCCATGCTCGCGAAAAACCTAGGCACCGACCGCGGCATAGAGGCGATCCAGGTCCTGCTGCAGGAGGGCCTCCAGTTCCTCGCCGACCTGAAGGACTGGGCTCTTCCGCCCGACGCCGGTGCCGAGGGCGCCGACGAGGCGCCTGCCGCTGAGGATAGTCTCGGGTAGCCCGAAGTAGCACCGCTGACTGATCTCGGGGATGTTCTCGAGTAGCCGGCGGGAGATCGCGTACGCGAACGGGCGTTCGGACTCGCGAAATGTGCATCTCCCACCCAGTCGGGAAATGTTTCTTTCGCGCACATCAAGCGGCGTCATTTCGGGCGATGTTCAGCGGTCACGGACAGCTACACGGAGTGCCCTGTCCCTCAAGCCGAACCTCAAACGGTCAACCCGCAGGTCAGGACGCGATCTCTGCCTTGGCACACGGACGCCTCCTGGCGCATCCGTCCGCCGGCCCATCCCAGGTCAGCGGCCTCCACTGCTGACAGATCGCGCGGGACCTACAACACAACGAGTAGTCCTCGCGCCGTCAATTCACGCTCCATGTGAGAACTTTCTCTACTGACTCAAGGCGGCGACTCCGTCGCCGCTGGCCGCCCGCTGCGCATGCGGCCTGGCGGCCGTTCTCGCGTCCGCCCGCACGCGGACGGCCACACAGACGAAGACGCCCCGAACCAGTGCCGAGACGCCCTCCCCCCTCGTGCCGTCGACCCGCCGCTACACGATCCGGCCTCCGGGCCACCGCCTCAAGCGGCAGATCGAACCATCGGTCCCGGAAGGTGCTCCCGCACCTGCGCACCACCCCGTCGCCACAGCGGGCCGCTTGACCCGGCGCCCCTCCGACCAAGGCTGCTCCGCTATCGGGTCGGCTGCCCTCCACGGTCGGATTCGTGGGCACACTTTGGGCACATGACGGTCGCCACGCTTGGCACGACTGACTTGAAGAACCCCGATTTCATGCGGTTTTCGCGGTTGCCGAAAAGCCAAAATTGGCGGTGACGCCTCTCGTAATGAATGGGTCATCGGTTCGATTCCGATAGGCGGCTCAGCGGAACGCCCTCGACACGGTCGGGGGCGTTCTTGCTTGTCAGTCAGCCGGCTTCACACCCCGCTGCTGTGGCATGCCGTCCGGGACGAGGGACGAATCCGATTTCGCCCTCTCCATCTGACTGATTGCGCGGCACAATGGTCCTATGTCGGGTCCTGACGATCTTCCACCGTCCGGACCGTCTAGGAATGCCTGGATCGGTCCCGCCGTGCGGGCGTCGATGCCGGTGGCGGCTCCACCCCTGGTGGCGGCAGTGATCGGTAACGGGTTCATCGGGCGTTCGTCGCTGGCGTGGTTCAACGAGTTGCGGCGACCGGGGATGCAGGTCCCGCTACCAGTGTTCATCGTCGTCGGCGGGGTCTACTACGGGCTGATGGGGGTGGTCCTGCAGCGCGCACAGCGCGGCCAGGACACCGTGCTGCGCAACCGGACCTACGCGGTGCTCGCGGGCAACGAGTTGTGGAATGTCCTTCTCTTCGGCCGCCGGAGCACCCGAGCGGGATTCGTCGGGATGCTGGCCTTCACCCCCATGGTCTTGGCGCTGCAACACCGCGCCCAGAGGGATCGGTGGGCCCGCGTGGCTGCGGGCGTCTACACGGCGTGGGTTCTTGGCTACGACGTGCCCTGGTCGTACAGAT
Organism: Janibacter sp. DB-40; assembly: GCF_029510815.1. Lineage (NCBI taxonomy): Bacteria > Bacillati > Actinomycetota > Actinomycetes > Micrococcales > Intrasporangiaceae > Janibacter > Janibacter sp. DB-40. The sequence continues at coordinate 2,638,262 of NZ_CP120360.1, read as the reverse complement.
TGTGGAGGCTCAATCCGTGAGGGACCGCACCGCCAAGTGCTGGACCAGATCGGCCCACCACCATAGGGTCGATCCACACGGTGGCTCGGGCGAGGGGGAGCCGCACTGGTGGGGGGAGGACCGTGATGGCGCGCAAGTTGCCGATCATCTACGTTCGCGGCTTCGGGGGTGGGCAATCGGGTATCGATTCGCTCGTCGAGGACCCGTTCTACGGTTTCAACGTGGGTTCCACCCACGTGAGGGTGGGGGCAGGCGGGGACCCCAGCTTCTACCAGTTCGAGAGCCCGCTGCTGCGCCTGATGCTCGACCACGGCTACGACCTGAAGGTCCACGGCAGCCAGCTGGCGTGGCTGGGTACGCAGCCGGACGGCGAGGTCCCCGAGGCGACCATCTGGATCCATCGCTTCTACGACGACGCCGCCTCCACCTGGGGGCGGACGCCGCAGGAGTACCGTCTCGAACGCGCCGCCGAAGATCTCCTTGATCTGGTGTCGCTGGTACGCACCAAGACCGGCGCCCCCAGGGTTCACCTGGTCGCGCACTCCATGGGCGGTCTGGTCTGCCGCAGCATGATGCAGAAGGTCATCCCCGACCGGGGCGCGCACGCCGAGCAGTACGTCGACAGGCTCTTCACCTACGCGACTCCCCACGGGGGCATCGACTTCGACATCGGATTCGGTCTCTTCGAGAAGGTCAGGGACCACTTCGGTATCCAAGGGGCCGACATCTTCGGACCGCAACGGATGTGGGAGTACCTGAATCCGGCCGGTGTCGGCGACCGCACGGCGAGCTGGGACCCCAGGAAGATCCCGGAAGAGGCGTTTGCGCCCGAACGCGTATTTGCCTTGATCGGCACCAACCCCGACGACTACGACGTGGCCCGCGGCCTCTCCTCCGCAGCCGTCGGGGTGAAGAGCGATGGGCTGGTCCAGATCGAGAACGCGTACGTTCCGGACGCCAAGTTCGCATTCGTACACCGCAGCCACTCCGGGCGCTACGGCATCGTGAACTCGGAAGAGGGTTACCAGAACATGCGCCGCTTCCTCCTCGGCGACCTGGAGGTCACCGCGGACCTCGTCGGGCTCCGGCCCCCGAGGCAGGAGGCAGCGGACCGCGACGACATCGTCTGGCAGGCGGAGGTGGAACTCGCCGTGCGCGGTCTTCCGATCCTGATGCACCAGCAGACTGCAGCGCACCACTGCCCCGTGATCCTGGACTTCCCCGCGGACGAATCGGACCGGCCACAACCGCTGGTCACGACCTTCCTCATCGCCGATCCGACCACGCGCCCCGAGGAGGCCGAGCACGCCCGCTACACCCTGCACCTCAGGCTCATCTCACTGCGTCAACGGAACGGCATCTTCGACTTCCGGGACCACGTGGAGCAGACCGCGGATTTCGACGACTGGCTCGCTGTCGACATCGGCGCCGCGGACGGCGGGTTGGCAGCGTGGGCTGCCTGGGTCTCCGAGTTGCCGGTGCCCCTGCGTGACTACGTGCCGACGGGCCCCCCGCTCGAGGACGAGGACGCGTCACCACGCCGATGGGTCAAGCGGATCGCGCTCCCGAGCGCAGCCAGGAAACTCTTCGGTCCGCACGTGGCGCTGAGGCTGACCGTGCGCGATCGTGACGGTCATGCTGCCGACGCGCTCACCGGTCCACCCCAGTGATCACTGCAGCTACCGGCCCCTTGGCATTGGTCGTTTCGGGGAGCTCCTGGGCCAAGTCCAGGGTGACCCGGTCCTGAGGTGCTCCTCTCGCAGAAGTTCCGCTGAGCACGCTGTCGGCTCCCTGCAGGTCCAGCAGTGCCATGGTGGAAGAACACGTCCACCGATCGCGAAGGATCGCAGCCATGGAACGGTTCACCGGCAAGGTCGTCATCGTCACGGGTGGGGGCTCGGGCCTCGGCCGGGCTGTCGCCGTGCGTCTGGGGCAGGAGGGCGGCAGGGTCCTCGTCGCCGACATCAACGACGAGGGCGCGGCCGAGACGGCCCGCCTCGTCGAAGGGGCCGGCGGCGAGGCGGTAACGATGCACCTCGACGCCTCCAGCCCCGAGGACAACGAGGCTGCCGTGCGTCTCGCGCTCGACACCTGGGGTCGCCTGGACGGAGCGGTCAACAACGCGGGCATCGGTGCCTCACCCGGTCCCATTGGAGAGCTCGACCTCGACGTGTGGCGCAAGGTCATCGGAATCAACATGGACGGCGTCGCCTACGGGATGAAGTACCAGATCCCGGCGATGAAGGACACGGCCGAGGGCAGGGGTTCGATCGTCAACATGGCCTCGGTCCACGGCAACGTGGCCACCCACGCCCCCGGGTCGGCGTACACGACGGCCAAGCACGGCGTGCTCGGCATGACCAAGGCTGCCGCCGTCGAGTACGGCACGGAAGGGATCCGGGTGAACGCGGTCCAGCCGGGCGTCATCGCCACGCCCCTGACCGAGATGCCCGAGGACGCCAAGGCCTTCCTCGAGGACAAGCACGCGATGAAGCGCTTCGGCACTCCGGAGGAGGTCGCGGCGATGGTCGCCTTCCTCCTCTCGGACGAGGCGTCCTTCTGCACCGGAGCGGGCTACCTCGTCGACGGAGGCTACACCGCGCTGTGACGTCGACGAGATCCGAGATGAGGAGAGCAGGCAGCATGCGTGACGAGTCGACCAACGAGATGCGGCGGGTGGCTGCGTTGCCCGGTGGCACCCCGCTCTCGGTGGCGTTCTACGACAGGCACCGCGGTGCCGAGGCGCTGACCTCCGCGCGCATCATCCAGCGTGAGGGTTCGTGGCGGGAGGCGTGCGCCGCCGCGGGAGTCGCGGCGAACAAGGCCTCCCGGACCTCCTACCGCCGCAAGTGGAGCGAGGCCGACCTGCTGGAGTGGGTCCGGCTCTACCTGGCCGAGGACGAGAAGCCGTCCTACGGTCGCTTCGGCCAGTGGCTGCGGGAGCAGCAGGACGCGCCGTCGGCCAACACCGTCCGAAACGCGTTCGGTGGCTGGTCAGCAGTCCTCGAGGCGGCCTCGCGCGACTGACCCCTCATGGGCGAGCCAAGGGGGTGCTGCTCGGCCCGCACCCCCCTTCGCTCAACCCGCCTGCTGCTCGCTCCGACCGTGCCCACCGATCCGATCGAGGACGACCTCGGCGATCGTCTCCGGGTGGGTCTCCATGAGCCAGTGACCGGTGTCGAGCTCGAGGGTGTGCACGAGGTCGATCTGCTCCCCGGCGCGCTCACGCAGCTTGTTGACCGTGTGCCGGGTCGACGCCTTCGCGAAGGCCGGGTCCTTGGCGCCCCAGACGAAAGCGGTCGGAAGCATCTCGCGGTGCTTGCTGCGACGAGGGGTCCCGGGGCGGGACCGCCGGCGCCACAGCAGCGTCGGGGAGAGTTGCGCGCGGTACCAGTTCAGGGATCCCTGGGCCGAGCTCGCGTCCTTCAACCGCTTGGCGTCGTACGCCGCGCGCTCGCGAGGCATCCCGATCCTCTCCATGACCTGCTGGGCGAAGAACCGGAAGAACAGCACCGGCAGGATCGGCAGGGCGAAGAAGGCCATGTACCAGCTGGCCTTCAGCTGCTCACCCTGACGGAAGCCGTGGGCCATCCCGGACGGACTCGGGGTCGACAACACGGTCAGGGTCTGCACGCGGTCGGGGTGGCGGGCGGCCACGGCCCACGCGAGGGCGCCGCCCCAGTCGTGACCGACGATGTGGGCCTGCGAGGCGCTGGCGGCGTCGAGCAGGGCGATGACGTCCCCGACGAGTTCGGAGATCTCGTAGTCGAGGTGGTGCGGTGGGCGGGCGCCGGGGGAGTAGCCGCGCAGGTCCGGGGCCAGCACCCGCAGGCCGGCGTCGACGAGCCGGGGCGTCACCTTGTCCCACGCCGTGCGGTCCTGCGGCCAGCCGTGCAGGAGGACGACGACCTCCCCCTTCTGGGGGCCGCTGTCGTCGACGTCGAAGGTCAGTCCGTCACGGGAGAAGTAGCGCACGTGTCGCACGGTATCCCGGGGAGGGGCGGAGTGGGGTGGGGTCTCGAGGCTCGGCCGTGGACGGCCTCGCACCTCGACCGGCGGTGGTGCCGGGGACGGCACCCGGTGGGTGGAGTTGGATGGGGGTGTGACCACCCAGACCTTCGACTTCAGCAGCGTCTGGTTCGTGGACGCCGAGCCGCCCGACGTGGTAGCGGTGCTGGCGGACATCGATCGCTACCCGACCTGGTGGCCGCAGGTGCGCTCGGTCGACCGCATCGACGACGACTCCGGCATCGCCGTCGTGCGCAGCCTCCTCCCGGTCACGCTGCGCCTGCGCCTGACCCGCGTGGTCGCGGACCGGGAGGCGGGCGTGCTGCGGGTGCTCCTCGCGGGGGACCTCGTCGGCCACGCCCAGTGGCGCATCGCGGCCGTGCCGCAGGGCAGCGTGCTCCACTTCGCGCAAAGCGTGAGGGTCGCCACCCGCCTGGAGCGGGTGGCGACCCTCGTGCCGTTGCTGCTGCGGGCCAATCACGCGTGGATGATGCGGCAGTGCCGCCACGGGTTGGCCCGGGAGGTCACTCCTCGTCGCTGAGGGGGCTCTCCTCGGTGGCCAGCTGCTCGCGCGCACGGGCGGCCGCTGCCTTGATGTCCTCCTCGGAGTGGGTGACGTCCTCGGGCTCGGGGATGTGGCCGGAGGAGGGCATCGTCCAGCGGGCGGTGCTCATGCCGTTGGCCTTGGCGCGCTCGATGGACTCCAGGACGACCCTCTCGGCCTCCTCGCGGCCGACCCAGTGGGCGCCCTCGACGGACTTGCCCGGCTCGAGGTCCTTGTAGGTCTCGAAGAAGTGCTGGATCTCCAGGCGCCAGAACTCGCTGATGTCCTCGAGCTCCTTGATGCCCTCCTTGCGGGGGTCGCCCGCAGGGACGCACAGGACCTTGTCGTCCCCGCCGGCCTCGTCGCGCATGTGGAACATGCCGATCGGGCGGGCACGCACGAGGCAGCCGGGCCACGTCGGCTCGTCGAGCAGGACGAGCGCGTCCAACGGGTCCCCGTCCTCGCCGAGGCTGTCCTCGACGTAGCCGTAGTCGCTCGGGTAGGCCATGGAGGTGAAGAGCATCCGGTCCAGACGGATCCGCCCGGTCTCGTGGTCGACCTCGTACTTGTTCTTCTGACCCTTGGGGATCTCGATGGTGACGTCGAACTCCACTAGGTGCCCCTTTGTTCGGTGACGGTGATGTGATGACCGTGATCTAGTCTCGGTGCCAGTGTTCCACCACCGTCGACCAATCCACGCAGGGGGCAGCGGGTGCGCCGCACACTCATCGCCGTGACCTCCGTCGCAGCACTGCTGATCGGGTACGGCGCGGCGGACGCCTACGACCGCGTCCCCGGCGTGCTCACGATCGACGAGGAGGTCACCCGGCAGGCTCCGCAGGCCCCCGCCACCGCGCCCGTCCTGCCGGCCGCCTCGACCGAGGCGCCCGTTCCGACGAGGGCCGGGCTGACCGCGGCCCTCGAGGAGGACGCGGAGGCCAAGGCGCTGGGTGAGCGCGTGGGCGTGGTGGTGCGCGACGCCCTCACCGGCGAGACCCTCTACTCCCACGGCGGCGACCGACCGATCACCCCCGCCTCGACCGCGAAGCTGCTCACCGCCGCCGCGGTGGCACAGACCGCCGATCTCAGCCGGGTCATGACGACGCAGGTCGTCGCCGGTGACCGGCCGGACGAGCTGGTCCTCGTCGCCGCGGGCGACACGATGCTCGCGCGCGGCGAGGGCGACCCGACGGCCGTCGAGGGCCGGGCCGGTCTGGCGGACCTCGCCCGCCAGGTGGCGGCCTCGGTCCCGGCGAAGGGGGAGGGGAGCTACTCCCTTCGCCTCGACATGACGTACGCCCACGGCGAGCGGTACCCGCCGACCTGGGAGATGGCCGACGTCGCGGCCGGCTACACCCAGGGCGTGACGATGATCGGTCTCGCGGGGGAGCGACCCAAACCCTTCGAGCCCTCGCCCAAGTTCCCCGAGCGCAGCGTGCTCAAGGCCTTCGCCAAGGAGCTGAGGGCCGTGGGGGTCGCCGTCGAGGCGGACACCTCGACGAAGCAGTGGCAGACCCCCGCGCCGGAGGACGCAGAGGTCCTCGGTGCGGTGGACTCCGCCCCGCTCGGGGACGTGCTCGCCGTGGCCCTCGACGACAGCGACAACGCCCTGACGGAGAACGTGGCCCGCCAGGTCGCCGCCGTCCACGGTGTCGGCACCTCGACCGCGGCGGTCTCCGACTGGGTCCAGCAGACCCTGGCGGGCGCCGGCATCGACCTCACCGGAGTCACGCTCAAGGACAGCAGCGGGCTCAGCTCGGGCCAGAAGGTGCCGGCGCGGGTGATCTCCGACGTCATGCAGCTGGGCATCACCGGCTCGGCAAAGGAGATGACCTCGATCCTGGCCGAGCTGCCCGTCGCCGGGCTGACCGGCACGCTGCACGAGCGCTTCGACACCGACGACAGCCGCAGCGCCGCCGGGCTCGCCCGGGCCAAGACGGGCACCCTGACCGGCACGTCGGCGCTCGCGGGGACGACCACGACCGCCGACGGGCGACTGCTCACCTACGTGCTGCTCGCCGACCGGGTGCCCTCGACCACCGGCACCCTCGGGGCGCGCGCCGTGCTCGACCGGATGGTCGCCGACCTCACGGACTGCGGCTGCCGCTGACGGTGCTCGCGGGCCGCAGTTCGTATGGTGGGGGCGTGCCGAACTACGTCGACTGGACATTCGCCAAGAGCGCCGGGGCCCGCCTCGTGCCCCCCGGACCCGACGTGTCGCCCGAGGAGGCCACCCGGATCGTCGAGGAGATCCGCGAGCTGGCGGCCTTCGCCGTCGATCCCGTCGCGGCCACCGCCCGCCTGAGCGCGCCCGGCGACGCACCGCCACCCCTGGTCATCGACCGCCCCACGTGGATCGACGTCAACGCCGACTCGATGGCCGCGATGCTCGACCCGGCGCTGGAGGCGGTCGCCAGGCGCCGGGACAAGGAGCCCTCGGGCCTGGCCCAGGCCGTCGGCAGCAAGATCACCGGCACCGAGGCCGGCGGGATGCTCGCCTTCCTCTCCACCAAGGTCCTCGGCCAGTACGACATCGCCCCCGGCGGCACCCCGGCGCTGCTGCTCGTCGCGCCGAACATCGTGCACACCGAGCGCGAGATCAAGGCCGTCCCGCGCGACTTCCGCCTGTGGGTGTGCCTGCACGAGGAGACCCACCGCGTGCAGTTCACCGCCGTGCCGTGGCTGCGCGACCACATCATCGACTCCGCCCGCACCCTCGCCGTGGACCTCGTGCCCGACACCTCCGACCTGCGTGATCGCGTCGAGCAGATCGCCACCCAGCTGCCCAAGGTCTTCAGCGGCGAGAGCCAGGGGCTCGCCGAGCTCGTCATCACGCCGGAGCAGCGGGAGCAGATGGCCAAGGTCACCGCGGTCATGTCCCTCCTCGAGGGGCACGCCGACGTCGTCATGGACGACGTGGGCCCCGCGTACGTCCCCACCGTCCGCTCGATCCGGCGCCGCTTCACCGAGCGACGGAAGGGGGCCGGTGCCGTCGACCGTCTGCTGCGCCGGCTCCTCGGTCTCGAGGCGAAGATGCGCCAGTACCGCGACGGCGCCGTCTTCGTGCGCACGGTCCAGGAGAGCGTCGGCGTCGACGGCTTCAACGCCGTGTGGACCTCCCCCGAAACCCTGCCCACCCCGCTCGAGATCACCGATCCGACCGCGTGGGTGCGCCGGGTGCACGGCTGATGGGAGCCGGCCACCCGGCACAGGCTGACTGCCGAAGGGGGGTCCGCGCCGCCCTCGAGGGTCTGCCTGCCGGCTCGCTGGCGCTCGCCGCGGTCAGCGGTGGCGGGGACTCCCTCGCGCTCGCGGCCGCGCTCGCGGCCGAGGCGGCCAACCACGAGATCACGGCCGGCGCGATCATCGTCGACCACGGCCTGCAGGAGGAGTCGACGGACGTCGCGCTGCTCGCCGTCCAGCAGTGCGCGGACGTCGGTCTCGCCCCGGTGGCCGTCGTCCCCGTCGAGGTCGTCGCGACGGGGGAGGGGCTCGAGGCGGCCGCCCGGGACGCCCGCTACACCGCCCTCGCCGAGACCGCAGCGGCGATGGGCACCTCGAAGGACGTTGACCACCCGGCCTTTGTGGTCCTGCTCGGGCACACCCGGGACGACCAGGCCGAGCAGGTCCTCCTCGGGCTCACCCGCGGATCCGGGGCCCGGTCCCTCGCCGGGATGCCGGTGCTCACCGTCCGGGAGGGCACCCCCTTCGCCCGACCGCTGCTCCACCTGCCGCGGCAGACCACGCACGACGCCTGCTCGGCGTGGGGACTCGTGCCGTGGACCGACCCGATGAACGACGACGCCGCCTTCACCCGGGTGCGGGCCCGTGCCGCGCTGGCCGAGCTGGAGAGAGCGCTCGGCCCCGGCATCGACGAGGCGCTCGCCCGCACCGCAGACCTCCTGCGCGAGGACGCCGACCTCCTCGACGAGCTCGCCGATGCCGCGGTCCCGGACCACGGCCCCGACGGCGTGGCGGTCGGGGACCTGGGCGAGCTGCCCGGTGCCCTCCGCTCCCGGGTGTGGCGCCGACTGCTCCTGACCGCCGGTGCCCCCGCCGGCTCCCTCACTGCCGGGCACGTCGCCGCCTGCGACCGACTCGTCACCGACTGGCACGGGCAGGGACCGCTGCACCTGCCCGGCGATCTGCGCGTGAGCCGTGCCGACGGCCGGGTGCACATCGCCCCCGCGGCTGGTGGACAATGACAACCGCCGACCTGAAGGAGAGCCGTGGACACCACCCACATGCAGGATGACCTCGTCGAGGTGCTCGTCACCGACGAGCAGATCCAGACGCGTCTCGCCGAGCTCGCGGACGAGGTCTGGAAGCACTACGAGGGCAAGGACCTGCTGCTCGTCGGTGTCCTCAAGGGCGCGGTTATGGTCATGGCCGACTTCATGCGCCACCTGCCCGGCTCCGCCCCCATGGACTGGATGGCGGTCAGCTCCTACGGCTCCGGCACCAAGTCCTCGGGTGTGGTGCGCATCCTCAAGGACCTCGACGGCGACATCACCGACCGGCACGTGCTCATCATCGAGGACATCATCGACTCCGGGCTGACCCTGTCGTGGATCCGGGCCAACCTCGAGTCCCGCTCGCCGGCCTCCGTCGAGATCCTCACCCTGCTGCGCAAGCCCGAGGCGGCCAAGGTCGACATCGACACCCGCTGGGTGGGCTTCGACATCCCCAACGAGTTCGTCGTCGGCTACGGCCTGGACTTCGCCGAGAACTACCGCAACCTGCGCGACGTCGCCACGCTCGCCCCGCACGTCTACAGCTGACGGCCCCGCCTCGCGCCCGGCCGGCACCGTCAGGCGCGGTGCCGAGGGATGGTGGTCCGGCTCAGGCCAAAGCCCGGACCCCTGTGGTCACGGTGCCGTGGGCGGTCAGGAGTCCGGGCTTTGCGCCAAGGGCCGCCGTGCCTCGGTGCCGTGCCGGTACCCTGCCGGCCATGGCTTCGGGCGTAATTGCTGGTGGTGGGAACACCCGTGACAGGATGCTCGTTGGCCTCATAGCCGTGGTTGTCCCGCGTTCAGGTAGTTTCGTCCTGTTCCTCCCGGGTTGCCCCGGAGGCCGCCACGTCGTCGAGTCAGGAAGTCCGGGAAGCCCCGTACCCGTATGAACGCGAAGAAGTTTTTCCGCTCCCCAGCCTTCTGGGCGCTGCTGATGATCACCGTCTTCGGACTGATGTTCCTCACGCAGGGCGACGAGGAGTACGCCCGGGTGGACACCTCCGCCGCCGAGGAGCTGATCACCGACGGCAAGGTCGAGAACGCCCACTTCACGACCGACAACGTCCTGCAGCTCGAGCTGAAGGAGGGGGAGACCTACTCCGACGGCGAGGCGGTCCAGGACGCGGACAAGGTCGAGACCGAGTTCATCGACGCCCGCGCCAACGAGCTGCTCACGATCGTCGACGAGAACGTCGACGGCGTGCAGAACGACACGGTCGAGCGCCCCAGCGTCTGGAGCAACATCCTGCTCTCGCTGCTGCCGCTGCTGCTGCTCGTCGCCCTGTTCTGGTTCATCCTCAGCCGCGCCCAGGGCGGCGGCTCCCAGGTGATGAAGTTCGGCAAGTCCAAGGCGAAGCTCGCCTCGACGGACACCCCGAAGGTCACCTTCGCCGACGTGGCCGGAGCCGACGAGGCCGTGGAGGAGCTGCACGAGATCGTCGACTTCCTGCGCGAGCCGAGCAAGTTCCTCGCGGTCGGCGCCAAGATCCCCAAGGGCGTGCTGCTCTACGGCCAGCCCGGTACCGGTAAGACCCTGCTCGCCCGCGCCGTCGCCGGTGAGGCGGGAGTGCCCTTCTTCTCCATCTCGGGCTCGGACTTCGTCGAGATGTTCGTCGGTGTCGGTGCCTCCCGTGTGCGTGACCTCTTCGAGCAGGCCAAGACCAACGCGCCGGCCATCGTCTTCGTCGACGAGATCGACGCCGTCGGGCGCCACCGCGGCGCCGGCATGGGCGGCGGCCACGACGAGCGCGAGCAGACGCTCAACCAGCTGCTCGTCGAGATGGACGGCTTCGACGTCAAGACCAACGTCATCCTCATCGCGGCGACCAACCGCCCCGACATCCTCGACCCGGCGCTGCTGCGCCCGGGGCGCTTCGACCGGCAGATCTCCGTCGAGAACCCCGACATGATCGGCCGCCACCGCATCCTCGAGGTGCACGCCGCCGGCAAGCCCATGGCCCCCGGCGTCGACCTGCTCGCGGTCGCCCGGCGCACGCCCGGCATGACCGGTGCCGACCTGGCCAACGTGCTCAACGAGGCGGCGCTGCTGACCGCCCGCCTGAACCAGCAGTTCATCGACGACTCGATCCTCGACGAGGCCATCGATCGCGTCATCGCCGGACCGCAGAAGCGCACCCGGATCATGAGCGCGCAGGAGCGCAAGATCACCGCGTACCACGAGGGTGGGCACGCGCTCGTCGCCGCGGCGATGAACCACACCGACCCGGTCACCAAGATCACGATCCTGCCGCGCGGCCGCGCCCTCGGGTACACGATGGTCATGCCGACCGACGACAAGTACTCGACCACGCGCAACGAGATCCTCGACCAGCTGGCCTACGCCCTCGGCGGTCGCGTCGCGGAGGAGATCATCTTCCACGACCCCTCCACCGGCGCCGCCAACGACATCGAGAAGGCCTCGGCGATGGCCCGCAAGATGGTCACCGAGTACGGCATGAGCGAGAAGATCGGCGCGGTCAAGCTCGGCCAGTCCCAGGGCGAGCCCTTCCTCGGCCGCGACATGGGCCACCAGAGGGACTACTCGGAGAGGGTCGCCGGCATCGTCGACCAGGAGGTCCGTCGCTTCATCGAGGCCGCGCACGACGAGGCCTGGTACGCCCTCAACGACAACCGGGAGGTCCTCGACCGGCTGGTCCTGGAGCTGCTCGAGCACGAGACCCTCAACGCCAAGGAGCTCGCGGACCTCTTCGCCGACGTCCGGCGCCGCCCGGTCCGCCCGACGTGGCTGAGCAGCGAGGACCGCCCGATCTCGCAGATCCCGCCGGTCCTCACCCCGGCCGAGGAGGATGCGAAGCGGCAGCGTGAGGAGAGGGCCCGCTCCCAGGAGCAGACCCAGCCTCCGGCCACCACGGAGGGCCGGCACGAGCCGACGGTCGCCGAGCAGATCGACCGGGCGGCCGAGGAGGGCGCGAGCCTCCCGCCGGAGAACCCACCGAGCGAGGTCCGAGAGGTCCCGCCGGGCGAGCCCGTCGACGGCGACGGACGCGTCTGATCCATGGCCCGCAGCGTCGACGTGGCTCGCATCGAGGCAGCCGTGCGCGAGATCCTCATCGCGGTCGGGGAGGACCCCGACCGTGACGGGCTCGTCGAGACCCCCGGGCGGGTCGCCCGCTCGTACGAGGAGGTCTTCGCCGGGCTGCACTCCGACCCGGCGGAGCTGCTCGGGACGACCTTCGACATCGCGCACGACGAGCTGGTGATCGTGCGTGACATCGAGCTGTACTCCACGTGCGAGCACCACCTCGTCCCCTTCCACGGGGTCGCTCACGTCGGCTACGTGCCCGGCAAGAGCGGCAAGGTGACCGGCCTGTCGAAGCTCGCCCGTCTCGTCGACATGTTCGCCAAGCGCCCGCAGGTCCAGGAGCGCCTGACCAGCCAGATCGCCGACGCCCTCGTCGACCACCTCGACGTGGGTGGCGTCATCGTCGTCGTCGAGGCCGAGCACCTGTGCATGTCGATGCGCGGGGTGCGCAAGCCGGGCGCCAAGACCATCACCTCCGCCGTGCGCGGCCAGCTGCGTGACGCGACCACCCGGGCCGAGGCCATGGCACTGCTCTCCGGGGCCGCTCGGTGACGCACGCCGTCCTCGAGCAGCTCGCGGCCCGGGCGACGCGGCCCGGCCCGGTGGTCATGGGCGTCGTCAACGTCACGCCCGACTCCTTCAGCGACGGCGGCCGGTGGATCGAGACCGATGCGGCCATCGCCCACGGTCGCGAGCTCGTCGCGGCCGGTGCCGACGTCATCGACGTCGGCGGTGAGTCCACACGCCCCGGGGCGCAGCGTCCGTCGGCGGAGGAGGAGCTGCGCCGGGTCGTGCCCGTCGTCGAGGCCCTCGCCCAAGAGGGTGTCGTCGTCTCGGTCGACACGATGCGGGCCGATGTGGCCCGTCCGTCGCTCGAGGCCGGAGGCGCGATCATCAACGACGTGAGCGGAGGACTGGCCGACCCTCAGATGCCGGCCCTCGTCGCCGACAGCGGCGCCCCCTTCGTCGTGATGCACTGGCGCGGGCACTCGCACGACATGCAGTCCAAGGCGCGCTACGGGGACGTCGTCGCGGAGGTGTGCGCCGAGCTCGAGGAGCGCGTCACTGCGCTGCGCGACGCCGGGGCCGTGCCCGAGCAGCTGGTCCTCGACCCGGGCATCGGCTTCAGCAAGACCGCCGAGCACAACTGGGAGCTGCTCGCCGGCCTCGAGGAGGTCGTCGACCTCGGCTACCCCGTCCTGCTCGGCACGTCCCGCAAGGGATTCCTCGGTCGGGTCGGGCGAAGGGAGGGGGACGAGCGTCCCCTCGACGCCCGGGCCGTGGCCACGGCCACCACCAGCGCCCGCGCGGCCCGCGCCGGGGTGTGGTGCGTGCGTGTGCACGACGTCACCGCCACGATCGACGCGATCGACGTCACCGCGGCGATGGGGGAGCTACCGGCATGACCATGCCGCGCGACCGCATCAGCCTGCTGGGTGTGCGTGCCTTCGGCCACCACGGCGTGCTGACCCGGGAGAAGCGCGAGGGGCAGGAGTTCGTCGTCGACGTCGTGCTGCACCTCGACCTGGCCCCCGCCGGGACGAGCGACGAGCTCGCCCGCACGGTCAACTACGCCGAGGTCGGCGCGGACGTCGTCGCCCGGATCGAGGGCCCCTCGCTCGACCTGATCGAGTCGCTCGCCGAGCAGATCGCCGGGGACGCGCTGGCCCGCCCCGGTGTGCACACCGTCCAGGTGACCGTCCACAAGCCCTCCGCACCCGTGGGGGTGCCCTTCGGGGACGTGACCGTGGGCATCGAGCGTCGGCGCGCCGTCCCCGTGGTGATCGCGCTCGGTGCCAACCTCGGGGACCCTGAGCGACGGCTCGACGCCGCGATCGACGACCTCGCCGGTGACCTCGAGGCGGTGCGCCGGGCCCCCTTCGTCACGACGGACCCGGTCGGCGGTCCCGACCAGCCGCGCTACACCAACACCGTCCTGGTGGCGACGACGGCCCATGCGCCCGACGCGCTGCTCGCGCGGCTGCACGCCGTCGAGGCCCGGCACGGACGGGTGCGTGAGGTGCGCTGGGGGGCGCGCAGCCTCGACCTGGACCTCATCCAGTACGGCGACCCCGCCGCCGGGACGGACGTCGTCAGCGACGAACCGCAGCTCACGCTGCCGCACCCGCGGGCGCACGAGCGCGGCTTCGTGCTTGCCCCGTGGACCCGCGTCGACCCGGACGCCGTCCTGCGCGTCGGCGGCTCGGTCATCGCCGTGAGCGAGCTGCTCGCGGCGGTCGACACCTCCGACATGCGCGACACGGAGGCCGGCTCGTGCTGAGGACGGGCCTGAAGATCTCGACGACGGTGCTCGTCGCCTTTGCCGTGATGGTGCTCAGCTGGGGCTTCGGGCGCTGGTGGATCACGGGTGGTCATGCCGGGCTGCGGATCGGTTGGGTCGCCGGTGTCCTGCTCGCGGGGATGGCGGTCGTTGTCGTGGTGGCCGGCTCGCGGATGTGGCGGATGCGGCGCGGTCGCACCCACGTCGAGCCCGTCGTCGCCGCCCGTCTGCTCGGTCTGGCCCAGGCCAGCGCGCTCACCGGAGCGATCACCGGGGGCTTCTACCTCGGGCAGGCTCTCGCACTGCTCCCGGACCACGACTTCGGCGGCCGGGGGGTCCTGGCGGTCCAGCACGGACTCGCCGCGTTCGGGGGCCTGCTCCTGGCCGTCGCCGGGCTCCTCGTGCAGTCCTGGTGCCGCATCGATGACGACGACGAGGACGAGGAGCGCGATCCCGCCTGACGAGCTCCGGGGTCAGGTCGTGAGCCGCTCGGCCCACACGACCCAGTTGCCGTCGTAGTGCCCGTTGCTGAAGGACGTCTGCGGATCGCACGTGATCAGGCGCAGCACCGGATCCGGGTTGTCGTGGTCCCAGATCGAGTCGTCCTGGGGGACACCCTGCTTGGTCGCCGCCTCGGACCTGGTGATCTCGAACTTCACCTGCTCGCCGGAGCTGTAGGAGACGGTGACGACGTCGCCGATGTTGACCCGGGGGAGGTTCCAGAAGACGTCCGGGTTGCTGCCGTGGTTGATGTGGCCGACGAGGATGCTCGCCCCGTCGAAGCCGGGCTTGGGCCAGCCGGGCTCGGCGTACCAGCCGGCGGTGCCGAAGGGGGGGGCCAGGACGTCTTCGGAGTCGAGCAGCGTGGCCTGGAGCGTGGCGTCGACGATGGAGCGGCCGCCCGAGGTGACCTGGACGCGAGTCGGGTTGCCGGTGGGGGCGCCCTGGACGACGTTGCCGTCGGTGGAGGACGTCGACGTGGCCGACGACGAGCTGGACGAGGTCGTGCGCGACGACGTCGGTGAGGACGACGAGCTCGCCGAGGTCGGCATGATCTCCGTCGGCGGCACGTAGGCGTCCACGTCGACGTTCATCACCGGCTCGTCGCGCTGCGCCCACCAGACCCCCGCGGCCCCGGCGCCCACGACGAGCGCGACGGAGGCCGCCATGAGCGCGGTCGTGCGCCGGTAGCGACTGCCCTCGCGGCGCATCTCCCGGCGTGTGCGCGGTGTCGTCACGTGTCCCCCCTCCTTGATCTCGACGTCACAGGGTGAACGGCTGTCCCCGTCGTGGAGTTCCCTGCGGGCAACGGTACGGGCCGTCGGCTCCGGGATGCTCCCGGGTGCCGACGGCCCGTGCCGTGGTGGTGTGTCGTGTGTCCTCAGTGCTGGGTGGAGCGGCGACGGGCCACGAGGACCGTCCCGGCGCCCGCACCGGCGAGGAGCAGGCCACCGAGGGCGTACGCGATGGTGTTGTCCTCCTCGGGCAGCATCTGCGGGGTCAGGCCGTCGGTCTGCACGACCTGCGGGACGGCGGGCGCCTCCTCGGAGGTGTCCCCGGTGGGCGCCTCCTCGCCGTCGGTCGGGTCGTGGACCTCGGCGGTGTCCTCGGCGTCGTCGGGCTCCTCCTCCATCTCCGGGGCGGTGACGACCACCGTGTCGATGACCTGGTCCGCCTCGGACGTCTCGCACGACGCGATGATCGGGTCCTGGGCGAAGCCGTCGAACGTGGCCTGGAAGGATGCCGGCACCAGCACCTGGAAGGTCCGGCCGGCAGCCTCGACGGGAACCTCGACGGACCGCGACTGGCGGTCCGCCAGCTGAACCTGCACCCCGGTCTCGTCGACGGTGATGGCCTCTGACGTGAGTGTTGCGTCGACGGTGCCGATGGGCTCACCGTCGACGGCCACCGGAGCGGTGACGGGGACGGTGACCTCGGCCCCGTCGGCCGGGGACGAGGCGCCCGCCAGCGGGATGGCTGCGGTGGCAGTGACGGAGTCCACGGTCACGGTGTTGCCGGGGGCGACGGTCGCCGGGGCGTTGGTGTCGAAGGTGACCGTGACGTCTGCGGTCGCGTTGGCGTCTGCGCCCTCGACCGTGCAGGAGTAGGTGACTGTGGTCTCGGCGTGGGCCGGCAGGGCGGTGGCGACGCCCATCATGCCGAGGCCGGTGACGAGTGCGGCACCCGCGGAGAGGCGGGTCTTCAGGCGTGCAGCCATGCTGGTCTCCCCAGTTCTCGACGGCAACCGCTGGGCGCGGGTGCCCTTCGAGGAAGATAGCGGTGAGTTGGGCCACTCTCAACGCGAGGGGCTCGTCGGGACCGAATCGTCACGTGCTCGTCCCGGAGGCATCGGACCCTGATGCGCTGGCCACGGGAGAACGACGACGGGCCGCCGACCTCTGGTCGGCGGCCCGTGGCCGTGCTCGCCGACCCGGGGTCGGTGGCTTCCTACATCAGTGCTGCTGCGCGCGGCGACGTGCGACCAGCACGGTGCCGGCGCCTGCACCCGCGAGGAGCAGACCGCCGAGCGCGAGCGCGGCGGAGTTGTCCTCCTGGGAGGTCATGGCCGGGGTGAGACCGTCGGTCTGGACGACCGCGGGGATCTGCGGGGTGCCGGCGTCCGTGCCGTCAGTGCCGTCGGTGCCATCCGTGCCGTCGGTTCCGTCGGTGCCGTCGGTGCCGTCGGTGCCATCCGTGCCGTCGGTCCCGTCCGTGCCGTCGGTTCCGTCGGTCCCGTCGGTTCCGTCGGTGCCGTCCGTGCCATCCGTGCCGTCGGTCCCGTCCGTGCCATCCGTGCCGTCGGTCCCGTCCGTGCCGTCAGTCCCGTCCGTGCCGTCGGTCCCATCGGTGCCGCCCGTGCCGTCATCCCCGGTGCCGGGCTCGACAACGACCGCGCCGATCGTCGCGTCCGACGAGACCAGGGTGCAGTCGAGCGTGACGTTGGTGGAGTAGCCACCACTCGCGTCGTACGCCCGGATGTAGCTCTGGAAGTCGCCCGCGGCGATGGTGTAGGTGCCCGCCTGCTCGAGGGTCACGGGCTCCGTCGAGCCGGTGGCGGTGACGACGAGCTCACCGGCAGCCGGGACCTCGGTCATGGGGATCTGGAGCGGGATGGTGCCATCGAGGGTGGTGGTGCCGTCGCTGAGCGTGAAGTCCGCCTGGTTTCGCGCATTTTGCGCGTTGAGTCCACCGTCCTCGGCAGCTGCCTCGGCTTCTCCCGGCCCATCGATGCTGCGCACGTTGAGCAAGCCGTACAACGAGTCACGCCGGGACTCCGGGATGGTGACGGTGGCCGTCACGTCGGGGTCGATCACATCGCCGACCTGCGCGGTCTCCGGCAGCGCGACGTCGAGGTCGACACTGACGGCGTTGTCACCCTCGATCACACCCATGTTGAGCACGGTGTAGGTGCAGCTGTAGTCAAGCGTGGCCGAAGCGGCCTGGGCCGGGGCCGCGGAGGCGATGCCCATCAAGCCGAGGCCGGTGACGAGTGCGGCACTCGCAGACAGACGGGTGGTGACGCGCTTGCTCATGGATCTCCCCTGAGGTCAGAGTTATGTACCTACCACTGAGTAGGTATCTGCATCCTGCAACTTACAGATGGCTGGGAGAACTCACAAGGTTTTCCCAGACTTTTACTACCCGTCGGTCATGAGACCGGTCGCAGGGACGGACCCACACCGCTACTTGTCGACGTCCCCCACGACGAAGAACATCGAGCCGAGCACGGCAACGAGGTCGGAGACGAGGCAGCCGGGCAGGACCTGCGAGAGCACCTGCACGTTCCCGAAGGACGCGGACCGCAGCTTCAGCCGCCACGGTGTCTTGTCGCCGCGCGAGACCAGGTGGTATCCGTTGAGGCCCAGCGGGTTCTCCGTCGCGGTGTACCGGTCGCCCTCGGGCACCTTGAGCACCTTGGGGAGGCGCTGGTTCACCGGACCGCGCTCGAGCGAGCGCATCCGCTCCACGCACGCGTCGGCGAGGTCGAGGCTGACGTGGGTCTGCTCCAGGAGCACCTCGAGCCGCGCCAGGCTGTCGCCGGCGGTGCGGGTGACGACCCTGCCGGGGCCCCCTTCGCCGAAGAGCTCCCCGTACGCGAGGTAGGGGTCGTCGCGCCGCAGGTCCACGTCGACGCCCGAGGCCCGGGCGATCGGCCCGGAGACCCCGTAGGCGCAGGCGAGGTCGTGGGGGAGGGGGCCGACCCCCTTCGTCCTCGCCTCGAGGATCTCGTTGCCGACGATCAGGGCCTCGAGCTGTGGCATCCGGTCCCGGATCAGCGCGACGACGGTCGACACCCGGTCCAGCCAGCCCGCCGGCAGATCCTCCTTCAGGCCCCCGACGCGATTGAACATGAAGTGCATCCGGCCGCCGGAGATCTCCTCCATCACCGCCTGGAGGTCCTCGCGCTCGCGGAAGGAGTAGAAGATCGGCGTGATCGCACCGAGCTCCAGCGGGTAGGAGCCCAGGAACATCAGGTGGTTGAGCACGCGGTTGAGCTCCGCGAGGAGGGTGCGCGCCCACGTCGCCCGCTCCGGGATCTCCATGCCGAGCATCGCCTCGACCCCCAGGACGACCCCGAGCTCGTTGCTGAAGGCCGACAGCCAGTCGTGGCGGTTGGCCAGCATCGTGATCTGTCGGTAGTCGCGGACCTCGAAGAGCTTCTCCGCCCCGCGGTGCATGTAACCGACGACCGGGTCCGCCGAGACCACCCGCTCGCCGTCGAGCACGACCCGCAGCCGCAGGACGCCGTGGGTGGCCGGGTGCTGCGGGCCGATGTTGAGCACCATGTCCGCGCTCGCGAGGGTGGCGTCCCCGACGCCGACGTCCAGCGTCCGGGCGCCGGGTCCCGGTGTGCTCGTCATGTCCGCCAGTATGCGTCAGGCACCATGGGACGGTGTCGATCCGGGCCCGTGTGAAGGCAGCGTGCGCTGCCGCAGTCGGTCTCGCGCTGCTGGGCGTGGCCGGCTGCTCGCTCCCGTCCCCGCAGCCCTCCTCGACGCGCACCTTCGACGGGTACCCCGTACTGGAGCCGTGGACGCAGGCCGTGCGCGGGGCCGGCGACGACGCGGCGAACATCGTCGTCCTCGGTGACTCGGTGAGTGAGGGCTCGGGCATCGAGGACCACCTGGAGAACCGTTGGGTCGGCCGGCTGCAACGCGGCCTTCGTGAGCGGGCCGGGACGCCGGACTGCCCGACCGGTGCCGCCGGGTATCACGGCACGACCTCGGTCGTCCCCGCCGACTACCGGGCCTCGACCCTGCCCGACCCGCGGACGACGGGGGAGATCACGCCGCTGACGGAGGTCGGTCCCGGCGGGCGGGCGCTCCAGCTCGGTCCCGGCGCCAGCATCAGCTGGCCGGTCGACGCCCGCTCGGTCGACCTCGGTTACCGCACCCGGCCCGACGGCGGCACCCTGCGCATCGAGGTCGATGGCGTCACCCCCACGCCGGCGCTGGCCATCCCGACCGGCACGAGGAGTCCCCGGCCGAGCGCCACCGAGGCGGACGGCACGCAGACGCGCAGCACCGGCGAGCGCCGGGTGTGGTCCTCCGAGGACCTCGGGCCGGGCAGGCACACGGTGACGGTGACCAATGCCAGCGAAGCGGGGAGCGAGGCGCCGGTGACCGTCACCGACCTGACTCCCTACCGTGGCGACCGCGACCGGTGCGTCCACGTCCTCGACGCCTCCCGCTCCGGTGTCTCGGCGCGCGTCATCTCCCAGACGCCGACCTACCTCGCCGACAGCCTCTCGCTCGATCCGGACCTGCTGCTCGTGCCGCTCGGCTTCAACGACGCGTTGCGTGGTGTGGGACCGGCGGAGTTCGGCCGTGTCCTCGACTCGCTGATCGAGCAGACGCGTGAGCAGGGGTACGAGGGACCGGTGCTGCTCGTCGGCTGGTTCGTGCCCGACTGGGGCGGCCGCGCCCCGGCCTGGAGCCTCTACCTCGACCAGATGGCCGATCGCACCGACCACGAGGGAGTCAGCTTCATCGACCTGTCGGCGGTGCTGCCGCCGGTGGCCTTCGCGCCCGACGGGGTGTACCTGGACGACCTGCACCCGGGCCCGCGCGGGCAGGTGCTCATCGCCGACAGCCTTCTCGAGGCGCTGGCCCCGCGCTCAGACTTGGAGGGGGCGAACGCTCCGCGGACCCCGTGATCAGGGCACGCGGCGGGTCGCCCACAGGAAGTCGCCGGCACCCGGGCCGGTAAGTGCGGCGGCGTGGGAGGCCCCGGACAGGGCAGCCAGGTAGCCGGCCGGGTCCGTGTGCGCCCGCTCGATCGGTGGCCGCGTGCCGTCGACCCCCAGGTCCTGCAGCACCTCGCGCTGCGTGCGCACGGTGTCGGCGCGAAGGGAGTCCATCGCCACGTGCGCGGTCAGGTCGCACGACCCGTCCGGCAGCGGGGGGCAGGTCGTCCCGGCGCGGTACCCCATGAGCGTCCCGTCGGGCGGTCGGGCGCCCGCCCGGTGGCCGTAGTCGACGGCGACGACGAGGCCCGAGCCCGTCCGCGCCGCCAGTCGGTCGAAGGCCTCGTCGCGGGGGCGGCCGACCTCGACCGTGGCACCCGGCGGGTGCGGCCCCGGCCACCACCGCGTCACCCAGGCGGCGGAGGCGTCGTCGAGGGGCCCGCCGAGGCGCTCGACACCGTCCTCGTCGACGCACACCGTGCGCAGGGCCCCCTGCTCGTCCGCGCGGGCGATGCCGCACGGCACGACGTCGAGCCACTCGTGCGCGAGGACGAGGGCGTCGGTCGGCGCGCCGAGGTCGGGCAGGTCGGCGCCGCCGGGGAGACCAACCAGTCGATGCGCGGGTCGAGACCGGCGGGACGGTCCACGACGTCGACACCCAGGAGGTCGAGGTGGACACCGTCGCGGCGGGACGAGGCTGCGAGGGCGGTCAGCAGCTCACCCCGGCCGCAGCCGACGTCGACGACCCGCCGCAGGCCCTCCCTCTCGACCAGCCGCAGCAGCGCGTCCGCGAGGAGCTCACCGGCCGTGCCGTGCGTCGAGGTCGCGAAGTGCCCGGCCGGCCCCTCCGCGCGACGGTAGAACCCCCTTCGCCGTAGAGGGCCTCCGCCCACGCCTGCTGCCACGTCCGCACCCCCGCATTGTCGCCCCGCAGGCAGATGGGCGAAGGGGGAGTCCCCCCGGGTACCGTCGGGCCGGTGAACATCCCACCCGTGCCCGAGCGGCCCACCCTGCGCGTCGGGGTCGTCGGATCCGGTCGCGTCGGTGCCGTCCTCGGCGCCGCCCTGCGCGGAGCCGGCCACGAGGTCGTCGCCGTCTCCGCCGTCTCCGAGGCCAGCCGGGACCGCGCCGAGCTGCTCCTGCCCGGCGTCCCGGTCGTGCCCGTGCCCGAGGTCGTCTCCTCCGCGCAGCTCGTCGTCCTCGCCGTGCCCGACGACGCCCTGACCGACCTCGTCGCCGGCCTGCACGCCACCGGTGCCTGGCGCCCCGGGCAGCTCGTCGTCCACACCTCGGGCCGGCACGGGCTGGCCCCCTTCGCCCCGGTCGCCGACGAGGTGCTGGCGATGGCGATCCACCCGGCGATGACCTTCACCGGGACCAGCCTCGACCTCACGCGGCTGCACGAGTGCTGCTTCGGGATCACCGCGCCCGAGGAGATGCGACCGGTCGCCGAGACCCTCGTGGTGGAGATCGGGGGCGAGCCGGTGTGGGTGCCCGAGGAGTCCCGCGGCCGGTACCACGCGGCGCTGGCGCACGGCAGCAACCACCTGGTCACCCTCGTCGCCCAGGCCATGGAGATCCTGCGCACGGCCGGCATCGACCCCGCCGACCGCGTGCTGCGGCCACTGCTCCAGGCGAGCCTGGACAACGCCCTGGCCTCCGGTGACGCGGCCCTGACCGGGCCGGTCGCGCGCGGTGATGCCGGTACCGTGGCCACGCACCTGGACGAGCTGGCGGACCTCCCGCAGGACATCCGTCCCGCCTACCGCGCCCAGGCCAGGGCGACTGCCCTGCGCGCCGCCCGCGCGGGTCGGCTGCGCGCGGACGTGGCCGAGACCATCCTGACGATCCTCGACGAGGAGACCCGATGACCACCACCCCCCTCGTCACCCGCAGCAGGGACGAGCTCGCTGCCGCCCGCGCCGGGCTCACCGACGGCGACGTGGCCGTCGTGATGACCATGGGCGCCCTGCACGAGGGGCACGCCCGGCTCATCCGCACCGCCCGCGAGCGGGCCCGGTACGTCCTGGTGACGATCTTCCTCAACCCGCTGCAGTTCGGGGTGGGCGAGGACCTGTCGAAGTATCCGCGGACCTTCGACGACGATCTGACGATCTGCACCCGTGAAGGGGTCGACCTGGTCTTCGCGCCCACCCCGGACGTGGTCTACCCGGACGGCGACCCCGGCGTGCGCATCTCCGCCGGGCCGCTGGGCAACGTCCTCGAGGGACAGTCGCGGCCCGGTCACTTCGACGGGATGCTCACGGTCGTCGCCAAGCTGATGCACCTCACCCGCGGTGACCTCTTCTACTACGGGCAGAAGGACGCCCAGCAGCTGCTGCTCATCCGTCGGATGGTGCGCGACATCGACTTCCCCGCGACGGTCGTCTCCGTGCCGACCGTGCGCGAGGAGGACGGCCTGGCCATGAGCAGCCGCAACACCTACCTGTCCGAGAGCGACCGGGAGACCGCCCTCAGCCTCTCCCGCGCGCTGCGGGCCGGCGCCGATCGCGCGGTGGAGGGGCCCTCGGCGATCCGACGGGCCGCCCGGGAGGTCCTCATCAGCGAGCCGCTCGCGCTGGTGGACTACCTCGTGCTCGTCCACCCCTCGAGCCTGGACGAGGTGCCGGAGTGGTACCGCGGCGAGGCACTGCTGGCCGTCGCCGCCAAGGTCGGCACCACCCGCCTCATCGACAACATCCCGGTCCTCGTCGGTCCGGGGGGTGGGGCGCTCGAGGTCTTCTCCGACGTGCCCCACGCCGCCCTCCACGACTGAGCGTGCCGGAGGTCTCGCTCCACACGTCGTGACGGCGGTACCGCGCTGATGCGAGACTGGACGACGGTCAATCGCCGAGATGAAGGACAACTGGTCGTGCAGCGTTACATGCTCCACAGCAAGATCCACCGGGCCACGGTCACCCAGGCCGACCTGCACTACGTCGGGTCGCTGACGATCGACCGCGACCTCATGGACGCCGCGAACATGCTCCCCGGGCAGCAGGTCGACATCGTCGACGTCGACAACGGCAACCGGCTGACCACCTATGCCATCGAGGGGGAGCGCGGCAGCGGGATCATCTGCATCAACGGCGCCGCCGCCCGCCTCGTCCAGCCCGGTGACACGATCATCATCATCGCCTATGCCTCCATGGACGACCACGAGGCGCGGACCTACGAGCCCCAGGTCGTCTTCGTCGACGGGGACAACGCCTTCGTCGACCAGTACCACGACGTGGGCGACGTGCCGGAGGGCTTCGGGCTGAGCACCTCGGCGGTCACCCACCGTGACCACCCGGGTGACGGAAGCGCCGGTGCCTGACGCGGACGAGGTGGTCGCGCTCCCGCGCTTCCTCACCGCGCCGCCGCCCGGCTGGACGGCGGATGCGGACGTGCTCGTCGTCGGGTCCGGCATCGCCGGGCTGACCTGCGCGCTGCGCCTGCGCGAGCACGTCGACCGGGTGCTGCTGGTGACCAAGACAGAGCTGTCCGCCGGGTCGACCACGTGGGCCCAGGGCGGGATCGCCGCTGCCCTCGCACCAGAGGACTCCGCGGCCGAGCACCTCGACGACACCCTCGTCGCCGGCGTCGGCCTGTGCGACGAGTCGGCCGTCGAGGTGCTCGTCACCGAGGGCCCCGCGCGGGTGCGCGAGCTCATCGGGCTCGGCGCGCGGTTCGACACCGACGACGCCGGCGAGATCACGCTCACCCGCGAGGGTGGCCACCACCGCGACCGGATCGCGCACGCCGGTGGTGACGCCACCGGAGCGGAGATCTCGCGGGCGCTCATCGCCCAGCTCGAGGCCGTGCGCGCCGACCCCGGGATCGAGGTCATCGAGAACGCCCTCGTCGTCGACCTGCTCACCTCGGCCGAGGGTTCCGTGTGCGGCGCGACCGTCCATGTCATCGGCGAGGGGGAGATCGACGGGGTGGGGGCCGCGCGGTCCCGGGCCGTCGTCCTCGCCACCGGAGGGCTCGGCCAGATCTACTCCTCGACGACCAACCCTCCCGTGGCCACGGGCGACGGCATGGCGGTCGCCCTGCGTGCCGGCGCAGCGCTCGCCGATCTCGAGTTCGTGCAGTTCCACCCGACCGTCATGCACCTCGGCCCGGGGGCGAGCGGTCAGCAGCCGCTGGTCTCCGAGGCGGTGCGCGGCGAGGGCGCGGTCCTCGTCGACGCGACCGGCGAGGCCTTCATGGCCGGCATTCACCCGCTGGCCGACCT
Source organism: Janibacter sp. DB-40 (assembly GCF_029510815.1). Classification (NCBI taxonomy): domain Bacteria; kingdom Bacillati; phylum Actinomycetota; class Actinomycetes; order Micrococcales; family Intrasporangiaceae; genus Janibacter; species Janibacter sp. DB-40. The sequence continues at coordinate 2,613,745 of NZ_CP120360.1, read as the reverse complement.
CGCACCCCGGGACGTCGTCGCCCGGGCAATCCTCGAGCGGATGGAAGCGACCGGCTCCGACCACGTCCTCCTCGACGCGCGGCACCTCGGCGGGGAGTTCCTCGAGCGGCGCTTCCCGACGATCGTCGCCCGGTGCCGCGAGCTGGGCATCGACCCCGCGACCGAGCCCATTCCGGTGGCCCCCGCGCAGCACTACGCCTCGGGCGGGGTGCGCACCGACCTGCGCGGCCGCACCAGCCTGCCCGGCCTCTACGCCTGCGGGGAGGTCTCGTGCACCGGCGTGCACGGCGCCAACCGCCTCGCGAGCAACTCCCTCCTCGAGGGGCTCGTCTTCGCCCACCGGATCGCCGAGGACCTCGTGGAGCGGCTGGCCGCCGGCGAGCTGCCCTTCGTCGACGCACCGGGCGAGGGGACCACCGGCCTCCTCGACGCCGCTCACCGCCCCGCCCTGCAGGAGACGATGACGACGGGGGTCGGCCCCCTTCGCTCCGGGGGGTCCACGCGCTCGGCGCTGGCCTCCCTGCAGGAGCTGGCCGCGGCCACGTCCGACGCGGAGCCGGGACCGCGCAGCTGGGAGACGACCAACCTGCTCCACCTCGGGCAGGCGCTGGCCACCGCCGCCCACCTGCGCGAGGAGACCCGCGGCGGCCACGTGCGCCACGACCACCCGGTCGCCGACGACGCCGGCTGGTCCGCGCACCTCGTCCACGTGCGCGACCCCGACGGCGAGCTGGCCGTCATCCGTCTGGACGTCGACCTCTGCTGGCCGCAGCCGCGCGAGGCACCCGAGACCGAGACGCTGGAGGGCGTGCAGTGACCGACCCGGACTTCCCGCTCGAGGCCGCCCGCCGGCTCGTCGACACCGCTCTGGCGGAGGACCTCGGTCCGGACGGTCTCGACGTCACGAGCTCCGCCACCATCCCGGCCGACCAGGTCGCGACCGGTCACGTGGTCGCCCGCGAGCGCGGGGTCCTCGCCGGCGCACCCGTCATCGCGCTCGTCCTCGAGGGGGTCGCCGCGCTGACCGGAGGGACGCCCCCTTCGCTCGACGTGCGGATCGCCGACGGGACCCGGTTGGCGGCCGGCGACGTCATCGCCGTCCTCGACGGATCCGTCCGGCAGGTACTCATGGCCGAGCGGACGCTGCTCAACGTCATGTCCCGACTGTCCGGGATCGCCTCGCACACCCGCCGCTGGGCGGACGCGCTGGCCGGGACCGGGTGCAGCGTGCTCGACACCCGCAAGACCACGCCCGGCATGCGCGAGCTGGAGAAGTACGCGGTGCGCGCCGGTGGGGGGACGAACAAGAGGATGGGCCTCTTCGACGTCGCGATGGTCAAGGACAACCACGTCGTCGCCGCCGGGGGAGTGGGCGCCGCGTACACCGCCATCCGCGAGCGCTTCCCCGGGATCGCGATCGAGGTGGAGGTCGAGTCGACCGAGCAGGCGCTGGAGGCGCTCGAGGTCGGGGCCCGGTTCCTCATGTGCGACAACATGTCGCTCGACCTGCTGCGCACGACGGTCGACGCGGCCCGGGCCCGTGCGGCCGAGCTCGGTGTGTCCGTCGAGATCGAGGCGACCGGCGGGCTGAGCCTGGCGGTGGCCGCCGAGTACGGCTCCACCGGGATCGACTACATGAGCGTCGGTGGGCTGACCCACTCCTCGCCGATCATCGACCTCGCGCTCGACCTGGTCTGAGCCCCCTCTCCCGGGACCGAGGCGATTCGGGCGCCGACCGGTCCGCGGATATCGTGGGGGATCGTGAGTGACGAGCCGACCGAGACCCCTGCCGACGACGAGCTGCCGGAGCAGATGCGCATCCGGCGCGAGAAGCGCGACCGCATCCTCGCCGACGGCAAGCAGGCCTACCCGGTCGGCGCCGCGCGCACCCACTCCCTCGCGCAGGTCAACGAGACCTGGGGCCACCTGGAGACCGGCGAGGAGACCCAGGACGTCGTCACCGTCGCCGGTCGCGTGATGTTCGTGCGCAACACCGGCAAGCTCGCCTTCGCCGCCCTGCAGGAGGGCGTCGGCACCCGCCTGCAGATCATGCTCTCGCTCGCCGAGGTCGGCCAGGAGGCCCTCGACTCGTGGAAGCACGACGTCGACCTCGGTGACCACGTCGCCGTCACCGGGCGCGTCATCCGCTCCCGCCGCGGGGAGCTGTCTGTCATGGCCACCTCCTGGTCGATGGCCTCCAAGGCGCTGCGCCCCCTTCCCGTCCTGCACAAGGAGCTGTCGGAGGAGGCGCGGGTGCGCCAGCGCTATGCCGACCTCGTCGTGCGCCAGGAGGCCCGCGACATGGTCCGGCTGCGCGCGGGGATCGTTCGGGCCATTCGCGAGACCCTGCACGCCCGTGAATTCATCGAGATCGAGACGCCGGTGCTGCAGCTCGTGCACGGTGGCGCCGCGGCGCGTCCTTTCGATACGCACATGAATGCCTTCGACCAGGGGATGTCGCTGCGCATTGCCCTCGAGCTGCCGTTGAAGAAGGCCGTCGTCGGTGGTGTGGACCGTGTCTACGAAATGGGGCGCCTTTTCCGCAACGAGGGTGTGGACTCCACACACTCCCCGGAATTCACCTCGCTCGAGGTCTACGAGGCCTGGGGTGACCAGTTCACGATGGCCGAGCTGATCAAGGCGCTCATTCTTGCCGCTGCCGATGTCGCCGGGACCCGCCGGGTGACCACTCCCGCCGGGGAGGTCGACCTCGATGGTGAGTGGCGGTGGCTGTCCTTCTACCCCGCCCTGAGCGAGGCCGTCGGCGAGGACGTCGACGTGACCACCCCGGTCGAGCGCCTGCGCGAGATCGCGGAGGCGAACGGGGTCTCCCTCGACCCGTCCTGGGACGCCGGCAAGGCCGCCATGGAGATGGTCGCCGAGCTCGTCGAGCCCACCTGCATCCAGCCCACCTTCATCTGCGACTACCCGGCGATCGCCCAGCCGCTGGCCCGCCCGCACCGGGAGAAGGAGGGCCTCATCGAGGCCTGGGACCTCTTCATCGGCGGTGTCGAGCGGGGCACGGCGTTCTCCGAGCTGATCGACCCGGTCATCCAGCGCGAGGTCCTCGAGGACCAGTCCCGGCGCGCCGCTGCCGGCGACGACGAGGCGATGCAGCTGGACGAGGACTTCCTGCGGGCGCTGGAGTTCGGCGCGCCGCCGATGGGTGGACTCGGTCTGGGCATCGATCGCCTGATCATGCTCTTCACCGGCGTCGGCATCCGCGAGACGATCCTCTTCCCCCACCTGAAGCCCGAGGCCTGATCATGGGTGCATTCATTGCCGAGTACTGGCCCTATCTGGCCGCGCTGCTGCCGACGGTCGGGGTGGGTTATCTCTTCTACTGGATCATCCGCTACATGATCGAGGCCGACCGCAGTGAGCGAAAGGCCATTGCGAAATGGAATGCGGAGCACGGTGACAACCTCAAGGGAAATCACCAGCCGCTCCCCAAGAAGGACGGACCTGTGGACAAATAATTGGGCGATTCATCGGATTCCTGACTATTGTGGAATGCATCCCAAAGACTTTCTTCAATTGAACGGAGCCCGACATGGCCCAGCGTGTCCAGATCATCCTCGAGGACGACATCGACGGGGGTGAGGCCACCGAGACCGTCACCTTCGGTCTTGATGGCGTCAGCTACGAGATCGACCTCAACGAGAAGAACGCGACCGCCCTGCGCGACGCCCTTGCCGGGTACGTCGGCGCCGGTCGGCGGGTGGCCGGTCGTCGCAGCAGCGGATCGTCCTCCTCGTCGCGTTCCAACAGCAACGAGCTGGCGAAGATCCGCGAGTGGGCCCGGGCCAACGGCCACGAGGTGTCCGACCGCGGCCGGATCAGCAAGAAGGTCCGCGACGCCTACGCCAAGGCCACGGGCTGAGCGAGGTCGGCGCCGCTGAGCTGCGTGCCGCGGTCGCGCAGCTCGACCGGCACCTCGCCTTCCTCACGGTCCGGGTCGCCGACGACGGCGACCCGGACCGGGGCGTTCCGCTCGCCCGTGCGCTGCAGGTCGCACCGCGGTGGATCGAGGCCTACCGACAGGTGACGATCGCCCAGTCCGGCACCGCGCCGGCCGGGATGCCCTCGGCGTTCGTCCTGCAGTACCTGCTCGACCCGCTCGCGACGGTCATCGCGACCGCGGCGGTGCGCACCCCCTTCGCCCTCGACGCCGAACCGGCGCTGTGGTCCCTCGACCTCGACCCGTCCTACCTCTACCCGGTCGCGGTGCAGGTGCGCCCCGGCGGCCACCAGCGGGTCGAGGACGACGTCGAGCGGCTGGAGACGGCCTGGGCGGGGTACCGCGAGACCGGCACCACCCTGGCCACCCGGTTGCCGACACCGACGAAGATGAGCAGCCGGCAGCGGCTCGGCATGGTCGAGGACATGTGGGAGATCGCCCTCGCCCGGCTCGTCGGAGCGCCGCCGCCGGAGCGGACGTCGTGCTGCCTCATGTACGCCCTGCCCGGCCTGGACGCCTGTGCCGGCTGCCCGCGACGGGCGTGAGGCATTGATGGGGCGAACGTCAACCCGCGGGTGATTCGTCGGCGCGTTCACCTCCACCGACCGATCGTCTCGTGTGGCGCACCTCACATCACGGCTATAGGGTCGGTCGGGACCACACCCACACGTCGGACAGCCTGACCGCCCGGTGGTGTTCGACCCGGCCAGGGAGTACACATGGGCACAACGAGACCGCGCGCCAGCTACCTCGTGGCGCTGGCTGCCGCCGGAGCGCTGGGGCTGTCGATGACGGCAGCACCGGCCAGCGGGGACCCTCGCGCCGAGGACAAGAATCCGACCGCGAGCGGCTTCGGCGGAGCAGTCACGTCGGTCGATCCGTCCGCGAGTGCGGTCGGACTGGAAGTGCTGCGCAAGGGCGGGAACGCGACCGACGCCGCAATCGCCACCACGGCTGCACTCGGCGTCACCGAGCCCTTCAGCACCGGCATCGGTGGCGGCGGGTTCTTCGTCCACTACGACGTCGACACCGGCGAGGTCGAGACCATCGACGGTCGCGAGGAAGCCCCGATGGGGATGACGAAGGACGCCTTCGTCAACCCGGACACCGGAGGGTTGTACCCGTTCTCGCCGGAGCGCGTGACGAGTGGCGTCGCCGTCGGGGTGCCCGGCACCCTGGCGACGTGGGACGCGGCACTCGCGCAGTGGGGCAGTTACTCCATGGCCGACGCGCTCCGACCCGCGACCCAGCTCGCACGCCGCGGATTCGTGGTCGACGACACCTTCCGCTCCCAGATCCTCGACAACGAGGAGCGGTTCTCGGCCTTCAGCTCGACGTCCGAGCTCTACCTGCCTGACGGCGAGGCCCCCGAGGTCGGGTCAATCTTCCGCAACCGGGATCTTGCGCACACCTACGGACTGATCTCGCGGAAGGGTGCGGACAGCTTCTACAACGGTCCGCTCGCCGAGGAGGTCGTCTCTGCCGTGCAGAATCCCCCCGTCGTCGAGGACACGGACCTGCCGGTGCCGCCCGGGTCGATGGAGACCTCCGACCTCGCCGACTACGAGGTGCGCACCCCGGAGCCGACGCACAACGACTACCGCGGGTACGACGTCTACGGCATGGCGCCGCCGTCCAGCGGTGGCACCACCGTCGGTGAGATCCTCAACATCTTGGAGCAGTACGACCTCGGCTCGATGCCGCAGGACCAGGCACTCCACCACTACCTGGAGGCCAGTGCCCTGGCCTACGCCGACCGTGGGGCCTACCTGGGGGATTCCGAGTTCGTCGACGTCCCCGTCGAGGAGCTGCTGTCGGACGGCTTCGCCGGGGAGCGCTCCTGCCAGATCGATCCCGAGCGGGCCGCCGACAAGCCGGTGGACGCAGGTGAGGCCGACGGGGACTACGTGGAGTCGTGCGACCAGGTCCCCGAGACCGTCGGGGCATCCGGCGAGGACTCCGAGGGCCTGTCGACCACGCACCTGACCGTGGCCGACCAGTGGGGCAACGTGGTCTCGTACACCACCACGATCGAGCAGACCGGTGGGAGCGGCATCGTGGTGCCGGATCGAGGTTTCCTGCTCAACAACGAGCTGACGGACTTCTCGGCCGACCCCGACGACACGGGCCCGAACAGCATCGCGCCCGGCAAGCGTCCTCGCTCGTCCATCTCGCCGACCATCGTGCTCGAGGACGGCGAGCCGGCCATGGCGCTGGGGTCCCCCGGTGGGTCGACCATCATCACCACGGTGGCGCAAACCCTGGTCAACCGGATCGATTTGGGCATGGACATGGAGTCGGCTCTGGCTGCGCCCCGGGCCAGCCAGCGAAACACGACGACGGTGAGCGCTGAGCCCGAGTTCACCGCCGCCCACGGCGCGGCGCTGAGGGCCTACGGTCACGAGTTCTCCGCGGTCTCCGAGATCGGTGCGCTCACCGCGATCGAGTTCCTGCCCGACGGCAGCACGACAGCGGTGGCCGAACCGGTGCGGCGCGGAGGCGGGGATGCCCGCGTCGTCGACCCCCGTTAGGGTCAGGCGGGCAGCAGCGGCTCGAGCGGGTCGCCGTGTTCCTCGAGCCGGACGAGGACCTCGTCGAAGTCCAGCTGCTGCAGCGCCTCCGCGTCCTCCGCCCCGGCCTCGACCTCGTCCCACGTGCGCGGTGCCGCCACCCACGGGTCGTCCCGACCGCGCATCGAGTACGGGCAGACGGTCGTCTTGGCCGCGACGTTCTGGCTCCAGTCGAGGAAGACCTTCCCCGGGCGCAGCGACTTGGTCATCTTCCACAGCACCAGGTCGGGATGGTTCTTGGTCATCTCCTGCGCCAGCTGCTGGGCGAGGTCGCGCACCTGGTTGCTCGTGAGGTCACCGCCGAGCGGGGCGTAGAGCTGCATCCCCTTGCTGCCGGAGGTGACCGGGTACAGGTCGAGCCCCAGGCGTCCGAGGCGTTCGCGCAGCAGCAGGGCGACCCGGGCGCACTCGTGCAGCCCGGCCGGCTTGCCCGGGTCCAGGTCGATGACCAGCCGGTCGGGGTTGAGCCGCGCGCCGTCCTCGTCCACCCGCCACTGCGGGACGTGCAGCTCGATGCTGTTGAGGTTGACGAGGTAGGTCAGGTGGGCGAGGTCCTCCACGAGGGGGAAGGTCACGTCGTCCACCTGCACCCGCGGCAGCCAGCTCGGTGCCCCGGACGGCAGGTTCTTCTCGAAGAAGCTCTCCCCGCCGGTCCCGTGCGGCCATCGCACCCGCGTCACGGGACGCTGCGCCAGGTGCGCCAGGAGCGTCTCACCGGCCCGGGCGTAGTAGGCGAGGATCTCCCCCTTCGTCGTCTCGGTGGCGGGGTACATCACCTTCTCCAGCGAGGTCAGGCGCATCGTGCGCCCGGCCACCTCGACCCTCGTGACGCTTCCGCGTGAGTCAGCCATCGGTCGTCTCCCACAGGTCGGCGGTGGTCAGGTCGGTGCGGGTGCGCAGGTACGAGGGCTGGCGCAGGCGGCCGCTCCCGCGGCCCAGGCTGGCGACGTCGATGACGACCTCCGGCTCGACCCACGTCGTCCCCTTCACGTCCTCGCGCGGCACCTCGGAGGCGAAGGGGAGTCGCCCCGCTCGAGGGGACGGAGCCGCTCGAGCATGGCGGCTCCCGCACGGCCGGCGAGGCCGGCGCCGACCCGACCGACGAAGTCCCACCCGTCGGGCCCCGGGACCCCCACGAGGACGGCGCCGAGCAGGGTGCCGCCGATCTCCCTCCGCCAGCCGCCGACGACGACGGACTCGCTGTCGCGGTGCGGGCGCTTGCGCCAGTCGGGGGAGCGGCGACCGGCGGCGTAGGGGGAGGAGCGGCGCTTAGAGACGATGCCCTCCAGACCCTGCTCCGCGGTCGCCGCGAGCAGGCCCTGGCCGTCGTCGTGGGTCGGCGGGACCTGCCAGCGGGACCCGTCGATGTCGAGCTGCTCCAGCAGCGTCCGGCGCGCCGACCACGGCTGGGCGGTGAGGTCCTGGCCGAGCAGCCGCAGCAGGTCGAAGGCCATGAGCGTCACCGGGCGGGAGCCGGCGAGCGTGGCCGCGCGGCGGGCGTTCGTCACGTGCATGCGTTCGGTGAGACCGGCGAAGGAGGGACGGCCGTCGACCAGGGCGACGAGCTCGCCGTCGAGGACCATGTCGTCGTAGAGCTGCGCCAGCGGTGCGAGCTCGGGGTAGGCGACCGTGACGTCCCGACCGGTGCGACTCGTCACGGTGAGGGCACCCCCCTTCGCCTCGACGATGACGCGCATCCCGTCCCACTTGACCTCGTGGACCCACTCCGCGCCCTGCGGCACGGCGTCGGTGAGCGTGGCGAGCATCGGTCGCATGACCCCATCCTGCCCCGTGTACCCGCGTAGTCTGAGGTGGACGCTCACCCTCGGGAGGAATGCATGCGCGCCATCTGGAAGGGGGCCGTCTCCTTCGGCCTCGTCAACGTCCCGGTCCGGCTGTACTCCGCGACGGAGAACCACGACGTCCAGTTCCGACAGGTCCACCGCACCGACGGCGGCCGCATCCGCTACAAGCGCTTCTGCAGCATCGACGGCGAAGAGGTCGCCTACGACGACATCGCCAAGGGGTACGAGACCGAGGACGGGGAGATGGTCATCCTCACCGACGAGGAGATGGCCGGCCTGCCGACCCGGTCGAGCAAGGAGATCAGCGTCGAGAAGTTCGTCCCCGAGGACCAGATCGACCCGATGCTCCTCGACAAGAGCTACTACCTCGAGCCCGACAAGTCGGCCACCAAGCCCTATGTCCTCCTGCGCGAGGCGCTCGAGGCGCAGGGCCGGATGGCCGTGGTCACCGTCGCCATCCGCACCCGGATGACGATGGCGGTGCTGCGCGTGCGCGAGGGCGTCATCGTCATGCAGACGATGCTGTGGCCCGACGAGATCCGCAGCGCCGACTTCGCCGCGGTCGACGAGGCGGGTGAGGCCTCCGAGAAGGAGATGGCCATGGCCCGCCTGCTCATCGACGAGCTCGCCGGCGACTACGACGCCGACGAGTTCGAGGACGACTACGCGATCGCCGTCCAGGACCTCGTCCGCGCCAAGATCGAAGGGGGAGAGGTGCGCGCCCCGGAGACCGAGGAGGAGGAGGGTGGCGAGGTCGTCGACCTCTTGGCCGCCCTGGCCCAGTCGGTCGAGAAGGCCAAGAAGTCCCGTGGGGAGAGCACCGGCTCATCGCAGGAGGACCGGGAGGAGTCGCCGACCGCCCAGGAGTCCGGCTCGACGCCGGCGAAGAAGAGCGCGGCCAAGAAGAGCACCGCGAAGAAGTCCACCGCCAAGAAGGCGCCGGCGAAGAAGAGCGCCGCCAAGAAGTCCACGGCGAAGAAGAGCGCTGCCAAGAAGACCTCGGCGAAGAAGTCCACCCCCAAGAAGAAGGCGAGCTGACCCCCCTTCGCCATGCCTGAAGGCCACACCCTCCACCGGATCGCCCGCGACCTGCACGCCGCCTTCGCCGGCCGGGTCGTGTCCGTGTCGTCCCCGCAGGGGCGCTTCGCCGCCGGCGCGGCACTGCTCGACGGCCACGAGGTGGTCGAGGCGCGCGCCCATGGCAAGCACCTCTTCGTCGAGTTCGCCGGCGAGCGGGTCCTGCACGTGCACCTGGGCCTGATCGGCACCTTCGTCATCGACTCGATCGCGTACGTGGGCGAGCGTCCGGTCACCGGTCAGGTGCGCTGCCGCATCGCGACCGGACGCCACGTCGCCGACCTGCGTGGCCCCATCGTCTGCGCCGCCATCACCCCCGACGAGGAGGCCGCCGTCCACGCCAAGCTCGGTCCCGACCCACTGCGGGACACCGACGGTGGGCGTGCGTGGGAGCGGATCCACCGCTCGCGCAAGTCGATCGCGGCCCTGCTGATGGAGCAGGACGTGCTGGCCGGGATCGGCAACGTCTACCGCTGCGAGGTGCTCCACCGGCACCGGATCAACCCGATGACCCCGGGGGAGCGGCTCAAGCGGGCGTCGTGGGAGCTGATCTGGGCGGACCTGCGCCGGCTCCTGCCGCTCGGCGTGGCGACGGGGCGGATCGTCACCGACGTGGCCGAGGTGGACGAGATCGAGGCGGCCCTGGCGAAGGGGGAGGACGTGCACCTCGACGAGCGGACGAGCTCGGTCTACAAGCGGACGGGCGAGGAGTGCGGTCGGTGCGGCTCCGTCATCAGGGCGAAGGACGTCGCCGGTCGCACCCTCTACTGGTGCGGGAACTGCCAGCGGCGCAGCTGATCAGGGCCGTTCCGGCCGGGTGAGGTGCATGACCTCCGGCGGGCGTCCCCACTCGTCACGTCCCAGCCGCGAGAGCGGCCGCAGCGCCTCCATCGTCGGCCGCCCGTCCACGAGGGCGTCGTCGCGCACGGTGATGGCACTGACCTCGCCGATGACGAGGTGGGAGTTGCCGAGCTTGAGGCTCGAGTGCAGGCGGCACTCGATGGAGGTGGCGGATTCGGCGACCCGGGGGACGGGCACGACCTCGCTCGGCTCGAGGGGGATGTGCAGCGCGTCGGCCTCGTCCACGTCGGCGGCGAAGGGGGCGCTGCTCGCGTTGGCGAGGTCCTCCATCCCCTCGGACACGAGGTTCACCACGAAGTATCCGGTGGCGAGGATGTTGCGCAGCGTGTCCTTCCTCCCGACGGAGGAGAAGCTGACCATCGGAGGCTTCTGGCAGGCGACGTTGAAGAACGAGTGCGGGGCGAGGTTGCCGACGCCGTCGGGGCCCACGGTCGTGATCCAGGCGATGGGCCGCGGCACGACGATCGAGGTGAGCAGGTCGTACGGGTTCGTGGCCGGGTCGCTGGTGTCGAAGACCGTGCGCATGGGTTCAGCGTAGTGATGTCGACGTTGTCCACAGGCGCTCTACGTCACCGCGCGACGTCGACGATGACCGCCATAGGTTCGGTCCATGAGCATTCACGACGCCACGATCACTTCCGCAGGGACCGCCCCACGACGGTCTGTCGGCCCACGCCTGAGCAGGGTCAGGGCTGCGTCCGTCATGGCACTCGGCTCGGCCTTCGCCACGACGTTCCTGACGCTGGCGGGTGCGGCTGTGGTGACGGTGCGCCGGCGGGAACTGCACGCGTGGATGGAGGGCTCGGCGGCCACGACCGCCGGCCTTGATGTCGCCAACGACCTCATCGCCCTGTCCGGGTTGGTGTTCGTCGCCGCCTTCTTCCTCACTGGCTGGTGGCTCGTCGAGCTGCGAAGGGTGGCCGAGTGGTACCAGCCGAGCGGCCTGCAACGCAGGTCCTCGTGGTGGGCCTTCGCCGGCTGGGTCGTGCCGGTCGTCAACCTGTGGTTCCCGTACCAGCTGGTGGCCGACTCCAGTCGTGCTCTGCGGTCGCGAGTGACGAACTTCTGGCCGTGGTGGATCGCCTGGCTGCTCGTCGGCGTCGGCCGCGTGCTCGATCCCACGGGCGGCGAGCTGGCGACCGTCGCTGACGTCGATCGATGGATCCTGGCGGAGCAGGTCAACGCGGTGATCACCCTGATCGCCTTCGTGTGCTGGTGGCGGGTCGTGCGGGGCGCGACGTCCGCGGCGAGCACTGCGGCTACGGTCGGACCATGAGCATCGTCAAGATCAACGCCATCACCGTGCCCGAGCAGGCGCGTGAGGAGTTCGAGCGTCGCTTCGCCGCCCGCAAGGGGGCCGTCGACCAGGAACCGGGGTTCGAGGGTTTCCAGCTGCTGCGTCCGACGGAGGGCGAGGAGCGCTACTTCGTCCTCACGTGGTGGGCCGACGAGGAGTCCTTCGCCGCGTGGCGGGACGGCAACGCCAGCGAGGCGCACTCGGGACAGCAGCAGCAGCCGGTCGCCACCGGCACCCAGCTCATGGGCTTCGACGTCGTCCTCGACTCGCCCAAGCCGTGAGCGGCCCGGATTTTGTGCGCTGAGAGCGAACACGCCCGAGCTGGCTCCCGCCGTGGAACAGCCTCGCGGGAAATGACGTTGGCACCCGTGACAAGGCTTGACTCCGAGTACTCGGGGTAGGCACGTAGCATCGTGGTCTGAGCGACACGTGAAGGGGTAGATCCCATGTTCGAACGGTTCACCGACCGGGCCCGCCGGGTCGTGGTCCTGGCCCAGGAGGAGGCACGCCTCCTCAACCACAACTACATCGGGACCGAGCACATCCTGCTCGGGCTCATCCACGAGGGCGAAGGGGTGGCGAGCAAGGCGCTCGAGTCCCTGGGGGTCTCGCTCGATGCCGTCCGCGAGCAGGTCCAGGACATCATCGGTCCCGGCCAGCAGGCGCCGTCGGGGCACATCCCCTTCACCCCGCGCGCCAAGAAGGTCCTCGAGCTCTCCCTGCGCGAGGCGCTGCAGCTCGGCCACAACTACATCGGCACCGAGCACATCCTCCTCGGCCTCATCCGTGAGGGCGAAGGGGTGGCTGCCCAGGTCCTCGTCAAGCTCGGCGCGGACCTCGGCCGGGTGCGCCAGACCGTCATCCAGCTGATCTCCGGCTACCAGGGTGGCAAGGAGGGCCAGGCCGCTGGTGTCGGCGCGGGCTCCGGCCCGCAGGAGGGCCAGCCCGCGGGCTCGCTCGTCCTCGACCAGTTCGGTCGTAACCTCACCCAGGCCGCCCGGGACGGCCAGCTCGACCCGGTCATCGGGCGGACCAAGGAGGTCGAGCGCATCATGCAGGTGCTCTCGCGCCGCACGAAGAACAACCCGGTCCTCATCGGTGAGCCCGGCGTCGGCAAGTCCGCCGTCGTCGAGGGCCTCGCCCAGGACATCGTCGACGAGAACGTCCCGGAGACGCTGAAGGACAAGCAGCTCTACACGCTCGACCTCGGCTCCCTCGTGGCCGGCAGCCGCTACCGCGGTGACTTCGAGGAGCGCCTGAAGAAGGTGCTCAAGGAGATCAAGACGCGCGGCGACATCATCCTCTTCATCGACGAGATCCACACCCTCGTCGGTGCCGGAGCGGCCGAGGGCGCCATAGACGCCGCGAGCATCCTCAAGCCGATGCTGGCCCGTGGTGAGCTGCAGACCATCGGCGCGACCACGCTCGAGGAGTACCGCAAGCACATCGAGAAGGACTCCGCGCTCGAGCGCCGCTTCCAGCCGATCCAGGTCGACGAGCCCTCGCTGGCGCACGCCATCGAGATGCTCAAGGGCCTGCGCGACCGGTACGAGGCGCACCACAAGGTGACCATCACCGACGCGGCGATCGTCGCCGCGGTGACGATGGCCGACCGTTACGTCAACGACCGCTTCCTGCCGGACAAGGCGATCGACCTCATCGACGAGGCGGGCGCGCGCCTGCGCATCCGCCGGATGACGGCGCCGCCGGAGCTGAAGGAGTTCGACGACAAGATCGCGCAGGTGCGTCTGGAGAAGGAGTCGGCCATCGACGGCCAGGACTTCGAGAAGGCCGCCAGCCTGCGTGACGACGAGAAGAACCTGCTCGCGGACAAGGCCAAGCGCGAGGAGGAGTGGAAGGCCGGCGACATGGACATCGTGGCCGAGGTCGACGAGGAGCTGATCGCCGAGGTGCTCGCCGCCTCGACCGGCATCCCCGTCTTCAAGCTCTCCGAGGAGGAGTCCAGCCGCCTGCTCAACATGGAGGGCGAGCTGCACAAGCGGGTCATCGGCAACGACGACGCGATCCACGCCCTCTCGGCGGCGATCCGTCGCACCCGCGCCGGTCTGAAGGACCCGCACCGCCCCGGCGGCTCGTTCATCTTCGCCGGCCCCACCGGTGTCGGCAAGACCGAGCTGGCCAAGGCGCTCGCGGAGTTCCTCTTCGGCGACGAGGACAGCCTGATCACCCTCGACATGTCGGAGTACTCCGAGAAGCACACGGTCAGCCGTCTCTTCGGCTCGCCCCCCGGCTACGTCGGCTACGACGAGGGTGGTCAGCTGACGGAGAAGGTGCGCCGCAAGCCGTTCTCGGTGGTCCTCTTCGACGAGGTGGAGAAGGCCCACCCGGAGATCTTCAACTCGCTGCTCCAGGTCCTCGAGGACGGTCGCCTGACCGACTCGCAGGGTCGGATGGTCGACTTCAAGAACACCATCATCCTGATGACGACGAACCTCGGCACCCGGGACATCTCCAAGGGGTCGATGGGCTTCGTCGCCAACACGGACGACCGCACGGACTACGAGCGGATGAAGGGCAAGGTCATCGACGAGCTGAAGAACCACTTCCGTCCGGAGTTCCTCAACCGCGTCGACGACACGATCGTCTTCCCGCAGCTGAGCAAGGACGAGCTGATCCAGATCGTCGACCTCGAGGTCGCCAAGCTCGACAAGCGCCTCAAGGACAAGGACATGGGCATGGAGCTCACGTCCGCGGCGAAGGAGCTGCTGGCCAAGCGTGGCTACGACCCGGTGCTGGGTGCCCGTCCGCTCAAGCGGACCATCCAGCGCGAGATCGAGGACGTGCTCTCCGAGAAGATCCTCTTCGGCGAGCTGCACGCCGGCGAGATCGTCGCGGTGGACGTCGAGGGCGAGGGCAAGTCCGCGAAGTTCACCTTCCACGGCACGCCCAACGTCGGCGAGCTCGACGTCCCGCTCATCGAGGCGGGCGACGGCGGGTCCTCCTCCGACTGACCGCACAGCACGAAGGGGGCGGCCACCATCGAGGTGGTCGCCCCCTTCGTCGTGCTCCGGTCCGAGAAGGCCGTCCGGGCAGTCCTGAGGTGACCGGGAAACCTCGGGATGATCGCTTCGTGGCCCGGCCGTGTCGAGGTTTACCGGCCCGGGCGCTCATTCCCTCAAGCGCGAGGGGAGGGAGCGTCCCAGTCGAGGGTCCTTCGGACGCGGTCGGTGAAGGTGTCGGCGGCCGAGCGATGGCGCTCGACGACCGACAGCTCGGTCAGCGAGGTCATGTGACCTCCCCGGCGTCGAGCATCGAGTCGAGGGTGGCGTAGCCGTCGTTGATGCCGACGTCCATCCCGGAGGCGAGCATCTGCTCGCGTGCCTCGAAGGAGTCGACGAGCGAGCTGACCACCAGGCGGCTCCACCCGTCCCCGAGGTCCTCGAAGGTCACCGTGTCCAGGGACACCCCGTCGGGGTAGCCCTCCCAGGTGAATGTCTGCACGATCCGGTCCGCTCGCACCTCGTGGAAGCATCCGTGGAACCGGAACTCCTCGGCGTCGGCCCCTTCACCCCGGATGTTGGTGAACCGCCAGCTGCCGCCGGTGCGTGCCTCCCAGTGGTCGATGCGGGTGGACAGGTCCTTCGGGCCGATCCAACGGGCGTAGAGGTCCGGGTCCGTGTGCGCGCGGAACAGCTGCTCGGGCGTGGCCCGGAAGTCCCGGGTGATGCGTAGGACGGGGACCTCCGGGTCGGCCTCGATGCTGGCGGTGGTGACGTGGGTGGTTGCGGCGTTCATCGGTCTGCTCCTGCATCAGTGGTGTGCGTGCCGGGCGAAGGGGGTTCGCCGAGCACCTCCTCGAGCCGGACCATGCGGTCCTCGGCCCGTCGGTGGTGTCGCTCGATCCAGGTGGTCAGGGTGGCCAGCACCTCGCTCTCGAGGTGGACCGGGCGGCGTTGCGCCTCACGACTGCGGGTGACCAGGCCGGCGTCCTCGAGCACCCTCAGGTGCTTGCTGACGGCCTGCAGACTCACGTCGTAGTGGGCGGCGAGGTCGGAGACGGTGGCGTCACCGACGGTGAGGCGGGCGACGATGTCCCGCCGGATGGGGTCGGCCAGGGCGGCGAAGGCTCGGGACAGCTGGTCCGGGGTCCTGGCCATACCACCCTCCGCCCATTAATCAACCAAAAGGTTGAATACAACGGTACGCCGGATGAGGGTCGTGGTCAACCATGTGGTTGACCACAGGTCAGAGGCGCGTGCGCATCGCCTTCATCTGCGAGATCTGCTTGGTCTGGGTCACGGTGATGTCGTCGCACAACTCCTCGGTGCGGACCGCCTCGCCCTGGTCGCCCAGCCTCGTGCACATCTCGATGGCGCCCTCGTGGTGGGCGACCATCAGGTCGAGGTAGAGCCGGTCGGCCCCGCTGCCCTTCGCGGCCTCCAGCTCGTCGAGCTCCTCCCGGGTGGCCATCCCCGGCATCGAGTGCCCGTGACCGCTGTTCATGCCGAAGGTCGGGTTCTCCGCCTGCGGGGGGACCTTCTTGTCCCAGCTCTGCAGGATCTGCCCCATCGCGCGCATCTCCGGCTCCTGCTCGTCCGAGATGCGTGCGGCCAGGCTGCGGACCTTGTCGTCCTCGAGGTCTCCGTCGACCAACTCGCCCATGACGATGGCCTGGGCGTGGTGGCCGATCATGTCCTCGAGGAAGGAGACGTCGGCGGCGTTGTGCGCGTCACTCGGCGTGGCGACCGCCTCGGTGCCGCTCAGGGACGAGTTGGGTTCGCCGGGGGTGCCGGGCTGGAGCACCGGGGCGTCGGGCGACGTCGCGCTGGGCGAGGGTGTGGACTCAGCGCCCGAGCAGGCCGCGAGGGCCAGGGTGCCCGTGAGGAGGACGGTGACGGCGCGGGGGTGGATCACCCGGGTGACGGTAGCCCTCACGGCGGTGCCCGTGGGCGCAGCGCGGGGCGACCTTGGCGATCCTGACGAAGTCCTGACCAAACCTCGTGCTCTCCCGGGGCCACGGTGAGCCCCGGGCGCGACAGGGTGAGGTGCATCACGCGGTCGGTTTCCCCCCTGCCGGTCGCACGCCACCAGCCGGAGGACAAGTATGCGCAGACCCACCATCGCCCTCATGGCCGCTGCGGCACTCGTGATCCCGAGTGCCGGCATCGCCGCAGCAGAGGGCCCCGATGACCGTGTCGGGGTGTCCGGCACCGACCTGCAACCCGATGAGATCGGCCGCAGCGCGAACATGGCCCACCTGGCCAACCTCGCGCCCTCGGGCTCGCTCGCCGAAGGCATCGGTACCGATCTCGCCTTCCAGGACGGCAAGGCCTTCGTGGGCAACTACGACGGCTTCTCGGTCGTCGACATCAGCAACCCTGGGAGCCCCGAGACCATCGTCCAGGTCAAGTGCCCCGGCTCGCAGAACGACATCTCCGTCTCCGGCGACCTGCTGTACCTGTCCACCGACTCCTCGCGCAGCGACGACTCGTGTGCCTCGACCAGCCAGTCGGCCACCGAGAAGGGCAGCTGGGAGGGCATCAAGATCTTCGACATCTCCGACCTGGCCAACCCGCAGTACATCAAGTCCGTCGAGACCGCGTGCGGGTCGCACACCCACACCCTGGTCCCTGGCAAGGGCAGGACCCGGGGCAACGACTACCTCTACGTCTCGAGCTACTCCCCGCGTGCGGAGTACCCGGACTGCCAGCCGCCGCACGACCTGATCTCGATCGTCGAGGTGCCGACCGCCTCGCCGACCGACGCCGAGGTCATCGACACGCCGAACCTCTTCCCCGAGGGTGGCAACCCGGGAGGCCCCGGGCCGACGCCGATCGCGAACCGGTCGGCCACGACCGGCTGCCACGACATCACCGCGTTCCCGCAGCAGGGGATCGCCGCCGGCGCCTGCATGGGTGACGGCATCATCATGGACATCAAGAAGCCCGAGCAGCCCGAGGTCATCGAGCGGGTCCGCGACGACGAGAACTTCGCCTTCTGGCACTCGGCGACCTTCAACGCCGACGGCACGAAGGTGATCTTCACCGATGAGCTCGGGGGCGGTGGCGCCGCGACCTGCAACGCGGACATCGGCCCGAAGCGCGGCGCCAACGCGATCTACGACCTCGACCGCCAGGGGGAGCTGACCTTCCGCTCCTACTACAAGATCCCGCGCCACCAGCACGACGTGGAGAACTGCGTCGCCCACAACGGCTCGGTCATCCCGGTGAAGAACCGCGACATCATGGTCCAGGCCTGGTACCAGGGTGGTGTCAGCGTCTGGGACTTCACCGACTCCGAGAACCCGCGTGAGCTGGCCTACTTCGAGCGCGGCCCGGTGTCGGCGGAGGAGGGCATCGGTGGGTCGTGGTCGTCCTACTACTACAACGGCCACATCTACTCCTCGGACATCCGGCGTGGTTTCGACGTGCTGAAGTTCAACGACCCGGCGACGGCGGGTGCCGACCAGCTGGACC
Source organism: Janibacter sp. DB-40 (assembly GCF_029510815.1). Classification (NCBI taxonomy): domain Bacteria; kingdom Bacillati; phylum Actinomycetota; class Actinomycetes; order Micrococcales; family Intrasporangiaceae; genus Janibacter; species Janibacter sp. DB-40. The sequence goes on along the minus strand of NZ_CP120360.1, from coordinate 2,595,737 downwards.
TCGGCGAGCTGAACGTGCAGAGCCAGCCGAAGTACAAGACGCGCTGACCCCCCTTCGCGTCCACCTGCGCCCCCGCCCCGTGGCGGGGGCGTAGGTTTGCCCGGTGAGCGTCACCATCCGTCGAGCCCGCACCACGGACGTGTGGGCCATCCGCGACCTCGTTGCCCCGCTGGCCGAGCGTCGGGTCCTCGTCAGCAAGGACACCGTCGCCTACTTCGAGGGACTGCAGGAGTTCCGAGTCGCCGAGATCGACGGCGAGGTCGTCGGCTGTGGCGCCCTGCACGTGATGTGGGAGGACCTCGCCGAGATCCGCACGCTCGCGGTCGCGGACGCGCACCTCGGCCGCGGGGTCGGGGGCCGGCTGCTGCAGGCACTCACCGATGATGCCGTTGCCCTGGGTGTGCAGCGCCTGTTCTGCCTGACCTTCGAGACCGAGTTCTTCACCCGGCACGGGTTCGAGGAGATCGACGGGCAGGCCGTCGACCCCGAGGTCTACGTCGAGCTGCTGCACTCCTACGACGAGGGCGTGGCGGAGTTCCTCGACCTCGAGCGGGTCAAGCCCAACACCCTGGGCAACTCCCGCATGCTCCGCCAGCTCTGACCACCCCTCGGAGCGGCATTCCCCGGGGTCGTGCGAAGGGGGTCGACCGCCGGCTCGTGCGGCCGACGGCTCAGGAGGGCAGCGAGTAGTGGCCGTCCGCGTCCTGCTCGGCCAGTCCGTCCTCGAGCAGGCCGGCCAGGCACCGCTCGACCTTGGACTCGTCGTCGGGCCACGTGGCGGCGATCGCGGTGCGCGTCACCGGGTCCGGGCTCTCCCGCAGCAGCTGGACGATGCGCCCGCGGACCTGCCGGTCCGTCCCGTGCCACGCCTGGCCGCGCCTCGGCGGCCCGTCGTGCTCGGGACGTCCGGCGAGCTGCCAGGCGCACAGGTGCGCGACGGGGCACTCGTCGCACCCGGGGGAGCGGGCCGTACACACGAGTGCCCCCAGCTCCATGACCGCGGCATTCCACGCGTTCGCCTCGTCCCGCTCGCGGGGCATCGACTGCTCGGCCAACCGGGACTCGGCGACCGTGAGCGACGCAGCGGCGTGCTGGTGTCCGGTGACCGTCCGGGCGAGGACCCGTCGGACATTCGTGTCGACGACCGTGCGCGGGTCACCGAAGGCGAAGGACGCGACCGCTGCGGCGGTGTAGGCACCGACACCCGGCAGCGCGAGCAGGTCCGCGTGCTCGCGCGGGACCTCACCCCCGTGCCGCTCGACCATGACCGTCGCCGACTCCCACAGGCGCAGCGCGCGGCGCGGGTAGCCGAGACGCTCCCACATCCGTACCGCCTCACCGGGGGCGTCCGCGGCGAGGTCGAAGGGGGTGGGCCAGCGCTCCATCCAGCGCTCCCAGACGGGGAGCACCCGGGCGATGGGGGTCTGCTGGGACATCACCTCGGAGAGGTAGACACCCCACGCGGAGCAGTCGGGCTCGCGCCAGGGCAGGTCTCGTCCGTGGTCGGCGTACCAGGAGGTGACGGCATGGTGGAGCAGCGGTCCAGCGGCGTCGGTCATGGCAGCGTGCTCCCGTCGAACTGGGGGCGGCCCCTCCCGGATCGGGTGTCGAACCCGCCCGTGACGGGCTCGGAGGCGACGAAGCACCCCATCTAGACGTAGCGCTCGAGGATCGACGACTCGGCGAGACGGGAGAGCCCCTCCCGGACCATGCGGGCACGCAGCTCACCGACGCCGTCGACCGCCATGAGGTCGTCGAGCCCGGCCGCCAGCAGCGGCTGCAGGGAGCCGAAGTGCTCGACCAGCCGCTCGACGATCGCGCCGGGCAGGCGCGGGATCTTGCTCAGGATGCGCAGACCGCGGGGACCGACGGTCGCGTCGAGGGACTCGCCGACGATCGGGAAGCCGAGGGCCTTGGCCACGTGACCGAGGTCGAGCAGCTCGGCGGCATCGAGGACCGCGAGGTTGTCCAGCACGTCGGTGTGGGTGTCGACCGCTCCGTCGGGCTCGATGTAGTCGAGGATCACCGTGCGCATGTTGTCGTCGAGCCCGGCGGTCAGCTCCTCGAGCTGCAGGCTCAGCAGCCGCCCGTCGATCCCGAGCTCGAGGACGTACTCGGCGATCTCCGCGTGGATGCGTCGGACCATCTCCAGGCGCTGGAGCACGACCGCGACGTCGCGGACGGTGACCAGGTCCTCGATCTCCAGTGCCGACAGCGCACCGGTGACCTCGGTGAGCCGGGTCGTGTACCGCTCGAGCGTCTGCATCGCCTGGTTGGCCTGGGAGAGCAGCTCGGAGGCGGTGCGCAGCACGTGCCGGCGCCCGGCGACGTAGAGCGCGATGATGTGCATGGACTGGCTGACCGACAGCACGGGGTTGCCGGTCTGGCGCGCGACCCGCTCCGCGGTGCGGTGGCGGGTGCCGCTCTCGGTCGTCTCGATCGTGGGGTCGGGCACGAGCTGGACGGCGGCCTTGTGGATGCGCGAGACGTTCGTGTCGATGATGATGGCGCCGTCCATCTTCGCCAGCTCACGCAGTCGCGTCGCGGAGAACTCGATGTTCACGTCGAAGCCGCCGGTGCACAGCGCGTCCACCCGGGGGTCGTAGCCCATGACGATGAGCGCGCCGGTGTTGCCGCGCATGATGCGGGCGAGTCCGTCGCGCAGCGGTGTACCCGGGGCGACCGCGGCAAGGGTCGCCCGGAAGAGGTCCTCGTCGGCTTCGGTCACGAGCCGAGTCTAGGTCGTCAGACGGAGCGCAAACGGCTCGCGGGCGGGCGGGCTCGCACCTGCTCGATCGCGGAGGCGACGTCGACGACCTCGACGACGTCCATGCCGGGGGGAGGGGAGGCGTCGGCCAGCGCTCCCTTCGGCACGAGCGCGGTGCGGAAGCCGAGCCGGGCGGCCTCGGTCAGACGGCGGGCCACCCCGACGGCAGGGCGCACCTCGCCGCTCAGGCCGACCTCGCCGAGCGCGAGCAGGTCGTGGGCGACCGGCTGCTCGAGGACGGCGCTCGCGATGGCCACGGCGACGGCCAGGTCGCTCGACGGCTCGGTGATCTTCACCCCGCCGACGGTCGAGACGTAGGTGTCGGCCCCGACGATGGGGGCTCCGGCACGCTTGTCGAGCACGGCGATGATCATCGCCACGCGGCCGGAGTCCAGGCCGACGTTGGCCCGGCGGGGCGTCGGGATCTGGGACGGGGTGACCAGGGCCTGGATCTCGACGACGAGCGGTCGTCGCCCCTCGAGCGTGACGGTCGCACAGGTGCCCGGGACGGTGATGTGCCGGCTGGACAGGAAGAGGCCGCTGGGGTCGCTCAGCCCCACGATGCCCGTGTCGTGCAGGTCGAAGCAGCCGACCTCGTCGGTGGGGCCGTAGCGGTTCTTCACCGCGCGCACCAGACGCAGCCGGGAGTGCCGGTCGCCGTCGAACTGCACGACGACGTCGACGAGGTGCTCCAGCACCCGCGGGCCGGCGATCGACCCGTCCTTGGTCACGTGCCCGACGAGGAGCATCGCGAAGCCACCCGTCTTGGCCGCCTGGATGAGCGAGCCGGCGACCTCGCGGACCTGGCCGACGTTGCCGGCGGCGCCGTCGACCTCGCCCGAGGCGACGGTCTGCACCGAGTCGATGACGACGAGGTCCGGCCGCACCTGGTCGATCTGCGCCAGCACGGTCGCCAGGTCGGTCTCGGAGGCGAGGTAGAGCCCGTCGGTGATCGCCCCGATCCGCTCGGCTCGACCACGCACCTGGGCCGCGGACTCCTCGCCGCTGATGTAGAGCACGCGCCTGCCCTCGCCGACGCGCGCGGCGACGTCGAGCAGCAGCGTCGACTTGCCGATGCCCGGCTCGCCGGCGACGAGCACGACCGACCCCGGCACGAGCCCGCCCCCGAGGACGCGGTCGAACTCGGCAACGCCGGAGCTGCGGTGGGCGGCGTGGTCGCCGTCGACCTCACGGATCGGCACGGCCGGGCGCTCCACGCGCGCGGCGGCGAAGGTCCGGGTGGTCGCGCCGCCGACCTCCTCGACCGTGCCCCAGGCCTGGCACTCGCCGCAGCGGCCGACCCACTTCACGCTCGTCCAGCCGCACTCGCTGCACCGGTGGACGGGTGCCTTCTTGCTCGCCATGACTCAGAACCTACGCGGCGGGGGCGACAACGGCCGACCGCGTCCGGCCCGGGCCCTCACAGGTCGGCGAACATCGTGCCCGGGTTGAGGATCCCGTGGGGGTCCAGCGCGGTCTTGACGGCCCGGTGGATGCCCCGGTTGCCCTCGTCGAGCTCGCGGGCGAGCCACCCCCGCTTGAGCCGGCCGACGCCGTGCTCGCCGGTGATCGTGCCGCCGAGGTCCAGCCCGAGCCGCATGATGTCGTCGAAGGCCCGGTGCGCCCGGTCGACCTCGTCCGGGTCGGCGGTGGAGAAGAAGATCGAGGGGTGCAGGTTGCCGTCGCCGGCGTGGGCGACCGTCGCGATCGTCAGCCCGGTGGCGGCGCGGATGCCGTCGAGGCGCTCGTAGAACGTCGGCAGCTGCTCGCGCGGGACGCACACGTCGTCGAGGAGCTGCCCGCCCCCGTGGGAGCGGGCGTGGTGCTCGTAGGCCGTCTGCGCCAGGCGGCGGGCGGCCACGAGGGCCTCGTTGTCGGCGGCGTCGTCGGAGAAGGCGACGTCGAGCGCGCCGTGCGAGCGGGCCTGCTCGGTGAAGGCCTCGACCTCCGCCAGGGCGCTCTCCCGGCTGCCCCCGCCGTCGGACTGCATGAGCAGCATCGCGCCGGCGTGCGCGTCCAGGCCGAAGTCGCCGTAGGCGTTGAGCATGTCCAAACTGGTGCGGTCCAGCGACTCGAGCATCGACGGCTGCGCACCGGAGGCCATGAGGGCCGACACGGTCGCGGCGCCGGCCCGCTCGTCGGCGAAGGTCGCGACCGCGGTCAGCGGCGGCGGCATGAGCGGCACGAGGCGCAGCGTGATCCCGACGATGACGCCGAGCGTCCCCTCCGACCCGACGAAGAGGCCGCGCAGGTCGAGCCCGGCCACCCCCTTCGCCGTCCTCGCCCCGATCGTGGTCAGGGTGCCGTCGGCGAGCACGACCTCCAGTGCCCGCACGTAGTCGCGGGTCACGCCGTACTTCACGCAGCACAGGCCGCCGGCGTTGGTCGCGACGTTGCCGCCGACGGAGGAGATCGCCACCGATCCCGGGTCGGGCGGGTACGACAGGCCGTGCCGGGCGACGGCGTCCTTGAGGTCCTGGTTGATGATCCCCGGCTCGACCGTGACGGTGCGCTCACCGAGGTCGAGGTCGAGGATCCGCGTCATCGACGCGACGGACAGCAGCAGGCAGCCGGGTACGGCGTTGGCGCCGCCGGACAGGCCGGTGCGGGCCCCCTGGGGGACGACGGGGATGCCGTGCCGGGAGGCGAAGCGCATCGTCGCCTGCACGTCCGCCACCGTCCGCGCCCGCACCAGGGCCAGGGCGCCGTCGTGCGGGCAGAAGAGCGCCTCGTCCCGCGAGTGCGCGGCGACCACGTCGGCCTCGGTGGTGACCACCCCGTCGCCCGTCTCCGGGGCGAGCTCGCCCCGGACGAGGTCGAGCAGGGCAACCGGGTCCATCACCTCTCCCGGGCGGCCAGGGTCGCGGGGTGGACGAGCAGCGGCAGCAGGTCCCGGCCTCCGGGCGAAGGGGGGCCCGCTGCCCCCTTCGCGCCGGTCGCCGCGGCCACGAGGGCGAGGTGGGCCTCGCAGCGCTCGGCGAGCTCCGCGTACCCCTGCTCGCCCATGAGCTCGATCAGCCCCGGACGCTCGCTGACGTAGACCGGGTCGGGAGCGGTGTGCGCATCGGGGCTGCCCGAGCAGTACCAGTCGAGCTCGTGACCGCCCGGACCCCACCCGCGGCGGTCGTACTCGCCGATGCTCACCTCGAGGTAGGTGGTCCCGTCGGGCAGCTCGACGTCGCGGTAGGTGCGGCGGATCGGCAGCTGCCAGCACACGTCCGGCTTGGTCGTGTGCGGCTCGACGCCGGTGAGGATCGCGTGCTGGTGCAGCGCGCAGCCCGCCCCTGCGGGGAAGCCGGGACGGTTGAAGAAGATGCAGGCCCCGTCGACGACCTTCGTCTTCAGCTCGCCGTCCTCCTTCTCCGTCCACGCCGACCGGCGGGTGGTGCCCGGGTGCAGCTGCCACTCGTCCTCGCCGAGCTCGTCGGCGATCGCCTTGACCCGCGTGACGTCGTCCTTGTCGGTGAAGTGCGCGCCGAGCACGCAGCACCCGAAGTCCGGTTCGTCGGCGTCGATGCCGTGGCAGCCGTTGCCGAAGATGCACGTCCACGACGACGTCAGCCAGGTCAGGTCGCAGCGGAAGCGCTGCCCCTCCTCGGCCGGGTCGTCGAACTCGACCCAGGTGCGGGCCGTTGCCAGGTCGGTCTCGCCGGGGTGCTGCTCGTTGTCCTGCTCCACGGCGACACCCTAGTGGGGAGCGCAGCCGCGCGACCGCTCGATCTCCTCCGGGGTCTACTGTGGCCCCGTGCGACTTGGCGTCATCGACATCGGCTCGAACACCGTCCACCTGCTCGTGGTGGACGCACACCATGGTGCCGCGCCGATCCCGGCCACCAAGCACAAGATGGTGCTGCGCCTCGCCGAGCACGTCGACGCAGAGGGGGCCATCGACGAGTCCGGGGCGGCCGACCTGTCCCGGTTCGTCACCGAGTGCCTCGAGATCGCCGAGGACCAGGGCGTGGAGGAGATCCTCGCCTTCGCCACCAGCGCCATCCGCGAGGCCCCCAACGGGGACGCCGTCCTCGACCGCGTGCGCGAGGAGACCGGCGTGGACCTCGAGGTCCTCGAGGGCGTCGACGAGGCACGGCTGACCTTCCTCGCCGCCCGCCGCTGGGTCGGGTGGTCCGCCGGGAGGTTGCTCGTCATCGACATCGGTGGCGGCTCCCTCGAGCTCACCCTCGGCGACGACGAGGAGCCGGACGTCGCCAAGTCCCTCCTCCTCGGAGCGGGACGCGTCACCCGGGACCACCTGCCGGGGGACCCGCCGACACCCGAGGCCATCAGGGCCGCCCGGCGAGCGGTCCGCGCGACCCTGGCCAAGGAGATCCGTCCCTACGCCAAGGCGGCATCCCCGGTCAGCGTCGTCGGCACGAGCAAGACGATGCGCTCGCTGGCCCGGATCGCCGGCGCCGCGCCGAGCGGTGAGGGCCCCTACGTCCTGCGCACGCTGCGCGTGGACGACGTGCGCGAGACGATCGCGAAGGTCGCACCGATGACCGCTGGCGAGCGCGCCACCCTCGCCGGGGTCAGCGCCGCCCGCGCGCAGCAGATCCTCGCCGGTGGGATCGTCGCCGAGGCAGCGATGGACCTGTTCGGTGTCACGGAGCTGACCATCTGCCCCTGGGCGATGCGCGAGGGCGTGCTGCTGCGCTACCTCGACCACATGAGCTGACCCGACAGCCCGCAGAGGAAGGGGATGGTGGCCCGGCTCCGGCCGCCGCCCGGACCATGACGACGACGTTCGGCCGAAGACCAACGAGTCCGGGCGGTGCGCCAAGGGCCGCCGTGCCCTTCCTCTGCGGGCCGCTGGTGTCCGGCTCCCATCACCGCCGGCGCCGTGGACTCAGAGGTCTACGCTCGAGGTATGGCTGAAGCAGGCGCGATCCCGGTGGCCCTGTCCACGGCATCCGTGTACCCGGCAGGGACGGCGGCGGCCTTCGAGTACGCGGCCGACCTCGGCTACGACGGCATCGAGGTCATGGTGTGGAACGACCCGATCTCGCAGAACGCCAAGGCGCTCAACGCGCTCGCGGACCACCACGGCCTGGACATCGTCTCCATCCACGCGCCGACGCTGCTGCTGACCCAGCGCGTCCTGGGGACGGACGCGTGGGGCAAGGTCGACCGCTCGATCGAGCTGGCCCACGCGGTGGGGGCGCCGACGGTCGTGCTGCACCCGCCCTTCCGCTGGCAGAAGGAGTACGCCCGCAACTTCCCCGACGGCGTCGCCGCGCGCGAGCACGACAGCGACATCGTCCTCGCGGTGGAGAACATGTTCCCGTGGGCGGCCCGGGGGCAGTCGGTGCAGGCCTACCTGCCGCACTGGGACCCGGTGCCCCAGCCGTACGACCACGTGACCGTCGACCTGTCGCACACCGCGACCTCGCGCAGCGATGCCCTGCAGATGGTGCTGGACCTCGCGGAGCGTCTGGCCCACATCCACCTCGCCGACGGGATGCTGACGACGCTCAAGGACGACCACCTCGTCCCGGGCCGGGGGACCCAGCCGTGCGCGGAGGTCCTCGACCACATCACGGGCAGCGGCTTCGCCGGGGCGGTCGTCCTGGAGGTCGGCACCCGTCGGCGCCCGAAGGAGCGCGAGCTCGACCTGCGCGAGTCGCTCGACTTCGCCCGCCACCACCTCGGCCAGGCCGCGCCGGTGCCCGACGTCGCCTCGTCATGAGCGCGCGCGGCCGCCGGTCCGGGGGCGCGGACACGCGCGCCGAGATCCTCGACGTGGCCCGGGGCCTCTTCGCGGCGAAGGGGTACGACGGCACCTCGGTCCGGGGAGTCGCCAGGGAGGCCGGGGTGGACCCGGCTCTCGTCCACCACTACTTCGACGGCAAGCCCGGCCTGTTCTCCGAGGTCGTCGGCGTGCCGGCCGGTATCGAGGAGCAGATCACGGCGGCCGTGGCCGGTCCGCACGAGGGCGCGGGAGAGCGGGTCGTGCGCACCTTCCTGCGCGTGTGGGACGGCCCCGAGGGGCGGGACCGCTTCCGGGCGCTCGTGGGAGCCGTGGCCTCCCACGAGGAGGCGGCGCACCTGCTGCGCGACTTCGTCTCCCGCAGCATCCTCAGGAGCCTGGCGCACATCTTCGGTGACGAGGACGTCCTGCCGGATCTGGCGGTCGCGGCGGTCGGCGCGCAGCTGGTGGGGATGGCCCTGCTGCGTTACCTCCTCGAGGTCCCCCCGATGGCCGACGCCGACCCCGAGGAGATCGTCGCGGTCCTGGCCCCGCCGATCCAGGCGCTGCTCGTCCCCTGATCGCGACCCCCACGACCGAGGGGGCACGGCGAGGGTTGCGCAGATCACGGGACGGGAGGAGCATTCATCACATGGGGAATTACGTGATCGAGATCGCCGGGCTGACCGTCACCCGGGGTGGGCGGCTGGTGCTCCCCGGCCTGGACCTGCGGGTGCCGGCGGGCCAGGTGGTCGGCCTCCTCGGGCCCAGCGGGGGTGGCAAGTCGACCGTGATGCGTGCCGTCGTCGGCGTGCAGCGCATCGACGGTGGTGACGTCGAGGTCCTCGGTCTGCCGGCCGGCCACCGGCGACTACGCAAGCGGGTCGGGTACGTCACCCAGTCGCCGAGCGTGTACGGCGACCTCACCGTCCGGGAGAACGTCACCCACTTCGCCCGGCTGCTCGGGGTCGCCGACCCGGCGGCGACCGCAGAGGCCGTGGTGGCGCGCGTCGGCCTGACCGAGCACGCCGACGACCGCACCGACGAGCTCTCGGGCGGACAGCGCAGCCGGGCCTCCCTCGCCGCCGCCCTCGTCGGCGACCCGGAGCTGCTCGTCCTCGACGAGCCGACGGTCGGTCTCGACCCGGTGCTGCGGCGCGACCTGTGGAGCCTCTTCCGCCGGCTCGCCGAGGACGGCGTGACGCTGCTCGTCTCCAGCCACGTGATGGACGAGGCCAGCCGGTGCGACCGCCTGGTCCTCCTGCGCGAAGGGGTGGTGCTCGCCGACGACACCCCGGCCCGGCTGCTCGAGCACACCGGCGCCGAGGACGCCGAGGGCGCCTTCCTCGCGCTCGTCGAGGGGGCGGCGGCATGATCCCGCGACTGACGCTCGCGACCGCGGCCCGCGTGCTGCGGCAGGTGCGTCGGGACCACCGCACGCTCGCGCTGCTGGTGGTCATGCCGATCGTGCTGATGGGCCTGCTCGCGTGGATCTACGTCGACAGCCCGATCTTCGACCGGATCGGTCCGGTCCTCGTGGCGATCTTCCCCTTCGTCATCATGTTCGTCGTCACGAGCGTCGCCACCCTCCGCGAGCGCACGAGTGGCACCCTCGAGCGGCTGCTGACCACGCCGCTGGGCAAGGGTGACCTCGTCGTCGGCTACGCTCTCGCCTTCGGCCTCCTCGCCATCATCCAGGGTGCGATCGTCACCGCGATCACGGTGTGGCTCTTCGGGCTGCAGATCGCCGGCGCGCTGACATGGCTCGTCCTCGTCGTCGTCGGCAGCGGGGTGCTCGGGACGGTGCTGGGGCTCTTCGCCTCGGCCTTCGCCAGCACCGAGTTCCAGGCCGTCCAGCTGATGCCCGCGACGGTCCTGCCGCAGTTCCTGCTGTGCGGTCTCCTCGTGCCCCGCGACCAGCTGCCCCGCACGCTCGAGCTCGTCTCCGACGTCCTGCCGCTGTCCCACGTCGTCGACGCGGCGTACGCCGTGGCGCGCAGCGCCGAGCCGGCTGAGGACCTCGGCCTCCCGCTGCTCGTCATCGCGATCTGGATCGCGGTCGCCCTCGTCCTCGGCAGCCTCACCCTGCGGCGCCGTACCCCGTGACCGCAGCCGTAGGGTGACGGCGTGAGACGGTTCCTCTTCATCGCCAACTCCTCCGCCGGCACCAGCGACCGGGAGCGCACCGACGCTGCCCTCGGGGTGCTGCGAGAGCACGGTGACGTCGACGTCGTCACCACCGACACGATCCAGGAGCTGACCGAGGCCATCGCCCGGAGCGACGGGCGCGAGATCGTCGTCGCGGGCGGCGACGGGTCGCTCAACGCCTTCGTCACGGCCCTGTGCCGCGCAGGCCACCTGGGCGAGGACCCGCCGACCGTGGGTCTGCTGCCGATGGGGACGGGCAACGACTTCGCCCGCACCGTCGAGCTGCCCACGGACCCGGCCGAGGCAGCCCGGGTCGTCATCGACAGCCCGGCGCGGCCGATCGACGTGCTCATCGACGACGAGGACCGGATCGTCGCCAACGCCGTCCACATCGGCGTCGGGGAGGAGGCCGGTCGCATCGCCGCGCCCTGGAAGGAACGGTTCGGGCCGATCGGGTACGTCATCGGGGGCTTCGCCGCGGGGTTCGGCCAGACCGGGCGGCGACTGAGGGTGGTGGCGGACGGCCAGGTCGTGGCCGACGGCCGGCACCACATCCTGCAGGTCGCCGTGACGATCGGCCAGAGCGTCGGCGGGGGCACCCGGATCGCGCCCGACGCAGAGCCGGGTGACGGCCGGGCCGAGCTCGTCATCTCCCGCACGATCTCCCCGAGACGACGCCTGCTGTACGCCGCGACGGTCAACAGGGGACGCCACACGCGACTCGACGATGTCGTCTCCATGCGGGTGCAGACGGTGACCGTCACCGGTGTCAACCACGCCTTCGGCGCGAACTCCGACGGCGAGGAGCTCGAGCCCCGCCGCGAGCGCACCTGGCGCGTCGTCCCTGCCGCCTACCGGCTGCACGCCCCCGTCAGCACGGCATGAGCGCCGCGAGCACGATGAGCACCGACCGACTGTGGGCACGCACCCTCGACGCGCTGCTCGCGCCCGGTACCCGTGACCGGGTCGCGGCCTCCCGTCCCGTCGTCGCCGCACGAGCACGGTTCGTCGCCGGTGAGGCCACCGACGACGCCGTCGCGGAGGCCCAGCGGCTGCGGCGCACCAACCGGCTGGCAGCCCTCCACCCGCTCCTGCCGCCCGCCGACGGTGCCGCCGGGGTCGACGCGACGGTCGCCGAGGCGGTCACCGCGATCGAGCGTCTCGCGCCGGTCACCTCCGGCGGCGACTACCGCTCCGAGATCTACCTGGCGCCCGAGCAGCTGGGCATCGGCACCGACGCGGCCCGCGCCGCGCGGGCGCTCGCCGAGGTCTGCGCCGCCGGTGACGCGCACCGGGTCGACATCACGCTGCGCTCGGGGCCGATCGCTGCCGCCGAGGCGACCCTCGACCTCGTGGAGGCCACGCGTGCGCACTACCCGCGCCTGACCGCATCGGTCGTCGCGCGGCGCCACCGGAGCGAGGGCGATGTGGCCCGCCTGGCGGCCTCGGGCACCCGAGTGCGTCTCGTGCGCGGGGGAGCGGGCGAGCCCGCCGACGTCAGCTGGCAGGACCCCCACGAGACGGATCTGGCCTTCGTCCGCTGCCTCGCCGACCTCCTCGGCTCGGGCGTGCACACCGTCGTGGGCACGCACGAACCGCTCCTCCTCGACCTCGCGGACGGTCTGGCCGACCAGTCCGGCCGTGGCCCCGAGGGGCTGGAGTATCAGTTCTTCCTCGGGGCCCAGCCCGACCTGCAGATGCGCACGGCCGACGCCGGGCACCGCGTACGCGTGCTCGTGCCCTACGGGCCGCAGTGGCTCGAGTACCTGCACGACCTGGCCCGCCGGCCCTCCGGTGTGCGCCGTCTCGCCGCGGTCCTCACCGGCCTCGGCTGACTAGGCTGGACCACCCACACCCCCACGACGAGGAGCACGACGGATGACGACGGCGATCTACGGAGTCGGGTCGATGGGCGGGGCCGTCCTCGACGCGCTCGCGGACGATGGCGAAGGGGAGGTCCTCGCCGTCGAGAGCAGCGCCGAGCGGGTGGCCCAGCTGCGTGAGCTGCACGCAGACCACCCGACGGTGGAGGTCGTCGACGTGGCGGAGGCCGCCGGTCGGGCGGACGTCCACCTCGTCCTCGTCAAGCCCTACGGCGTGGCGGACCTGCTCGAGGCGATCTCACCCTCCCTTCGTCCGGACGCGATCGTCGTCTCCATGGCGCTCGGGGTCTCCCTCGCCGACCTGGCCGCCCACCTGCCCGCGGGGACGGCCGCCATCCGGGCGATGCCCAACACCCCGGCCAAGGTGGGTCAGGGCATGACCGTGCTCAGCCCGGCCGACGACGTCACCGACGAGCAGGTCACCCGGGTGCGCGAGCTGCTCGCACCGACCGGGCGCACGCTCGTGCTGCCGGAGTCCCAGCAGGACGCCGCGACGGCGATGTCCGGGTCCGCTCCCGCTTACGTCTACCTCTTCGTCGAGGGACTCGTCGACGCCGGTGTCGCCCAGGGCCTGACGCGCCAGCAGGCGCTGGCGATGGCGACCCAGGCCGTGCGCGGGGCCGGCGCGATGCTCGCCGAGACCGGTGAGGACCCGGCCATCCTGCGCACCCAGGTCACCTCACCCGGGGGCTCGACGGCGGCCGCCCTCGCCCGGCTCGAGGCACACGGGATGCGCCATGCCCTGGCCGACGCGGTGAAGGCCTGCGCGGACCGGTCCGCCGGCCGATGAGCCGGTGCTCGGTCCGCCTCCTCACCGAGGAGGACTGGGAGGTGCTGCGCGCGGTGCGGCTGGCGATGCTCCTGGATGCCCCCGGCGCGTACGGCAGCTCCTACGCCCGTGAGGCGGCCTTCACGGAGGAGACCTGGCGCCAGCGCACCGGGCAGGCGGTCTTCCTCGCCGAGCGCGAGGACGGGCTGCCGCTCGGGACGGCGACGCTGCTGCGCCTGGACCTCGAGGAGGACCCGGAGATCGTCGCGATGTGGGTCGCCGGGCACGCCCGGGGCGCAGGCGTTGCCGACGCGCTCGTCGACGCATGTCGTGACCGGGCCGTCGCCGAGGGTGCGGATCGCGTCCGGATGCACGTCATGCTCGACAACCCGCGCGCCGTGGCCTGCTACACCCGGCTGGGGTTCGCCTTCGACGGGGGAGCCGGTGACGCCGAGGGGTGCGCCTCCATGCACTGGCGCCCGAGCGGCGATTCCGCGACCATGAAGGCGAAGAATGCATGAACTGTCACCACGATTCCGAGGGACCGGCCCCACAATCCGCCCTCGGGGATGAGAGAGTGCAGCCATGAGTGAGATCACTGTGCGCGCGCTGACCGAGGACGAGTGGGAGATCTACCGCACCCTTCGGCTGGAAGCGTTGCAGGAATCTCCCGAGGCCTTCGTCGCCGACCACGACGACGAGGCCGACCAGCCGGAGGAGTTCTGGCGCAAGCGCATGCGTCGCAGCGCGCGACTCGTCGCGGAGGTCGACGGTGAGTACGTGGGCGTCGCCAGCCTCGGTGACGCGACGGAGAGCGAGTCGGAGAACGGCGGCCAGCTCTTCGGCCTCTGGGTCAACCCCAAGTGGCGCGGCGCCGGGGTCGCCGCGAACTTGGTGAGCCAGGGCGCCACGATCGCCGAGGAGCAGGGCTTCGCCCGACTGTTCTACTGGGTCGGCTCCGACAACGGACGCGCGGTGGCCTTCGCCTCGAGCTTCGGCTTCCGCCCCACCGATGAGCGTCGCCCGATGCGCGTCGTCGGCGAGAGCGGCCCCGAGGAGGAGATCGCGCTCGTGCTCGCCCTCGGCGAGGACCGCGCCTGACCCGACGGACCTAGGGGCGCGCGGCCATGCGCTCGATGAGCGAGGTCGGGCCGCTGACGATGATCAGGTCGCCGCTGCGGACCTTGGTCTCCGGCCTGGCGTAGGTGAAGTCCTGGCCGGGCGACTTCACCCCGACGACCGTCACGCCGTACTTCTGCCGGATCTGGGTCTGCTCGAGGGTGAACCCGACGGCCTCCTGCGGCGGTGTCATCTTCACGATGGCGAAGCCGTCGTCGAACTCGATGTAGTCCATCAGGCGGCTGCCGATGAGGTGCGCGAGCCGCTGGCCCGACTCGATCTCGGGGGAGAGGACGTGGTGGACCCCGATGCGGTTGAGGATGCGGGCGTGCGCCGGTGAGACGGCCTTGGCCCACACCTTGGGTGACTCGTTGTCGATGAGGTTGACGGCCGCGAGCACAGAGGCCTCGATGGACGAGCCGACCCCGAGCACGCTCGCGGAGAAGGTGTGCGGCTTCAGCTCCTCGATCATCGCGACCGAGGTCGCGTCGCCCTGGACGATCCGACCGACCCGGCCGAGAAAGGTCTCCGCGAGCATCGGATCGAGCTCCAGCGCGGTGACGCGGTTGCCGAGACGGTGCAGCTCGGTGGCCACGGCGCCGCCGAAGCGGCCCAGGCCGATCACGAGCACGTCCTCGTTGTGCAGTCGGGTGCGGGCCACGGGCTCTCCTCCGGTCGTCGGGTCGTCGTCCGATCACGACCCTAGCCGGGGTACCGTCACTCGCATGAGCACACAGGCGTGCGCCATCTGGGGCGAGGACTTCACGAAGTACGACTTCGGGGTCGGCCACCCGATGGCGCCGGTGCGACTGGACCTCACCGCGCGTCTCTGTCGAGCCCTCGGGGTCTTCGACCACGTCGACGTCGTCGACGTCGACGTCGCGGGTGACGACGTCCTGTCCGCCGTCCACGACCCCGAGTACATCGATGCCGTGAAGGCGATCTCGGCCGACCCGGACACCGCCGACGGGCAGTGGGGGATCGGGACGGAGGACGTGCCCGCCTTCGCCGGCGTCCACGAGGCGAGCGCCCGCATCGTCGCCGGCTCGGTCGAGGCCGCGCGCCGGGTGTGGACCGGGGAGGTCGAGCACGGCGTGAACTTCACCGGGGGCATGCACCACGCCATGCCGGCCAGGGCAGCCGGCTTCTGCATCTACAACGACATCGGTGCCGCGATCCAGTGGCTGCTCGACAACGGGGCGGAGCGGGTCGCCTACATCGACGTCGACGTCCACCACGGCGACGGTGTCGAGGCGATGTTCTACGACGACCCCCGCGTGCTCACGATCTCGGTGCACGAGTCCGGTCGCACGCTCTTCCCCGGCACCGGCTGGCCGGCGGACACCGGAGGCGTCGGCGCCGAGGGGACCGCGGTCAACGTCGCCCTGCCCCCCGGCGTCGTCGACGGGCCGTGGTTGCGGGCCATCACCTCGGTCGCCATGCCGCTCGTCCGCGCCTTCGAGCCGCAGGTGCTGGTCACCCAGCACGGGTGCGACACCTACCGTGACGACCCCCTGGCGCACATGTCGATCTCGCTCGACGCGCAGCGCCAGGCCGCCGTGAACCTCCACCGCCTCGCCCACGAGGTCGCCGAGGGCCGGTGGTTGGCGCTCGGCGGGGGTGGCTACGACCTCACCAACGCCGTCCCCCGGGCCTGGGCCCACCTCACCGCGATCGCCGCCCACCGTCCCGTGCCGGCGGCCACCGAGGTGCCGCAGGAGTGGCGTGACCACTGTGAGCTCGTCGCCGGGCAGCAGGGGCCGGCCACGATGGGGGACCTGCCGGAGAAGGACCTGCCGATCTGGGTGCAGCCGTGGGCCATGGGGTACAACCCCCACCACGGGGTCGACCGGGCGATCATGGCCGCCCGCGAGGCGGTCTTCCCCCTGCACGGCCTCGACGTCTGGTTCGACTGAACCCCGATTTTCTCCCGCCGGGCGGCGTGTCGGATGGACTTTCGGTGATTGCCCTCATGTTCTGTCTTCACAGTGGCCACATCTGCATCTATGGTGGACATCTGCAAGGGCTCGTCGAGGACTGCTGGCAGATCGGCCGGCGGTGCGATCCTGCAGAGATCGAGGTGGTCATGTCGAACGATCTTCTGGGTGAGGTGCGCTTCCTCACCGTGGCTGAGGTCGCGTCGATCATGCGGGTCTCGAAGATGACGGTGTACCGGATGGTGCACAACGGCGATCTTCCGGCCGTTCGCGTCGGCCGCAGCTTCCGCGTCCCCGAGGACGCGGTCCACACGTACCTCGAGACCTCCTTCATCGAGACGGCCTGAGCGCAGTCCCGCCCCGCGACGCACGGACCGGCCGGTTGCCCGTGGTCGGGCGGATCCCGCACGCGGGTACGTGCCACTGCCCGCGAGGCGTTAGACTTCCCGTCTGACTCGCATTCGGTGGGGCCTGCCGCAGGGCCGGCATCGCTCGAGCCGTCACCGAAGTCCCGAAGACGACACGAAGGAAGACCGCATGGGTTCTGTCATCAAGAAGCGACGCAAGCGCATGGCGAAGAAGAAGCACCGCAAGCTGCTGCGCAAGACGCGCCACCAGCGTCGCAACAAGAAGTGACCCAGCGTGAAGGGGGCCGCACCGGAGACCGGTGCGGCCCCTTCGCCGTCCCCGGGGCGGGGCCCGCGCCGGGAACGGGTGATCCCCATCTCGATGGGGCCGTCCACGGTGCCAGAGGCCTCCCTGCTGGTTAGGCTGCGGACAGTGCGGCCGTCCCGCCGCTGCCGACAGGAGGTGTTCCGTGCCCAGGACCGTGCTCGTGGTGGGTGTCTCCCGCCACCTCGGTGGTGCCTTCGCCCGGCGCCTCAGCCGCGACGAGACCGTCGAGCGCATCATCGGCGTCGACGTCGTCCCCCCGCGGCACGGCATCGGGCGCGCCGAGTTCATGCGCGCGGACATCCGCAGCCCCCTGGTCAGCAGGATCATCTCCGGCAACGACGTCGACACGGTCGTGCACATGGGCGTCATCGCGACCCCCCGTGCCGGCGGCGGACGCTCGACGCAGAAGGAGATCAACGTCATCGGCACGATGCAACTGCTCGCTGCGTGCCAGCGGGCCGAGTCGGTGACCAAGCTCGTCGTGAAGTCGACGGCGGGCGTCTACGGCTCCAGCTCGCGCGACCCCGCGATGTTCACCGAGGACATGTCGGCGAAGAAGATGCCCAGCTCCGGCTGGGCCCGCGACAGCGTCGAGGTGGAGGGCTACGTCCGTGGCCTCTCCCGGCGGCGCACCGACATGGAGATCACGACGCTGCGCTTCGCCAACGTCATCGGTCCGCGGATCCGCACCGCCTTCACCGACCACTTCTCCCTGCCGGTCATCCCGATCCCGTTCGGCTACGACGCGCGGCTGCAGTTCGTCCACGAGGACGACTGCGTCGCCGCGATGACCCATGCCGTGCACGCACGCGGGCTCGGTCCGGTCAACATCGCCGGTGACGGGATCATCACCGCCTGCCAGGCCGCGAACATCGCCGGTCGCCCCTACGTGCTCGTGCCGCGGATGACCACCGGGGCGATCGCCGACCTCGCCAAGCGCTTCGGGCTGGTGGACATCGGCTCCGACCAGCTGGACATGATGACCTTCGGCCGCGGTCTGGACACCACCCGGATGCGCGAGGACCTCGGCTTCGACCCGGTGTACTCCACGCGTGCCGCCTACGAGGACTTTGCCCGGGCGACGAAGGGTCGGGTCATGGACCGCCTGCCCTTCGCCCAGCCCGGATGGACTGCCGTGCAGGCGGCCGAGACCGCGATGCGCGCGGTGACGCCCACCAGCGAGAGCGAGAAGTGATGGCCGACAGCACCCGACGGTCGACCGCGAAGAAGGCGACGTCCTCCGCCCCCGCCACGAAGTCCGCGAGGAAGACCACCACCTCGACGACGGCGCGCACGTCGCCGACCCGGCCCGCACCGGCGAAGAAGACCTCCGCGAAGAAGACGTCCTCGACGAAGAAGAAGGCGACGCCACGACCCAGCGCCGTGGCCGCCGCGGCCGACCGCGCCGGTGGCGAGCGCGCCCGCAGGCGCAGCACACCCCTGATCGGCGCCTCGTCGCCCACCGCGACCCCACCAACAACCGGGACGAAGGGGGCGAAGGCCGCCTCCCGCAAGCCCGCGTTGCGCGTCGTGTCCGGGCCCGACGGGTCCCCTCCCGCGGCCCAGCGTTCCACGACGCCCGGCTCGACGGGCCGGCGCAAGCCGCCGGCCCGGCGCTCCACCTCGACCGCCGCCCGGCCCGTGTCCGCCGCACCGACGGCGTCCACCGGCGCCCACGAGCGCGGGACCAGCGGGACGCCGGACGCCGGCCAGGCCATCGTGCCGGGGCTGGCCGAGCTGCTCTCCGTGCTGCTGTCGGCGGGTCAGCTGACCTCCCGGACGATCGGTCAGGCCGCGGGTGCGGCAGCGGGGGAGGACTGGGAGCGGCGTTTCGCCGACACGCTCGAGTTCCTGCAGCGCCGGGTGCGCGGTGACTACGACGTCGACGACTTCGGCTACGACGAGGACTTCACGACCCACACGGTCTTCCCGGTCCTGCGCCTGCTGAAGGACAAGTGGTTCCGCGTGGAGGTGCGCGGGATCGAGAACATCCCGGACGAGGGCGGTGCGCTGCTCGTCTCGAACCACTCGGGCACGATCGCGCTCGACTCGGTCATCACCCAGCTCGCGATCCACGACGCCCACCCGCGCGCCCGCTCCCTGCGGATGCTCGGTGCGGACCTGGTCTTCCAGCTGCCCGTCGTCGGTGACTTCGCCCGCAAGACCGGCGCGACCCTGGCCTCCAACGCCGACGCCGAGCGGCTGCTGCGTGGCGGCGAGCTCGTGGGCGTGTGGCCCGAGGGGTTCAAGGGCGTCGGCAAGCCCTTCCGTGAGCGGTACAAGCTGCAGCGCTTCGGCCGGGGCGGCTTCGTCTCCGCGGCGATCCGCTCCGAGGTGCCGATCATCCCGTGCTCGGTCGTCGGTGCCGAGGAGGTCTACCCGATGATCGGCAACATGAAGACGGTGGCCCGCCTCCTCGGGGCGCCGTACGCGCCGATCACGCCGTTCTTCCCCCTGCTCGGGCCGCTGGGTCTGGTGCCGCTCCCGAGCAAGTGGATCATCGAGTTCGGCGAGCCCGTCGACACCGCCTCGCTGGGGCCGGCTGCGGCGGACGACCCCATGCTCGTCTTCGAGCTGACCGACCAGGTGCGCGAGACGATCCAGCAGACGCTCTACTCCGTCCTGGTCACCCGCCGCTCCGTCTTCTTCTAGGAGGACCCGTGCCACTCCCGACGTCTCGCGTGGTGATGATCGGCAAGCCCGGCTGCCACCTGTGCGAGGAGGCCCGCTCGGTCATCGAGCGGGTCGTCGCGGAGACCGGGGACTCCTTCGAGGAGGTCCACCTCGACTCCGACCCGGCCTTCGCCCGGTACACGGAGGAGATCCCGGTGACCTTCGTCGACGGGCGCCAGCACGACTACTGGCGCGTGGACGAAGGGCGGTTGCGGGCTGCTCTCGGGCGCTGAGCCACCCCCGGCCGGCCCGTTCCAACGCGGTCCGGCGGGTGGGCGGTGACTTTGTGCATTTGTTCACAAGAGCGTAATCTCGAGGTGTTCGGTTCTTCGGCGCCGCCCGCCGGAGACCGTGGAGAGGAGCCGTGCCCAACGTGTCCGTCGACCAGTCCGCCAAGCGGGACATCCCTGATGCGACAGTGGCGCGGCTCCCGGGTTACCTGCGCGCACTGGGGCAGCTGGCCGCAGTCGACGTGCTCTCCGTCTCCTCGGAGGAGCTCGCCCACAGCGCGGGTGTCAGCTCGGCCAAGCTGCGCAAGGACCTCAGCCACCTGGGCTCCTACGGGGTGCGCGGGGTGGGTTACGACGTCGCCCACCTGAGCTACCAGATCTCCCGGGCGCTGGGACTGACCCACGACTGGCCCGTGGTCATCGTCGGCATGGGCAACCTCGGTCGCGCCCTGGCCTCCTACGGCGGCTTCGCGACCAAGGGTTTCCAGGTCGTGGCGCTGCTCGACAGGGACCCCGCCGTGGTCGGCCACAAGGTCGACGACCTCGTCATCCAGCCCATGGCCGCGCTCGAGGCGCTCGTGACACCGGGGGAGGCGTGCATCGGCGTCATCGCCACCCCCGCAGCGTCCGCCCAGCAGGTCGCCGACCTGCTCGTCGCGGCCGGGGCCAGCTCCATCCTCAACTTCGCCGCCACCGTGATCCAGGTCCCCGAAGGGGTGCACATGCGCAAGGTCGATCTCTCCACCGAGCTGCAGATCCTGGCCTTCCACGAGCAACAACGCGTCGGCATCGACTCCGACGAGCTGTTGGAGGGAGCTGGTCGATGAGTTTGCTCAGCTTCGGCTTCAACCACCGCCGCACGCCCATCTCCGTCCTCGAGCGGGCCGCCCTGGACGAGTCCAGCCGCCAGGCCATCGTCGCGATGGCCCAGGCCAGCCCGGACATCTCCGAGCTCCTCGTCATCGCCACGTGCAACCGCACCGAGGTCTACGCCGAGGTCTCGGCCTTCCACGGCGCGGTCGCCGACCTCACCGACGCCCTGACCTCGAGCACGGCGATCACCCACGAGGACCTCAAGGAGCACCTCGACCTGCACTACGGCGATGCTGCCGTCGCGCACGTCTTCAACGTCGCCGCGGGGCTGGACTCGATGGCGGTCGGGGAGTCCCAGATCCTCGGCCAGCTGCGCGACGCCCTCGCCCGGGCCCAGACCGACGGGCACGTGGGCAGCCACCTGAACTCCCTCGTCCAGCAGGCACTGCGCACCGGCAAGCAGGTGCACACCGAGACCGGTCTCGACGAGGTCTCCCGCTCGTTGGTGACCGCGGGGCTGGACTCCGCGGAGCAGCACGTCGGCCAGCTCGCCGACGCCCACGTCCTCGTCATCGGGGCCGGGTCCATGAGCGCGCTCGCGGCGACCACCGCGGTGCGCCGCGGGGTCGCCCGCCTCACCGTCGTCAACCGCACCCACGAGCGCGGCCTCGCCCTGGCGGAGCGGCTCGGGGGCCGTGCACGGCCCACCGACGAGCTCGGTGACGCCCTCGCCGACGCGGACGTCGTCATCTCCTGCACCGGCTCGACCGGGCTGGCGATCTCCCTCGCCGACGTCGCCGACGCCCAGATCGAGCGCTCCGGCCGCAGGCAGGCACTCATCGACCTGGCCCTGCCGCACGACATCGCCCACGAGGTCGCGGACCTGAGCGAGATCACGCTCCTCGGTCTGGGCGAGCTCGGCGACATGCTCGGTGCCGACGGGACCATGCCGGAGGTGGCACAGGCCCGCTCCATCGTCGGCGAGGCCGTGACACGTCATCTCGGGGCCCGGGCCGCGAGCATCGCCGCGCCCACCGTCCGCGCCCTGCGCGAGGCGGCGCAGCAGGTCGTCGAGTCCGAGCTGGCCCGGATGGACCAGCGCGTGCCGGACATGTCGGCCGCCGACCGCGAGGAGGTCGGCCGGGCCGTGCACCGCATCGTGGACAAGCTGCTCCACCAGCCGACCGTGCGGGCCAAGGAGCTCGCCGTCGACGGGCGCCTGGGTGAGTACGAGGACGCCCTCCGCCAGCTGTTCGACCTGCACGCCGAAGGAGGTGCCCTGTGACCACGCTCCGTCTCGGGACCCGTCGGTCGAAGCTCGCCATGACCCAGTCCGGGCACGTCGCCGACGCGCTGCGGGCCGAGGGGCACGACGTCGAGATCGTCGAGATCGTCACCGAGGGCGACACCAGCCGCGCCTCGCTGGCCAGCATGGGCGGCCACGGCGTCTTCGCCAGCGCCCTGCGTGAGGCCCTCCTCGCCGGGGAGATCGACATCGCAGTGCACTCGCTGAAGGACCTGCCCACCACGCCCGAGCCCGGTCTGGTCGTCGCGGCCATCCCGGCCCGGGTCGACCCCCGCGACGCCCTGTGCGCGCGCGACGGGCTCACCCTCGGCGAGCTCGGCGAGGGAGCGGTCATCGGGACTGGCTCTCCCCGCCGTCGCGCCCAGCTGGCCTGCCTCGGCCGGGGGTTCGAGTTCCGCGACATCCGCGGCAACCTCGGGACCCGGCTCGACATGGTCGGCCCCGGCGAGGGCCAGCTCGACGCGGTCATCCTGGCGCACGCCGGCCTGACCCGGTCGGGCCTGCAGGACCGCGTCACCGAGGTGCTCGAGCCGATCCAGATGATCTGCGCCCCCGGTCAGGGAGCCCTGGCCGTCGAGTGCCGTGAGGCGGACGAGCAGGCGCGCGCCGCCCTTCGCCCCATCGACGATGCCGACGCCCGGGCCGCCACCACCGCCGAGCGCGGTGTGCTGGCCGAGCTCGGGGCCGGGTGCGCCGCACCCGTGGGCGCCCACGCCGAGGTCGTCGAGGACGTCGACGGCCCGATCCTCTCCCTACGGGCCGTCGTCGCCGCCACGGACGGCTCGGGGGACCTGCGCCGGTCCATCACCGGCCCCATCGGGGAGGCGGACGACCTCGGTCGCCGACTCGCCCGAACCCTTGTCGCCGACGGCGCGCCCGCGCTCGCCGACCTGTCAGCCACCCACCCCACGACCGCTTCGGAGCATGCCCAGTGACCCCCCAGCGCTCGACCGCAAACGCCACCACCGCAGCACGCCGACCGGCTCGAGTAGCCTTCGTCGGCGCCGGGCCGGGTGACGCATCACTGATGACCGTCGCCTCCGTCGAGCTGCTTGCGCGCGCCGATGCCGTCATCACCGACCAGCTGACCAACGAGGAGATCGTCGCCTCGATGACCGAGGAGGGCGTCGAGATCGTCGACGCCAGCCACGGCGAGCACGGCCAGCAGCTGACCCACGCCTCGCGCGCCAAGCTCGTCGTCAAGACCGCCAAGGCGCACAAGGGTGGCCTCGTCGTGCGACTCATGGACGGCGACCCGGCCACCTTCAACGGCCTCGCCGAGGAGGCGGCCGCCCTCGCCAAGGCGGACATCGACTTCGACGTGGTGCCGGGCGTCTCCGCCGTGAGCGCCGTGCCCTCCTACGCCGGCGTGCCGCTGACGAACCGCTCGACCGGTGCACTGCACGTCGTGAGCGTCTCGGGGTCCAAGCGCCCGGACCTCTCGGCATCGGTGCGCGACGACGTCACGCTGGTGCTGCTCGGCCTGCCCGAGCACCTCGTCCCGGCCTTCGCCGACCTGCTGGCCAACGGCCGTGACGGCGAGACGCCCGTCGCCCTGACCCAGGGTGGGACCACCACCTCGCAGGTCACCCACGGAACGACCCTCGCCGAGGCCGCCGACGCCGTCGTCGGGCTCGAGGTGCCGACGCTGGCGATCGTCGGTCCGACCGTGGCCATGCGCAGCACGCTGTCCTGGTTCGAGACCAAGCCGCTCTACGGCTGGAACGTCCTCATCCCACGGACGAAGGACCAGGCCGGCCCGATGACCAAGCAGCTGCTCGGCCACGGCGCGACGAGCGAGGTCGTGCCGACGATCAGCGTCGAGCCGCCGCGCACCCCCCAGGCCGTCGAGCGCGCGGTGCGCGGTCTCGTCACGGGCCGCTACCAGTGGATCGGGTTCACCTCGGTCAACGCCGTGAAGGCGATCCGGGAGAAGTTCGAGGAGTTCGGGCTGGACGCGCGCGCGTTCTCGGGGCTGAAGATCGCCGCAGTCGGCGGTGTCACGGCCGACGCCCTGCGTGAGTGGGGGATCGAGCCCGACCTCGTGCCGACTGGGGAGATGTCCGCGCGCGGCCTGCTCGAGGAGTGGCCGCCCTACGACGAGGTCCTCGACCCGATCGACCGCGTCTTCCTGCCCCGTGCCGACATCGCGACCGACACCCTCGTGGCCGGACTGCAGGAGATGGGCTGGCAGGTCGACGACGTCACCGCGTACCGCACGGTGCGCGCCACCCCGCCGCCCGCGCCGACGCGTGACGCGATCAAGCAGGGTGCCTTCGACGCCGTCGTCTTCACCTCCTCCTCCACGGTGCGCAACCTCGTCGGCATCGCCGGCAAGCCGCACCCGTCCACGGTCATCGCCTGCATCGGCCCGGCCACCGTCAAGACCGCGGAGGAGGCCGGCCTGCGGGTCGACGTCATGGCCCCCGAGGCCACCGGCGCGAGCCTCGTCGAGGCGCTGGCCGAGCACGGCCGCAAGCTGGCCACCGCGGCCATCGAAGCGGGTGAGGAGCCCCAGCGCCCCAGCGCCCGCCGCAAGAAGGCGACGACGCGCCGCACGAAGGCGAAGGGGTGACTCCCGCGCCCCACGGTCCGAGCGGACCCGTCGTGCGCCCGCGGCGACTGCGGGGCAGCGCCCCCCTTCGCCGTCTCGTCGCGGAGACGC
This sequence comes from Janibacter sp. DB-40, assembly GCF_029510815.1. Taxonomy (NCBI): domain Bacteria; kingdom Bacillati; phylum Actinomycetota; class Actinomycetes; order Micrococcales; family Intrasporangiaceae; genus Janibacter; species Janibacter sp. DB-40. The sequence goes on along the minus strand of NZ_CP120360.1, from coordinate 2,571,069 downwards.
GGCTGCACCCGGCCGACCTGGTCCTGCCCGTCTTCGTCCGTGAGGGCGTCGACGCGCCGGTGCCGATCTCCTCCATGCCGGGCACGGTGCAGCACACCGTCGACTCCCTCGTGGAGGAGGCGCGGGTGTGCGTGGCCGCCGGCATCGGCGGGATCATGCTCTTCGGCGTGCCGCAGACCAAGGACGACTGCGGCTCCGGTGCCGACGACCCCGAGGGGATCCTCAACGTCGCCACCCGGGCGGTGGTGGACGCGGTCGGTGACGATCTCGTGGTCATGACCGACCTGTGCCTCGACGAGTTCACCGACCACGGCCACTGCGGGGTGCTCACGACCGACCCGGCGGGGCGGACCGTGGTCGACAACGACGCCACCCTCACCCGCTACGCCGACATGGCGCTCGCGCAGGCCGCTGCCGGGGCCCACGTCCTCGGCCTCTCCGGGATGATGGACGGTCAGGTCGCCCGTGTGCGCGCCGCGCTCGATGCCGCCGGGTACACCGACACCCTCGTGCTCGCCTACGCCGCGAAGTACACCTCCGCGCTGTACGGCCCCTTCCGCGAGGCCGTGCAGTCCTCGCTCACCGGTGACCGGGCGACCTACCAGCAGGACCCGGCCAATGCCGTCGAGGCCCTGCGCGAGGTCGAGCTCGACCTCGCCGAGGGCGCCGACATCGTCATGGTCAAGCCGGCCCAGCCGCACCTGGACGTCGTCGCCGCCACGGCGCAGATCTCCACCGTGCCGGTCGCGGCCTACCAGATCTCCGGAGAGTACGCGCAGATCGTCGCCGCCGCCGACCGCGGCTGGATCGACCGCGACGCCGCCGTCCTCGAGTCGCTCCTCCACATCAAGCGGGCCGGAGCGCAGATGATCCTCACCTACTTCGCGCTCGAGGTGGCGGGGCGACTGTGAGCGGGCCGAACTGGCTGGATGCGCAGCAGCAGCAGCACTGGCGCGCCTACCTGCGCGGCACGCGTCTGCTCGAGCGGGCTCTCGTCGACGACCTGGCGCCGTACAGGATGCAGCTGACCGAGTACGAGCTGCTGTCGATGCTCTCCGAGTCGCCGGGGCAGCGCACGCGCATGTCCCACCTCGCCGACGACATCGTGCAGTCGCGCTCGCGGGTGACCCACACCGCCGCACGGCTGGAGAAGCGCGGTTGGGTCGAGCGCTGCCGGGCCTCGGACGACGGTCGTGGCGTCGAGATCGTGCTCACCGACGCCGGTCGCACGATCCTCGACGAGCTCGCCGGCGTCCACGTGGAGTCGGTGCGCAGGCACCTCGTCGACATCCTCACCCCCGAGCAGTTCACCGCGCTGGGCGAGGCGATGGCCGCGGTGCGTGACCGGCTCGCGCCCGAGCACCACGAGATCGGCCTGGACGACCGGGCCTGATCGGACGAAGGGGGTCGGTGGCCTCCGCCCCCTCCCTCGGCTCGGTCGGGTCGGGGCCGTGGGGGAGACTGGGGCCATGACGCAGACGACGACCCGATCCGAGGCCCTGTTCGACCGCGCCCGCGCCGTGACGCCCGGGGGAGTCAACTCCCCGGTGCGCGCCTTCGGCGGGGTCGGTGGCGTCCCGCGGTTCATCGAGCGCGCGGAGGGGCCGTGGCTGACCGATGTCGACGGCAACCGCTATGTCGACCTCATCTGCTCGTGGGGGCCGATGATCCTCGGGCACGCCCACCCCGATGTCCTCGCGGCCGTGACCGAGGCAGCACAGCGTGGTTTCTCCTTCGGGACGCCGAGCGAGAACGAGGTCACCCTGGCCGCCGAGGTGGTCGACCGCGTCGAGCCGCTCGAGCAGGTCCGACTGGTCTCATCCGGGACCGAGGCGACGATGTCCGCCCTGCGCCTCGCGCGCGGAGCGACCGGTCGCTCGGTCATCGTGAAGTTCGCCGGCTGCTACCACGGTCACGTCGACGCCCTTCTCGCGCAGGCCGGTTCGGGTGTGGCGACCTTCGCGCTGCCCGACTCCGCCGGGGTCCCCGCATCGGCGGCGGGCGAGACGGTCGTGCTGCCCTACAACGACCTCGCCGCCGTCGAGGAGCTCTTTGCCGCCCGCGGTGAGGAGATCGCCGCGGTCATCACCGAGGCGGCACCCGGCAACATGGGCATCGTCCCGCCCGCACCCGGCTTCACGGAGGGGCTGCGCCGGGTGACGGCCGCCCACGGCGCGCTGCTCATCAGCGACGAGGTCATGACCGGCTTCCGCTCCAGCCGGTCGGGCTGGTACGGCCACGAGACCGGACCCGAGGGTGCGCACCCCGGAGGCTACGAGGGGGGAGCGCCCGACCTCTTCACCTTCGGCAAGGTCATGGGTGGTGGTTTCCCGGCCGCGGCCTTCGGCGGTCGGGCCGACCTCATGGCCGAGCTCGCGCCCGGGGGCCCCGTCTACCAGGCCGGCACCCTGTCGGGTAACCCGGTCGCGACGGCTGCCGGGATCGCGACGCTGCGCGCCTGCACCCCGCAGCTCTACCTGCGCCTCGAGGCGACGGCCACCCGCATCGCCGACGCCGCATCGGCCGCGCTGTCCGCAGAGGGGGTGGCGCACCGAGTGCAGTGGGCCGGGTCGATGTTCTCGATCTTCTTCCGCGACGGCGAGGTGCGCTCGTTCACCGACGCCCAGCAGCAGGACACGGCGGCCTACGGCCGCTTCTTCCACGCGATGCTCGAGGGCGGTGTGCACCTGCCGCCGAGCGCCTTCGAGGCGTGGTTCGTCTCCGGCGCCCACGACGACGCGGCCGTCGAGACGATCCTGGCCGCGCTGCCCGCCGCTGCGAAGGCGGCCGCCAACGGCTGATCGTTCGCAGGCCGGGCGACGTGGGTGGGCCGGCCCGCCTCAAGCCGAAGTCCGATGTGCTTCGGCGAGGAGCACGACAAGGAAGGGACTTCGGCAAGGGCCGGCGCACCTACGTCGTGTGGCCGGTCACCCAGCCACTCCGGTCGTTCAGGGGCGGGCGATGTAGAGCGCGTACTCGAGGGAGCGGCCCTGGCGCTCGACGGGGAGCAGGACCTCCTCGGTCGTGGCCAGGCCGGTCAGCGTGGCAAGCAGGTCGGGCTCGCGCTGGGCGGCCCAGATCGCCAGGGCACCCCCCGGCGCCAGCTGAGCCAGGATCGAGGACAGGGCGGGCGCGGAGTACAGCCGCTCGTTGTCCCGGTGCACGAGGAAGCTCGGTCCGTTGTCCACGTCGAGCAGCACGAGGTCCCACGGCCCGGCGGGCCCGCCGTCGCCGGCGACGGGGGAGGCCGCATCCTGCACGTGGAGGGTGACCCGCGGGTGGCGGGCGAGGACGCCCAGCGTCGGGGTCAGGCCCAGCCGGGCCCACTGGACGAGGTCCTCCTCGATCTCGACGACGTGCAGGTCGCGCACCCGCCGGTCCTTGAGCACCTGCCACGCGGTGAAGCCCAGGCCCAGGCCGCCCACGAGGACCCGTGTGGGCGTCTCCACCCGCTCCAGGGAGCGGTCCGCCAGGGCCGTCTCGGTCGAGGTGTCCGCCGAGTCCATCGCGAAGACCCCGGCGACGACCAGCTCGTGCACCACCGTGCCGTCGGGGGCAGGACGCTCGCGCAGGGCGATCTCTCCGCGGGGTGTCTCGGCGGCGGCGATCGTCTCGGGGGTGCTGTCCATGACCTGCTTCCGGTCGGCGCGGGATGTTTCTGCGACAAATGTGTTGTCTATTACGTCACGGTAACCGGGCTAATGTCACATTCCGAACTGCGGGGGCACCCCGGTGCCGCCGGTCACGAGGGGGTACCTTGACCCCGTGGCTACTACGACTCTCCCCGCGAAGAAGAAGGGGGTGACGTCGTCCACCATCGGGCTGAAATTCCTCATGGCGGGCTCCGGCGTCATCTTCCTCCTGTACGTGCTCCTGCACATGTACGGCAACCTCATGGCACTGGGTGGCCAGGAGACGTTCGACACGTACGCACACCATCTGCGCACGTTCGGGGAGCCGATGCTCCCGTACGGCGGGATGCTGTGGATCGTGCGCGTCGCGCTGATCGCGTCGATCATCGCGCACGTATACGCCGGGATGAAGCTGTGGGCCATGGCCGGGTCCGCCCGCCCGCAGAAGTACGCGGTGAAGAAGAACCTCGGGTCCACCCTCGCCTCCCGCACGATGCGCTGGGGCGGGCTGGCCATCCTGATCTTCGTCATCTGGCACCTGATCCACTTCACGCTGGTCAAGCCGGCCATCAACGACTCGGTGTCCGCCGCGGCGGTCAAGGAGTCCCCCTTCGTGATGGTCCAGGCGAGCTTCGAGCTGTGGTGGATGGTCCTCATCTACGCACTGGCCATGATCGCCCTGGGCATGCACCTCTACCACGGTGTCTGGAGCGCGGCCCAGACGATGGGCATGACGAGCACCGCAGCCTCGCGCAAGCGGGCCAAGACGCTCGGGGCGATCGTGGGGATCGTCATCGTCGTCGGCTTCCTCATCCCGCCGTTCGCGATCTTCTTCAACCTCATCGCCTGATTCTGGAGCACTGACACACATGACTGACACGCTCAGCGAGTACTTCACCGTGGGCGACCCGATCGCCGACACGAAGGCGCCGGACGTCCCCATCGAGCAGATGTGGACCAAGCACCAGTTCGACAGCGCCCTGGTCAACCCGAACAACCGCCGCAAGCTCGACGTGATCATCGTCGGCACCGGCCTGGCGGGGGCGTCCGCGGCCGCGACGATGGGAGAGGCCGGCTACAACGTCAAGAGCTTCTTCTACCAGGACAGCGCCCGTCGCGCGCACTCGATCGCCGCGCAGGGTGGCATCAACGCCGCGAAGAACTACAACGACGACGGCGACTCGACCTACCGCCTCTTCTACGACACGGTCAAGGGCGGCGACTACCGCAGCCGCGAGAGCAACGTCTACCGCCTGTCCGAGGTCAGCGCGAACATCATCGACCAGGCCGTGGCCCAGGGCGTGCCCTTCGCCCGCGACTACGGCGGTCTGCTGGACAACCGATCCTTCGGTGGCGTCCAGGTCGCGCGCACCTTCTACGCCGCCGGCCAGACCGGTCAGCAGCTGCTCATCGGCGCCTACCAGGCCATGGAGCGCCAGGTCGCCAAGGGCACGGTGACGGAGTACAGCCGCCACGAGATGCTCGAGGTCATCATCGTCGACGACGTCGCTCGCGGGATCATCGCGCGCGACATGGTCACCGGTGAGATCGAGACGCACCTGGCCGACGTCGTCGTGCTGGCCAGCGGTGGCTACGGCAACGTCTTCTTCCTCTCGACCAACGCCATGGGCTGCAACGTCACGGCGGCCTGGCGCGCCCACCGCAAGGGCGCCTACTTCGCCAATCCGTGCTACACGCAGATCCACCCGACGTGCATCCCCGTCAGCGGCGACCACCAGTCGAAGCTGACCCTGATGTCGGAGTCGCTGCGCAACGACGGCCGGATCTGGGTGCCGAAGAACGCCGAGGACTGCGAGAAGGACCCGCGCGAGATCCCGGAGGAGGACCGCGACTACTACCTGGAGCGGATCTACCCCGCCTTCGGCAACCTCGTGCCCCGCGACATCGCCTCCCGGCAGGCGAAGAACATGTGCGACGAGGGCCGCGGCGTCGGCCCCAAGGTCGGCGACTTCCGGCGCGGCGTCTACCTCGACTTCGCCTCGGCGATCGAGCGCCTGGGCCGCCCGGCGATCGAGGCCAAGTACGGCAACCTCTTCGACATGTACAGCCGGATCACCGGTGAGGACCCGTACCAGGTGCCGATGCGCATCTACCCGGCGGTGCACTACACGATGGGTGGCCTGTGGGTCGACTACGACCTGCAGACGTCCGTGAAGGGGCTGTACTCCATCGGTGAGTCCAACTTCTCCGACCACGGCGCCAACCGCCTCGGCGCGTCCTCGCTGATGCAGTGTCTGGCCGACGGGTACTTCGTCCTGCCGAACACCGTCCGCGACTACCTGGCCAAGGCGCCCTTCGAGAAGATCTCCGAGGATCACCCGGCGGTCGTCGCGGCGAAGAACTCGGTCACCGAGCGCATCGACGCGCTGCTCTCCATCAACGGTGAGCGCAGCGTCGACTCCTTCCACCGCGAGCTCGGCAACATCATGTGGGAGTACTGCGGCATGGAGCGCACGGACGAGGGCCTGCGCAAGGCCATCGACCTCATCCGCTCCCTCAAGGACGAGTTCTGGCGCAACGTCCGTGTCCTGGGCGCCGCGGACACCCTCAACCAGAGCCTGGAGAAGGCCGGCCGCGTCGCCGACTTCTTCGAGCTGGGCGAGCTGATGTGCATCGACGCCCTCCACCGCCGCGAGTCCTGCGGCGGCCACTTCCGGGCCGAGTCGGTGACGGAGGACGGTGAGGCACTGCGTCACGACGACGAGTTCGCCTACGTCGCGGCCTGGGGCTTCGGCGGAGAGGACGGCGCCCCCGTCCTGCACAAGGAAGACCTGAACTACAAGTTCATCGAGCTGAAGCAGCGGAGCTACAAGTGAGCATGGAACTGACCCTGAAGATCTGGCGACAGGCCGGACCCACCGCGAAGGGCGACTTCGCCACCTACGAGGTCACCGACGTCTCCCCGGACATGTCCTTCCTCGAGATGCTCGATGTCCTCAACGAGCGACTCATCAACGAGGGCACCGAGCCGATCGCCTTCGACAGCGACTGCCGCGAGGGCATCTGCGGCATGTGCGGGCTGATGATCTCCGGTGAGGCCCACGGGCCCGAGCGGACGACCACGTGCCAGCTGCACATGCGCTCGTTCACCAGCGGCGAGACGATCACGATCGAGCCGTGGCGGGCCAACGCCTTCCCGGTCATCCGTGACCTGGTCGTCGACCGCACCTCATTCGACCGGATCATCCAGGCCGGTGGCTACGTCTCGGTCAACACCGGCGCCGCCCCGGAGGCGCACTCGGTGCCCGTGCCGAAGGAAGCGGCCGACCGCGCCTTCGACTCCGCCAAGTGCATCGGCTGCGGTGCCTGCGTCGCGGCCTGCCCGAACGCCTCGGGCATGCTCTTCCTCGGCGCCAAGGTCACCCACCTGGGTGAGCTGCCGCAGGGCCAGCCCGAGCGCGACGCCCGCGTGGTCAAGATGCTGGACGAGCACGACCTGCAGGGCTTCGGCGGCTGCACCAACATCGGTGAGTGCTCGAACGCCTGCCCGAAGGAGATCCCGCTGGACGTCATCAGCACGCTCAACGCGGACCTGCGCAAGGCCGCCGGTCGGAGCCGCTGAGCGACGCACGACCCGCAGCGAAGGGCCCGCACCGACTCGGTGCGGGCCCTTCGCCGTCTCCTCCGGGAGGGTCAGCCGAGCCAGCCGACGCGGGTGACGAGCAACGCGTAGCCGACGAAGGCCACGACGTCGATGACCCAGTGGGCGATGATCATCGGCGCGGTGCGGCGGACCCTGAGGTAGACCGCGCCCAGCAGCAGCCCCATGGCGACGTTGCCGACGAAGCCACCCAGGCCTTGGTAGAGGTGGTAGCTGCCGCGGACGAGGGCGCTGACGACGACGATGGTGACGGGCGACCAGCCGGCCTCGCGCCACCGGGTGAAGAGGTAACCGAGCATGATGACCTCCTCGAGCACGGCGTTCTGGCCGGCGGCGAGGACGAGCACGGGGATGGTCCACCACACGGTCGTCAGGTCGGCCGCGGCGACCGTGGTGTTCAGGTCGAGGGCACGGGCGCCGAGGTAGAGGCCGAGGCCGGGGATGCCGATCACGGCGGCGAGCGCGAGGCCCTGGCCGAGGTCGCGCAGGGGGGCGTCCCGGTCGAGCCCGATGAGCCGGCCGGGGTGGGGGTGCTGACGGGCGAGCAGGTGCAGGGCCAGGACGACGGGGACCAGCGCGAGCCCGATCCCGACGAGCTGGTGGGTCAGGTCGAGCCACGGACGGTCCGGAGTGACCGACTGGTTCATCGCCGTCACCTGGCCCGAGAGCGACTCCTGCTCGGTGAACTTGCGGGCGAGCGACAGCGCCGACCACAGGGCCGAGGCCCCGAGCGAGACGCCGAGGACGAGGACCGACTCGGTCAGCGCGGTCCGGGGGAGAGGTGCCCGGAGGGCTCCGCGCTCTCGGTGGCTGCCAGCATGTCCCCACTCTAGGGATGCCGGCGCGTGCGGCGGACGGCCCCGCAGCCGGGGGACGGGCGAAGGGGGGAGGGGCGCCCGCGTGACGGGTACCGTGACCGCAATGAGCGCGAAGGAGAACTCCGGCCTGTCGCCGAGGATGCAGCGGATCCTCGAGGCCGCGACGCGGGTCGTGGCCGCACGGGGCATGCGCGGCCTGACGCACCGCGCCGTCGACGCCGAGGCAGGGCTGCCCCAGGGAAGCACCTCGGGCTACCTGCGCACCCGCATGGCGCTCGTGACCGCCCTGACGGAGTTCATCGCGGCCGGTCTCATCGACAGCGTCGAGGTCCTGGCCGGTCAGCAGCAGGCGGGGGAGGACGACGAGGCGCTCATCGAGAACGCCCTGGACGTCTTCGCCGGCTGGTTGCGCGAACCCGACGCCCTGATCGCCAAGGCCGAGCTCGCCCGGGAGGTGGCGCGCGAGCCGGAGATCGCCGCGGCGATGGAGCCGGCCCGGGCGCGCATCGAGGGCATCGTGGGCCAGATCCTCACCCTCGCCGGGGTCGACGACGTCCCGACCGCGGCGCAGGCGATCATCGCCGCGATGGAGGGCGTGCTCAATGCCGCGCTCCTGCGTCCGGAGGGTGAGCGCGAGGCCTTCGTGCGCGGCGTCGGCCGCCGCATCATCACCGCCTTCATCCCGCAGGGGTGACCGGCTCCCGCTGGGCGGCCGCCCCCTTCGCACCTGCTTGGGCTCTTGCGGGGTGTCCGGTCCGTCCCCTGTTGCGCCTGCCCGGGCTCGCGCGAGGTCGCGGGGCGTGGGTATGGGCTGGGAACCTAGGATGAGCAACCATGAAGGTTCTCTCCTCCGTCGCCTGGCCGTATGCCAACGGTCCCCGCCACCTCGGTCACGTCGCCGGCTTCGGGGTGCCCTCGGACGTCTTCAGCCGCTACATGCGCATGGCCGGCCACGACGTGCTCATGGTCAGCGGGTCGGACGAGCACGGCACCCCGATCCTCGTGCTCGCCGACAAGCAGGGAACCACCGCGCGCGAGCTCGTCGACGTCCACCACTCGACGATCGCCCACGAGCTGTCCGACCTGGGCTGCTCGTACGACCTCTACACGCGCACCACGGCACGCAACCACTACCGGGTGGCCCAGCACATGTTCGAGCAGTGCCGGGCGAACGGCTACTTCATCGAGCAGACGCAGCAGGTCGCGATCGACCCGCGCACGGGCCGGACGCTGCCGGACCGCTACATCGAGGGCACCTGCCCGATCTGCGGGTACGACGAGGCCCGCGGCGACCAGTGCGACAACTGCGGCAACCAGCTCGAGCCGAGCGACCTGGTGGACCCGCGCAGCAAGATCGACGGCTCCACCCCGCAGTTCGGCGAGACCGAGCACTTCTTCCTCGACCTGCCGTCCCTGGCCGACGCGCTGCGCGTGTACCTCGAGGGCCGCGAGGCGACGGGCACGTGGCGGCCCAACGTCATCCGCTTCAGCCTGAACATCCTCGACGACATCCGCCCGCGGGCGATGACCCGCGACATCGACTGGGGCATCCCGCTGCCCGGCGACCTCGGGGAGAAGTACCCGACGAAGCGCTTCTACGTCTGGTTCGACGCCGTCATCGGCTACCTGTCGGCGTCGATCGAGTGGGCCCGCCGCCAGGGCGACCCCGACCTGTGGCGCCAGTGGTGGAACGATCCGGAGGCCCTCTCCTACTACTTCATGGGCAAGGACAACATCACCTTCCACTCCCAGATCTGGCCGGCGGAGCTGCTCGCCTACGCCGGCAAGGGGACGAAGGGGGGTTCCCCCGGCGAGTACGGGGAGCTGAACCTGCCGACCGAGGTCGTCTCGAGCGAGTTCCTCACGATGGAGAGCAGGGCCTTCTCCTCCAGCCGGGGTCACGTCATCCACGTGCGGCACGTGCTCGAGAACTACGGCCCGGACGCCCTGCGCTACTACATCTGCGCGGCCGGCCCGGAGAACCACGACGCGGACTTCACGTGGCCGGACTTCGTCCAGCGCAACAACTCCGAGCTCGTCGGCGGCTGGGGCAACCTCGTCAACCGCACGGCGTCGATGGTGGCCAAGAACTTCGGCGAGATCCCGCAGCCGGGACCGCTCGAGGAGGTCGACGAGGCCGTCCTCGCCCGGGTGCGTGACGCCTTCGACGAGGTCGGCGGTCTGCTCGGACGGCACCGCCAGAAGGCGGCCCTGGCCGAGGCGATGCGCGTCGTCGGCGACGTCAACAAGTACGTCACCGACACCGAGCCCTTCCGCCTGAAGGGCGACGACCAGCGCGAGCGGCTCGCGACGGTCCTGCACACGCTGCTCCAGTGCGTCAGCGACTGCAACCTGCTGCTCGCCCCGTTCCTCCCGCACGCGGCCAACCGGGTCCACGCGGTGCTCGGCGGCTCCGGCGAGCTCGTGCCGATGCCGCGTGTCGACGCGGTGGAGGACCTCGACGGGGGGCCCGGCTACGAGATCATCACCGGTGACTACACCGGCTTCCCCGCCTGGGAGAGCACCCCGGTGACGACCGGGACGGCGATCGCCAAGCCGACGCCGGTCTTCACCAAGCTCGACCCCGAGGTCGTTGTCGCGACCGAGCGCGCGGCCATGGCGGGGGAGGCCTGATGGGAGGGCGAGGCGTCGTGCCCGCGCGACCCGACCCCCTTCCCGTCGCGGTCGTCGACAACCACACCCACCTGGACATCCGGCGTCGGGACGTCCCCGACGCCATCGCCCCCGACGCTCCCGACGAGCGCACCACCGAGGACGTGGCGGCGGCCCTGGCCGAGGCCGCGTCGGTCGGCGTCGACCGGGTCGTCCAGGTCGGCTGCGACCTCGAGGGCGCGCGTTTCACCGTCGACCAGGTCGACCGCCACCCGGGCATGCTCGGCGCGATCGCGTTGCACCCCAACGAGATCCCGGCGCTCGCCGAGGCCGGCCGGCTCCAGGCCGCGTGGGACGAGATCGAGCGGCTGTCCGCGCACCCGCGCATCCGCGCGATCGGGGAGAGCGGCCTCGACCACTTCCGCACCGGGCCGGAGGGCCACGCGGTGCAGGAGGAGTCCTTCCGCTGGCACATCGACCTGGCCAAGCGCACCGGCAAGCCGCTGCAGATCCACGACAGGGACAGTCACGAGGACGTGCTGCGCGTCCTGGCCGAGGAGGGTGCTCCCGAGGTGACCGTGCTGCACTGCTTCAGCGGTGACGTCGCGATGGCGCGGGAGTGCATCGACCGCGGCTACCTGCTCTCCTTCGCCGGCACCGTGACCTTCAAGAGTGCGCGTGACCTGCGTGAGGCGCTCGCGATCGCACCGCTGGACCAGGTGCTGGCCGAGACCGATGCGCCCTACCTCACGCCGGCCCCCGAGCGGGGCAACGCGAACGCGCCGTACCTGTTGCCGCACACCGTCCGTGGCATGGCGCAGGCCCGCGGAGTGGACGTCCCGACGATGTGCCGGGCGGTCTCCGACAACGCCGCGCGAGTGTACGGACCGTGGTGACGTGCGTCGCGTCCGTTACCAAAAATTGACCTGAGCGTTTCCTGTCAGGCATTGTGGTGCGCCGTTGGCCGGGACCGGTTCCCCTGAAGTACTCGCCGACACCGGACCCGCCACTCACTGGGGGGATCCTGTGCGAGCACGCCGGAGCCCGGGAAGAGCTATCAATCGGAGCACAGTGAGTTCACTCGCCATCCGCCGCATCACCCAGGCCGGCGTCGTCGGGACCCTCGCGCTCGGCGTCTCCGGCGTCGTCGCCATGGACAAGTCCGTCGCACTGTCCGTCGACGGCGAGAAGTCGACCGTGCACGCCTTCGGCGGCACCGTGGGTGACGTCCTCGACAAGCAGGGCATCGACATCAAGAAGCACGACGTCGTCACGCCCTCGGTGGACACCCCCGTCGAGAACGACCAGACGATCGTCGTCCGGTACGGCCGCAAGCTGACCCTGACCGTCGACGGCCAGGAGCGCACCTACTGGACGACCGCCACCACCGTCGGCGAGGCGCTGAAGGAGCTGGGCATCCGCGGTGGCGAGGACGCGAAGCTGTCCGCCTCGCGCAGCCAGTCCATCGGTCGCCAGGGGCTCGAGCTGAAGGTCAACACCCCCAAGGGCGTCACCTTCGTCGTCGCGGGCAAGAAGTCGACGGAGACCGTCACCGGGGGCACCGTCGAGGCGGCGCTGAAGGAGGCGGACATCGCGTTCGACTCCGACGACAAGCTCAAGCCCGGCGCGGACGCCCGCCTCAGGGACGACATGACGGTCACGCTCGACCGCATCGAGCGCAAGACCACGACGAAGAAGCAGTCGATCCCCTTCGAGACGAGGATCAAGAAGGACTCCTCGGTCCTCGAGGGGACGCGCACGGTCGAGCGCGAGGGCGAGAACGGCAGCGAGACCCTCACCCTGAAGGTCACCTACGAGAACGGTGACGTGGTCCGCACCAAGGAGACCGACAGCAAGGTCACCGCGAAGCCGGTCGCGAAGATCGTCGTCGTCGGCACCAAGGACAAGCCCGAGCCGAAGCCGGAGCCGGCCCCGGAGCCCGAGCCCGCCCCGGAGCCGAGCTCCTCCAGCACGAGCTCGTCCTCGTCGAGCTCCTCCAGCAGCTCGAGCTCCTCCAGCTCGTCCGGCGCCGGCCTCGACCTGTCGCGCGCCGCCATGTGGGACCGGATCGCCCAGTGCGAGTCGACCGGCAACTGGTCGATCAACACCGGCAACGGCTACTACGGCGGTCTGCAGTTCGACATCCAGACCTGGCTCGGTGCCGGCGGAGGCGACTTCGCGCAGCGCGCCGACCTGGCCTCGCGCGCTGAGCAGATCACCGTGGCCAACCGCGTCTACGCCGACCGTGGGACGCAGCCGTGGGGCTGCGCGCACGCGGCCTGACCCCCCTTCGAGACGCTTGCTGCGCAAGCTCCTCAGGGGCGGCGCACACCCGACCCCCGGACCTCGCTGGTCCGGGGGTCCGCTCCTGTCCCGACGCCCTCCCGAGCACGCATAGAGTCCACCCCATGAGCACCGACCCCACCACCCCCGGCGAAGGGGGGCGTCGTGGCCTGCTCGGGGCGGGCGCCGTGCGTGAGCTGGCCGACCGTCTCGGGGTGCGGCCGACGAAGCAGTGGGGGCAGAACTTCGTCGTCGACGCCAACACCGTCCGCCGGATCGTGCGCGCCGGTCAGGTGACCGGTCAGGACCACGTCGTCGAGATCGGCCCCGGGCTGGGCTCGCTGACGCTCGCGCTGCTGGAGACCGCCGGCCGCGTCACCGCCGTCGAGGTCGACCCGGTCCTCGCCGGGGCGCTCCCGGACACGGTCGCGCAGTTCGCGCCGGACGCGGCGGAGCGGCTCGAGGTCGTCCACGGCGACGCCATGACCGTGACCGAGCTGCCGGGGCCGCCTCCGACCGCGCTCGTGGCCAACCTGCCGTACAACGTCTCCGTGCCGGTCGTGCTGCGCTTCCTCGAGCTCTTCCCGTCGATCGAGCGCGTGCTGGTCATGGTCCAGCTCGAGGTGGCCGAGCGGCTCGCAGCCGCCCCCGGGAGCAAGGTGTACGGAGTTCCGAGCGTCAAGGCCGCCTGGTGGACCCGGGTGCGGCTGGCGGGCAAGGTGCCGCGGAGCGTCTTCTGGCCCGTGCCCAACGTCGACTCGGGCCTCGTCTCGCTGGTGCGGCACGCGCCGCCGGAGACGAGCGCCACCCGCGAGCAGGTCTTCGCCGTCGTCGACGCCGCCTTCGCCCAGCGCCGCAAGACGCTGCGGGCGGCCCTGCGCGGTATCGCCGGCTCCGGCGAGGTGGCCGAGGAGGCCCTCGTCGCGGCGGGGATCGACCCGCGCACTCGCGGGGAGCAGGTCGACGTCGCCGGCTTCGCCCGGATCGCCGCCGAGCTCATGGCTAGGGTGACGACATGACCTCTCCGCTCGAGACGCCCATGGCCGTGACCGTGCGTGCTCCCGCGAAGATCAACCTCGAGCTCTTCGTCGGCCCGAGGGGTGAGGACGGCTACCACGCCCTGGCGACCGTGTACCAGGCCGTCAGCATCCACGACGAGGTCACTGCCGCCTACGCCGACGAGTGGGGCTGCTCGGTCTCCGGGCGCGACGCCGACCGGGTCCCGACCGACGAGAGCAACCTCGCCCTCAAGGCCGCCCGTGCGCTCGCGGAGCGCACCGGCGGGCAGGACCCCGTCCACCTGTCGATCCGCAAGGAGATCCCCGTGGCCGGGGGCATGGCCGGCGGCTCCGCCGACGCCGCCGCGGCGCTGATCGCCTGCGACGCGCTGTGGGAGACCGGCCTGTCCAGGGAGCAGCTGGAGGAGGTCGCGGCCGATCTCGGCAGCGACGTCCCCTTCCTCCTGCACGGGGGCACCGCCGTCGGCTCCGGCCGCGGCGAGGTGATCACGGCCGTGCTGGCGAAGGGGGCCTACCACTGGGTCTTCGTCCCGTCCGTCGACACGGGGCTGTCCACTCCGGCCGTCTACCGCGCCTTCGACGAGCGGAGGGCCGGGACGACCATCGAGGACCCGGCCCCGAGCGCCGCCCTGATGAGCGCCCTGCGCGCCGGCGACCCGGTGGCGTTGGCGCCGGTGCTGGACAACGACCTGCAGCCCGACGCGATCGACCTGCGTCCCGACATCGGCGAGGTCATCGAGGCCGCGATGGGCTTCGGTGCGCTCGCCGCGATCGTCTCCGGCTCCGGCCCGACGGTCGCGGTCCTCGCCGAGTCGACGGAGGGCGCGATCGACCTCGCGGTCTCGCTGACCGCCTCCGGCGTGGCCGGTGACATCCTGCGCGCCACCGGCCCGGTGGCCGGCGCCCACATCATCCCGACGACACGAGTCTGATGGCCAACCTCATCTCCGTCGAGCGCGCACGCCTGACGCTCGGCACCGCACACATCCTCGACGACGTCTCGCTCGGCCTCGGTGAGGGCGACCGGGTCGGCATCGTCGGCCGCAACGGTGGCGGCAAGTCCACCCTGCTCCAGGTCCTCGCCGGCCAGCGCGAGGTCGACGACGGGCGGGTGACCTTCGGCGGGCACGTCCGCGTCGGCATGCTCACGCAGGCCGACACCCTCGACCCCGAGGCCAGCGTCGCGCAGGTCGTCCTCGGCGGCCGGGCCGAGCACGAGTGGGCCGGCGACGCGCGCATCCGCGATGTCCTCACCGGCCTCCTCGGCGGCCTCGAGGCGCCTGCCCTGGGCGGGCTCGACGCCCGCATCGGCCCGATGTCCGGGGGCGAGCGGCGGCGGCTCGCCCTGGCCAAGGTCCTCGTCGACGACCCCGAGGTGCTGCTGCTCGACGAGCCGACCAACCACCTCGACGTCGAGGGCGTCGCCTGGCTGGCCGAGCACCTCGTGAACCGCTGGGCGCGGCCGGACCGGTCGCTCGCGACGATCACCCACGACCGCTGGTTCCTCGACGCGGTGGCCGAGCGCACCTGGGAGGTCGTCGAGGGACGGGTCGAGCAGTACGAGGGCGGCTACGCGGCCTACGTGCTGGCCAAGGCCGAGCGCGAGCGCATCGCCCGGGTCACCGCCGAGCGACGCAACAACCTGCTGCGCAAGGAGCTGGCCTGGCTGCGGCGCGGCCCACCCGCGCGCACCAGCAAGCCGAAGTTCCGCATCGACGCCGCCAACGCCCTCATCGAGGACGAGCCGCCGCCACGCGACGGGGTCGAGCTCGTCCGCTTCGCCACGACGCGGCTGGGCAAGGACGTCATCGACCTGCTCGACGCCTCCCTGCAGCTGGGCGAGCGCGAGCTGCTCTCCCGGATCACGTGGCACCTCGGCCCGGGCGACCGCATCGGGATCGTCGGTGTCAACGGCGCCGGCAAGTCCACCCTCCTGCGCGTGCTCTCCGGGGAGATCCCGCTGACCTCCGGCAAGCGCAAGCAGGGCCTGACCGTGCGCGTCGGCCACCTCACCCAGGAGGTCGGGGAGCTCGAGCGCTTCGTCGACCGCACCGTCATCGAGGCGGTCGAGGACGTGCGCAAGGTGACGATGCTCGGCAACAAGGAGGTCAGCGCCTCCCACCTGGCCAAGCGGCTCGGCTTCTCCGGCGGGCGCCAGCAGACCCGGGTCCGCGAGCTCTCCGGTGGTGAGCGGCGCCGCCTGCAGATCCTGCGGCTGCTCATGGACGAGCCCAACGTCCTCCTCCTCGACGAGCCGACCAACGACCTGGACATCGAGACCCTGACCCAGCTCGAGGACGTGCTCGACGGCTGGGCCGGCACCCTGCTCGTCGTCAGCCACGACCGCTACCTCCTCGAGCGGCTCTCCGACCGCCAGATCGCCCTCCTCGGCGACGGCCGCATCCGCGACCTGCCCGGGGGAGTGGAGCAGTACCTCCGGCTGCGCGCGCAGATGCCTGCGGTGACCACGGCGAAGGGGGGAGCAGCGCCCCCTTCGCCCGCACCGGCGGAGCCGGAGGTCGACCCCGCCGCCCAGCGGGAGGCCCGCAAGGCCATGGCGCGCGTGGAGAAGCAGCTGACCAAGCTCAGCGAGCGCGAGGAGAGGCTGCACCACGAAATGGCCGACGCCGTGCACGACCACGAGCGGCTGGCCGAGCTCAATGCCACGCTCGGGGAGCTGGCCCAGGAGAAGGAGATGCTCGAGCTGGAGTGGCTGGAGGCCGCCGAGCTCGTCGGCTGAGTCAGCCCTCGAAGGGCGCGAGCAGACGGCGCAGGGCACCGGTGAGGGCGAGGCGCTCGTCCGCCGGCATCGAGGCGAGCAGCTCGCGCTCGCGGGTGAGGAGGTCGGCCATCGCGGCGTCGACGCGCTCCTGGCCCTCGCGGGTCAGCTGCACGATGACCCCGCGCCGGTCGGTCGGGGAGGGCAGGCGGGCGACCCATCCCTTCGTCGCCAGGCGGTCGATGCGGTTGGTCATCGTCCCGGAGGTCACGAGCGTCTCCTGCACGAGGCGACCGGGGGAGAGCTGGTAGGGGTCGCCGGCGCGGCGTAGGGCGGAGAGCACGTCGAACTCCCAGCCCTCGAGCGAGTGCTGGGCGAAGGCGTTCATCCGGTCGAGGTCGAGGAGCCGCGCCAACCGGGAGACGCGCGAGAAGACGTGCAGCGGCTCGGTGTCCAGGTCGGGTCGCTCGCGGTGCCAGGCCTCGACGATGGCGTCGACGTCGTCCGCGGGGTCGTGGCGGCTGCTCATCCCTGAACTGTACCCATCATCGTGAATCTTGACGTCGAAGTATGTTGCCCACCACCCGTCGTGGGTGTGGTGGTGGCGGCTAGGCTCGCGGGCACCATTCCTCAGGAGGCGAACATGGCAGTGACGTGGGACCCGAGCCGGTACGGGCAGTTCTCCAGCGAGCGGACCCGTCCCTTCGAGGACCTGATGGCCAGGGTGCGTGCCGAGGACCCCGGACTCGTCGTCGACCTCGGCTGCGGTCACGGGCCGACGACGCTCTCCCTCGCGCAGCGGTGGCCCGACGCCCGGGTCGTCGGGGTCGACAGCAGCCCGGAGATGCTCTCGGCCGCCCGCGAGCTCGACACCGACGGACGGGTCGAGTGGGTCGAGGCGGATTTGGCCCACTGGGACATCACCGAGCTCGGCGCGGCCCCGGACGTCATCGTGACCAACGCTGCGCTGCAGTGGGTCCCGCGCCACCTGCCCCTCATCGAGGGCTGGCTCGAGGCGCTCGCGCCCGGCGGCTGGTTCGGGATGCAGGTCCCGGGCAACTTCGACGCTCCGACCCACGCGTTGATGCGTGAGACGGCGGTCGCGCACGCGCGCAGCGGCGAGCTGGAGGCGGCGAGCACGCGCTACGGCGCCGGTGAGCCGGCGACCTACCTCCAGATAATCAGCGCGCACGGCCTGGCCGTCGAGGCGTGGGAGACGACGTACACGCACGTGCTCGACCCGGAGGGCAGGAGCGACAACCCGGTCCTGGACTGGGTGAGCGGGACCGGCCTGAAGCCGATGCTCGACGTCCTCGACGAGGGCGAGGAGCGCGACGAGTTCATCGCCACCTACGCCGAGAAGGTCCAAAAGGCCTACCCGCGTACCCCGGCCGGAGTGCTGCTGCCCTTCCGTCGGGTCTTCGCCGTCGGGCGCAAGCCGTGAGCGTCGTCGGTCTGCACCACGTCCAGATCGCTTGCCCGTCCGGTAGCGAGGACGACCTGCGTGGCTTCTACGGTGACCTCCTCGGCATGCCCGAGATCCGCAAGCCGCCGGTCCTCGCTGCCCGTGGCGGCGTGTGGTTCGAGGCGGGCGACCGGCAGCTGCACTGCGGTGTCGAGGCGGACTTCCGGCCGGCGCGCAAGGCGCACCCGTGCTTCCTCGTCGAGGACGTTGATGCGGTGGCGAAGGGGGTGACCTCCGCCGGCGGCGAGGTCTGGTGGGACGACTCCATCCCCGGTGTCCGGCGCTTCCACACCGACGACCCGGTGGGCAACCGGGTGGAGCTGCAGCAGTCCTGACTAGCGGTGGGTGCGCAGGTCGGGCTCGGTCTCGAGGCCGCCCAGGCCGTTCCACGCGAGGTTGACCACGTGGGCGGCCACCTCCTCCTTGGCGGGGGTGCGGGTCTCGAGCCACCACTGTCCGGTGAGGGAGAGCATCCCGACGAGCATCTGCGCGTACATGGGTGCGTGCGTCGTGGCGATCGAGCGACGCTCGAAGGCGTCGGAGAGCATGTGCGACACCTGGGCGGCGACGTCGGAGAGCAGTGACGCGTAGGTGCCGGTGGGCGCGGTCCCGGAGACGTCCCGCACGAGGATGCGGAAGCCGTCGGGTGAGCTCTCGATGTAGTCCAGGAGGGCGAGTGCGGCCCGCTCCAGCGTCACGCGCTCGCTGCCGTCCGGGACCAGCGCGACGGTCACCGCATCGGTCAGCGCCCGCAGCTCACGATCGACGACGACGGCGTAGAGCCCCTCCTTGCCGCCGAAGTGCTCGTACACGATCGGCTTGGACACCTCGGCCGCTGCGGCGACCTCCTCGACGGAGGTGCCGTCCACCCCCTTCGCCGCGAAGGTCCGACGCCCCACGGCCACGAGCTGCTCGCGTCGCGCCGCCCCCGTCATGCGTGCTCGCCGTGGGCGCTCGACGTCCTCGTGTTCGGTCATGGACCCATTGTCCGTGACCGGCGCTGCACGCGCGTGGACTACCCTGTCCCGTGCCGCCGATGGGCGGCGTTCCCCGGTTGGTCTGTCGGCAGGGCCCGCCTGACTTTGAATCAGGACAAGCGACGTAGGTTCGACTCCTACCCGGGGAGCAGGTGTCAGCAGAGCCGAACTGCCTCGCCCCGATCGGTCGGTGCGGCCGTGGAACGGACGTAGCCTCAAGGTGAAGGCAATGCCCCGCAGGGTGGGGCAGAGGAGGGCATCCTGATGTCCCGAGACACCGCGTTCGACTCTTCCGACCATGCGACCCGGCCAGGCGGGGCCGCATCGAGCGGGTCTCCTCGGATGTTCGCGTGTGGTCTGTTCACACTCGCCGCCGTGCTCCTCGTGAACACGGTTGTCGGCCCGCTCGGTACCGAGATCATCCGGCACCCGGTCAGCGGGACACTGCTGAACCAAACCATCGGCCTGGAAGTGGTCACCCTCGGCCTCGTCGTACCGCTCACCCTGATCGCCGGTCTGGTGGCGCTACGAGGAGGTGCTGCGGCACCGTTCCTTGGTTTCGGGCCAGCGGCCTACAGCGCCTACATGTTCGTGCAGTACGTCCTGGGCCCCGAGTATGCCGGTTACACCAGCACGGTCCTCTTCCACACCGTCATCGTCACCCTGTCCGGTGCCCTCGGCGTGTGGGCGTGGGTCCTGGCATCTCGGCAGTCATTGCCGCAGCTGACCAACCGCAGGCGGCGCGCCTCCGGAGTGATCCTGCTGCTGCTCGGGTCGTTCATCATCACGCGTTACCTGCCCGTCCTCCTGGGCGGGGCGTTGCCGTCGGAGTTCGCCGACGCGCGCACCTTCTTCTGGACCATCTTCCTGCTCGATCTCGGAGTCGTCGTACCGGCGACCTTGGTGGCGGGCCTCGGACTGCTCCGCGGCACACGTCTCGCACACACGGCCCTGTACGGGCTGATGGGGTGGTACGCGGTGGTCCCCCCGAGCGTGGCCGCGATGAGCGCCACCATGGTCATCAACGACGACCCCCACGCTGTGCCCGGTCAGGCAATCATGTTCGGCGTGGTCGCCGTCCTCTTCGCGGGCCTCGCCGTGTGGGTCTTCCTGCCCTTGCTTCGCCCTCACCCAACCGCTCGTCAGCTGACACACACGGCCTGGTTCGAATGACTGCCCCACACGCTGCCCCGCACTCCGATGCCCGTGGCGCCGGGGAAGCGGGGGCGGTCGTGCTGTGGTGGCTCCCGGTCGGTGCCGGTGGGCATGTCGTCCGGCACACGAGCCGGTGGTGGGAGCTGGTCGACGCGTGTCGCGCGCACAGGGCACCGCAACCGCTCTTCCACGCCGCGCTGGAAGCATCGACCGACGGGCACCGCTACATCATCGAGATGGCTCCCCAATGGGCAGGGCCGAAGGACGAGGACCGAGGGGTCGTGGTGACCGGTCCCGTTGGGCTGCGAGTGCTCGGCCGATCGAGCCTCTTCCGCTACGAAGTGCGGTGTTGGCGCGACGGCACCCTCCCGGACCGGGAGTGGGCCGTGGGCGGCCCCGTCACCGTCGCCGACGACGAAGGGACCGCACGATCACTACTTCGACACACCCGCGAGGTCCCCGCGCTGACCTGGGGGCGGCAGGTACCGCCGACGAAGGACATGTGGAACTCGAACTCGCTGGTCTCCTGGTTGCTCCGGGTTTCTGGGGTTCCCCTCGCCGGCCTGTCCCCTCCAACGGGTGGGCGGGCCCCCGGCTGGGCCGCCGGACTCGCACTCGCGGCGGGCGAGCGCGCCGGACCGACCGATTGACACGTGAGGCAGGGCGACGCCAAATGGTCCGGTGAGCGCACCGCACGCAGTCGTCCTCGTCGAGGGCAACAGTGACCGGGCGGCCCTGCACGCCCTCGCCCGGCGCCTGGGGCGTGACCTGGCGGGCGAGGGAGTCGAGGTCGTCGCCATGGGCGGCATCGGCAACGTCCGCACGTTCGCGACGACGTACGGGCCGCGCGGACTCGATGTCCGCCTCGCCGGCCTCTACGACATCGGCGAGAAGCGGCAGCTGCGGGTGGGGCTCGCAGCCGCTGGCGTCACGCGCGAGCGTGAGATCGACGCCTTGGCAGCGGTCGGCTTCCACGCCTGCATCGTTGACCTGGAGGACGAGCTCGTGCGCTCCCTCGGAGTCGGGCATGCCGTGGCGGTGGTCGAGAAGGCGGGGGAGGGTCGCTCCCTGCGTCGTCTCGCGCACATGCCGGAGCACCGTGGACGACCCACCGGAGCGGTGCTGCGACGATTCCTCTCGGCGCAGTCGGGACGCAAGGCCAAGTACGCCGAGCTCTTCGTCGAGGCCATGGAGCTCGACGAGGTGCCCGAACCGCTCATGGCCGTGCTCGATCGCGCGTGAGCGCAGCGATCGAGGTCACCGGCGCGTGTCCCAGGCGCCGGCGCGCATCACGTCCGTGACCCCGAGATCGTCGTCGAGGACGACGAGGTCAGCACGCGCACCCGCCCGGATCTCGCCGACGTCGGTCAGGCCCAACGCCGCTGCCGGAGCCCGGGTGGCGGCGTCCACGGCCTGCTCGAGCGTGAAGCCGCTGGCCACGCTGTGCCGCACCGCTCCCGCCATGGTCAGCGTGGATCCCGCGATGGCGCCCGAGGGCGTGCGGGCGACCCCGTCGCGCACCTGCACGTGGATGGGCCCGAGGTGGTAGTCACCGTCGTCCGCTGCGGCAGCACCCATCGCGTCCGTCACGAGCATGATCCGCTCGGGTGCGGCCGCGCGGGCCAGGCGCAGCATCGCCGGGTGCACGTGGACGCCGTCGGAGATCAGCTCGATCCACACGCGCTCGTCCTCGAGCAGGGCCGCGATCGGTCCGGGCCGGCGGTGGTGCAGCCCGCGGATCTGGTTGAAGAGGTGCGTGGCCACGGTGGCGCCCGCGTCGATCGCCTCGCGCGCCTGCTCCCACGTCGCGTCGGTGTGGCCGATCCCGACGACCACCCCCGCCTCGCGGATGCGACGCACCGCGTCGATCGCGCCGTCGAGCTCTGGCGCCACCGTGACCATCCGCACGGTCCCGTCACCCGCCGCAAGCAGCCGGTCCACCTCCCGGCGCGAAGGGGGCCGCACCAGTGTCGGCTCGTGGGCACCGCAGTAGTCGCGGGACAACCAGGGCCCCTCGAGGTGGATCCCGGCGAGCAGTCCGTCCCGCACGAGCTCGCCGAGGGACCGCACCGCGCGCTCCAGCTCGTCGCCCTCGTCCGTCACCAGACTGGCGACGAGGCTCGTCGTGCCGTGCCGCAGGTGCGCCGCGGCCACGCGCCGCGCCTCGGCCGGATCGCCGACGGTGAACGAGGCGCCGCCACCGCCGTGGCAGTGCACGTCGACGAAGCCGGGGACGAGGGTCCCCGACAGGTGGCGTGGCTTCGACGCTGCGGCCGTGGACGGCCTTCGCTCCTGACCCGTCGGGGGAGGTGCGGGGGACCCCCCTTCGCCCAGATCGACGAGGCGATCCCCCTCCACGCGCACCCACCCCGGGGCAAGGACCTGCCCCGGGGTGACGATGCGGTCCGCGGTGAGGATCACGCGCTGTCGTCCGCCGTGACGATGGACTCCTGGTCCTCGTCCTCGCGACCGGGGGTCTTGAGGTTCCACTTGCGGATGACGAACCGGAAGAGGACGTAGTAGACCACGGCGTACGCGAGGCCGATGGGGATGATCAGGAGCGGCTGCGTGGCGATGTTGTAGTTCAGCAGGTAGTCGAAGAGGCCCGCCGAGAAGCCGAACCCGTCCTTGATGCCGAGCGCATTCGTCAACGCGAGTGACGACCCGGTGAGCAGCGCGTGGATGACGTAGAGCGGCCACGCGACGAACATGAAGGCGAACTCCAGCGGCTCGGTGACACCGGTGAGGAAGGACGTCAGGGCCGCCGAGAACATGATGCCGCCGACGACCTTCTTCTGCATCGGCCGAGCCTCGTGGTAGATCGCCAGGGCCGCCGCGGGGAGGGCGAACATCATGATCGGGAAGAAGCCGGTCATGAAGGCCCCGGCCGTCGGGTCGCCGCTGAGGAAGCGCTCGATGTCGCCGGTGACCGTGCTGCCGTCCGGCGTGGTGAAGGAGCCGATGAGGAACCACGGCGGGTTGTTGAGCACGTGGTGCAGACCCAGCGGGATGAGCAACCGGTTGAGCGTGCCGTAGACGAAACCGCCGAGCACCGAGTTCTCCGTCACCCACTCGCCGACGGCGGTGAGCCCGGTGTCGAAGGGGATGTAGAGGAAGCTCATCGGGACGGAGATGATGATGGCGACCGTGGCCGTGATGATCGGCACGAACCGCCGCCCACCGAAGAAGGCGAGGTAGGACGGCAGCTTGATCCGGTGGTACCTCTGCCACAGCCACGCCGCGACCAGTCCCATGACGATGCCGCCGAGGACCCCGAAGTTGACCAGGGCCTGCTCCTCTCCCTCTGCGGCCTGACCAAGGACCGTGGGCGACATCGCGTCGCCGACACCCTTGAAGACCAGGTAGCCGACGACCGCGGCCAGTGCCGTGGAGCCGTCGGCCTTGCGGGCCATGCCGATCGCGATGCCGACGGCGAAGAGGAGTGGCAGATTGTCGAAGAGTGCGCCACCGGCCGCTCCGACGACGGCCGCCACGCGCTCCCATCCCAGACCGTCCGCGCCGAGCATGTCCGGCTGGCCGAGCCGCAGCAGCAGGGCCGCCGCGGGCAGCGCGGCGATCGGCAGCATGAGGCTGCGACCGAACTTCTGCAGTGGGGCGAGGTTCATCTTCCTGCGGCCGGGCTTGTCCCCCGGCACCTCCATGGAGCCGTCTGCTGTGGTCACGGCGTTGATCCTTCCTGTGGCGCCGGCGTTGGGAGGTCGTCCCGGCTCAACGACATGTGGATCTGGTACCGGTCGCCGCGGTAGCGGGACACGACGTGCTCGACCGGTCGCCCCCGGCTGGTGGACAGGCGGCGGAAGACGAGGAGAGGCGTGTGGTCGGGGGCGTCGAGGAGGTCGGCGGTCCGGAGGTCGGCGACCTCGCCCCACAGGGTCTGCTCGGCCGCGTCGATGACGATGCCGTACCGGTCGGCGAGGAGCGCGTAGAGCGAGTCCCCGAGCGGGTGGGCGTCCAGGTTCGGCAGCAGACTGCCCGAGTACCAGCTGTGCTCGAGGGCGATCGGCTGCCCGTCCGCGAGACGGAGACGGTCGACGCGCCACGCCGGGCCCGGACCGAGGAAGTCGGCGACCTCGGTGGGGGCCTCCTCCCGGGACAGCCCGAGCAGACGACTGGACGGTTCGAGACCACGACGACGCATGTCCTGGCTGAAGCTGGCCAGGTGCAGCCGGCTCTCCAGCCGGGGGCGCGCGACGAAGGTGCCCTTCCCGTGGACGCGGTGCAGCAGACCGTCGGCGATCAGGGCCTCGATGGCCCGTCGCACGGTGGCGCGGGAGACGTCGTAGGTGGCCATCAACTCGCGCTCGGAGGGGATCGCCGATTCCGGGCCGAGCCCGGCGGCGTGGTCGGCCAGCCGGTCGCGCAGCTGTGCGTGCTTCGGTCGGGCGCCGGTGAGCCTCTCCCGGGACACTTCCGCTCACCTCGCCTCGTTGGTACGGTCTGGTCCGTACCAGTGAGGATCCATGGCGGGGAGGACGGTGTCAAGCACTTCCGGGTGCTGGCCACGGACACCCGGTCCGACGGACACTGAGGCACCAACGAGAGGAAGCATCATGGCCAGCAAGGCGGAGCAGATACTCGCCGCACTCGGCGGGGCGGACAACATCATCGAGATCGAGCCGTGCATCACGCGGCTGCGGACCGAGGTGCACGACGGGTCGAAGGTCGACCAGTCCGCCCTCAAGGCCGCGGGCGCCCACGGCGTCATGGCCCAGGGCCAGGTCGTCCAGGTCGTCGTCGGTCCCGAGGCGGACAACCTGGCCGATGACATCGAGGACCTGATGTGAGCGACGTGCTCGCACCTTGCGCAGGCCGCGTCCTGCCGGTGACCGACTGCGTCGACCCGGTCTTCGCCGGACAGCTCGTCGGGCCCGGCGTCGTCATCGACCCACCTGACGGCGAGACCACCGTGACCTCACCGATCGAAGGCACGGTCGTGAAGGTCCACCCGCACGCCTTCGTCGTCGCCGGTGGTGCGACCGGGGTCCTCGTCCACCTGGGGATCAACACCGTGCGCCTCGAGGGGCGCGGCTTCGAGGTGCACGCCACCCAGGGCGCGAGGGTCACCGCCGGCGATCCGATGGTCACCTGGGATCCTGCCGCGCTCCCGGACGAGGTTGCCGGAGAGGCGATCTCGCGCCAGGTGCCCGTCGTGGTGCTGGACGTCCCGGCCGACTCGCTCGACCTCTCGGCCCTGCCGGAGAAGGTCGGCGGGGGAGACGTGCTCTTCACCACGGAGTAAGTTCCAACATAAAACCAACTGCATATCTATTTACTTGTGTGGTTTTCGCTTCTAGAGTGGTGTGCACCACCACCACTCGGGCGCCCGGCGCGCCCACGGGACGAAGGAGTCCAGGGCGATGTACGCACCGGAACGCCAGCAGCGCATCCTCGAGGTCGCGCGTGCGCAGGGCCGCGTCGAGGTGCTCGCCCTCTCCGCCGACCTGGGGGTGACGACCGAGACCGTCCGACGCGACCTGACCGCGCTCGAGCGTCGAGGCGCCGTGCGTCGTGTCCACGGGGGAGCACTGCCCGTCGAGCGCCTCGAGGTCGAGCCCCCGCTCGCGACCCGCACGAGCCGCAATGCCGAGGCCAAGCGCCGCATCGCCGCCCGGGCGCTCGACGAGGTGCCCTCCGAGGGCACTGTCCTCCTCGACGGCGGCACCACGACCAGGGCGCTGGCCGAGCTGCTCCCCGACCGCTCGGGACTGACGGTCGTCACCAACTCGATCGACACCGCTGCCGTCCTTCAGTCGCACGAGCACACCGACCTCTACGTCCTCGGCGGCCGCGTCCGCGGTCGGACCGGTGCGACCGTCGGTGACTGGCTCGTCTCCGCACTCGCCGATGTCTGCGTCGACGTCGCGCTCATCGGCGCGAACGGCTACTCCCCGTCTCGCGGGATGACCACCCCCGACCAGGCCGAGGCCGTGGCCAAGCGCACCATGGTCCGTGCCGCCCGGCGGACCGTCGTCCTCGCGGACTCGACCAAGGCCGGGGACGACCACTTCCACCGCTTCGCCGACACGGAGTCGATCGATCTGCTCGTCACCGACACGGACCTGGACGACGACACCGCGGCCGAGCTCGCCGCCGAGGGCATGGCGGTGGTGCGGGCATGATCATCACGCTCACCCCCAACCCCAGCATCGACCGCACGGTCGCCTTCACCGAGCTGCACCGCGGCGCCGTCAACAGGGCCGTGTCGAGTCGCGTCGACCCGGGCGGCAAGGGAGTCAACGTCGCCAGGGCCCTGACCGCCAACGGCGTCGCAGCGACGGCCGTCCTGCCGGTCGGCGGACCGGAGGGGCACCTCATGGAGAAGCTCCTCACCGATGCCGGCGTGGACCGGCTCGGAGTTCCGATCCACCAGTCGATCCGCCTGAACGTCACCGCCGTCGAGCCCGACGGGACGACGACCAAGCTGAACGAGCCCGGTCCGCGCCTCGACGAGGAGGAGCTGCGTCTGCTCCTCAAGGCGGTCACGACGGGCGTCGAGTCCGCCGTGGGCGGGGACGTGTGGGTCGTGGCCTGCGGTTCGCTCCCGCCCGGCGCGCCGGAGGACCTGTACGCACGGCTCGTACGGTCCGCCCGCGAGGCCGGAGCGAAGGTCGCCGTGGACTCCTCGGGTGCCCCCCTTCGTCCTGCGGTGGCTGCCTCGCCCGACCTGATCAAGCCCAACCGGGTCGAGCTCGAGGAGCTGGTCGGGACGAGCCTGACCACACTCGGTGAGGTCGTCGACGCAGCCGCCGGCCTCGTCCGCGGTGGCGTCGGCGTGGTCGCCGTCAGCCTCGGCCGCGACGGAGCCGTGCTCGTCGACGGTGACACGGCCGTGCACGCCCACGCCTCGATCGAGCGTCCCCGCTCGACCGTCGGCGCCGGCGACTGCATGCTCGCCGGCCTGCTCCACGGCCTGTCCACCGGAGCCGACGCCGCGAGCGCACTGCGCACCGGGGTCCTGTGGGGAGCCGCGGCCGTGCGGCTGCCCGGCAGCCGGGTCCCCGGCCCCGCCGACCTCGACGGCATCCCCGCCACCCTGACCACGACTCCCGACCGCTCCCTCGCCGTCCGCGACTGAGCACCCCCCTGAAAGGACCCGAGATGGCGCTGATCAACGAGGCCCAGGTCGTGCTCGACCTGGCCGCACCGGACCGGCACGCGGCCACGCGCGTGCTCGCCGAGACGCTGGCGAGCACCGGACGTGCGACGGACGTCGAGGCCTTCCTCGACGACGTGCGTGCCCGTGAGGAGAAGATGGCCACCGGGCTGCCCGGAGGCATCGGCATCCCGCACGCCCGCAGCGCTGCGATCACGGAACCCTCCCTCGTCTTCGGTCGGCCCACCGAGGGGATCGACTGGGGCGCCAAGGACGGCCCGGCCACGCTCGTCTTCCTCATTGCCGCCCCCGAGAGCGGCGGGGACGCGCACATGCAGATGCTGCCCAAGCTCGCCAAGGCGTTGATGGACAAGGAGTTCCGCGCATCGCTCGAGGCGGCGAGCACACCGGCGGAGGTCGTCGAGATCGTCAACTCCCGCGTCTCGCTGGACGAGGAGCCGGCGAGCGAGGAGACGAAGGGGGCGACCGCCGGCCTGCACCTCGTGGCAGTCACCTCGTGCCCCACCGGGATCGCCCACACGTACATGGCGGCCGAGGCTCTGGAGGTCGCCGCCAAGGAGGCGGGGCACACCATCGCCGTGGAGACCCAGGGCTCGGCAGGCTCGACGCCCCTGTCGCGCAGCGAGATCGAGCGTGCCGATGCCGTGATCTTCGCCCACGACCTCGAGGTCCGGGACAAGGGACGCTTCGCCGGCAAGCCCACGATCGACGTGGGCGTGAAGAAGGCCGTGTCCGACGCCCCCGACCTGGTCGAGCGAGCAGCGACGGCCGCGCGCGACGGGTCGCACGTCCTGAGCGTCGGGTCGTCCGAGCAGCCGAGTCGCTCGGAGGGGGAGCACGAGCGTGCGTCGACGGCCACGAAGATCCGCCAGTGGCTCATGACCGGGGTCAGTTACATGATCCCCTTCGTCGCCGCGGGCGGCATCCTCATCGCGCTGTCCTTCATGCTCGCCCAGGTCGCGCTCGGTGAGCAGGGCGCCATCGAGATCACGAAGTACGCCCTGGGCGCCGAGGGCGAGTACGACGTCGCCAACAGCTTCAGCCTGCTCAGCCTCACCTCGTGGGCCGCGCTCCTGTACGTCATGGGCAGTGCCGCCTTCAGCTTCCTCGTGCCGATCCTCTCCGGCTACATCGCCTTCGGCATCGCCGACCGTCCCGGCCTCGTCCCCGGCATCGTGGGCGGCTGGATCGCCGCGACCATGGGCGCCGGCTTCCTCGGCGGTCTCGCCACCGGGTTCCTCGCCGGCTTCGTCGCCCGCTGGGTCTCCGGGTGGAAGGTGCACGCCGGCGTCCGCGGCGTCATGCCCGTGGTGGTCGTCCCGCTGCTGTCGACCTTCATCACCGCCGGGCTCTTCATCACCGTCCTCGGCCGTCCGATCACCTGGCTCATGGACAACCTCACCGAGGCGCTGCAGGGAATGGGCGGTACGAGCGCGCTCGTCCTCGGCCTCGTCCTCGGCGCGATGATGGGCTTCGACCTCGGAGGTCCGGTCAACAAGGTCGCCTACGTCTTCGCCACCACCGGGCTCACCGCGGCGGGCACGGCCACCGACGCGATCCAGCTGAAGGTGATGGCAGCGGTCATGGCCGCCGGCATGGTCGCCCCGCTCGCCATGGCCCTGGCGACGACCGTCCGACCGCGCCTGTTCTCCGAGCCGGAGCGCGAGAACGGCCGTGCCGCATGGCTCCTCGGCGCCTCGTTCATCTCGGAGGGGGCCATCCCCTTCGCCGCCGCAGACCCGATCCGGGTCATCGCCGGCTCCGTCGTCGGCTCGGCCGCCACCGGCGCGATCGCCCTCGCGGCCGGCGTCACCCTCCGCGCTCCCCACGGAGGCATCTGGGTGCTGCCCCTCATGGGCAACTTCCTGATGTTCGTCGTCGCCCTCGTCGTCGGGGTGCTCGTCATGACCGCCATCGTCGTCGCCCTCAAGACCATCGGCTCCCGCACGTCGTCCTCCGACGCCGGCGCGCAGCGGGTCGCTGCCTGACAGAGTGGGATCCCGGACGTCCCCGATGGACCCCGGGCGCCTGCCGATCACCACCACACCACCAGGAGAAACCATGGCCAGTCGCACCACCACCATCGCCTCGTCCGTCGGCCTGCACGCCCGCCCCGCCGCGCTCTTCGTCGAGCAGGCCAGCGAGTCGGGCCTCGACGTCGAGATCGCCCGCCCGGGCGAGGAGCCGGTCGACGCGACGAGCATCCTCGGCGTCATGGCGCTCGGCGCCAAGCACGGGGAGACGGTGGAGCTCACGGCGGAGGGCGAGGACGCGGATGCCGTCCTCGACGGGCTCGTCACCCTCCTCGAGACCGACCTCGACGCGCAGGAGTGAGTTCCATGGGCGAAGGGGGTCGCGGCACCTCCCGCGGGATCGGCGTCTCCCCGGGCAGCGCGTACGGCCCGGTGGTCCTCGTGGCCCCACCGGTCCGCGCGCCCGAGGGTGAGCCGGCGCCGAAGGACCCCGACGCGACCCTCGTCGAGGTGAAGGTGGCCTTCGAGGCGGTCGCCGTCGACCTCGAGGAGCGGGCCGGGCGTGCGGAGGACACCGCTGCCCAGATCCTCTCCGCCACCGCCCTCATCGCCCGCGACAAGAGCCTGCACAAGGCCGCCGGGAAGCACCTCACAGCGGGCAAGGGGCCGGCCAGCGCGATCGAGGCCGCGATCGAGGAGTTCGTCGTGCAGTTCGAGGCGCTCGGCGGCTACTTCGCCGAACGCGTCGCCGACCTGCGGGACGTGGGGGCGCGAGCCGTCGCGGCCGTCCTCGGCGTCCCGGCGCCGGGCGTGCCCTCGCTGACCGGCCCGAGCGTCATCGTCGCCGAGGACCTCGCGCCCGCCGAGACGGCCGTGCTCGACCGCGCACTCGTGCTCGCCATCGTCACCAGCGGCGGCGGGCGCACCAGCCACACCGCCATCCTCGCCGCACAGCGGGGCATCCCCGCGGTCGTCCAGTGCGAGGGTGCCCTCGCACTGCCCGCCGGGACCCCGGTGGCGGTCGACGGTGACACCGGGGCGGTGACGATCGAGCCGAGCGAGGCCTTCGTCGCCGACCTGGCGAGCCGCCGGGAGCGCCGGACCACTGCGCTGGCCGGCTCGTCCGGTCCGGGGCGCACCCTCGACGGCCACGGCGTGCCCCTGCTGGCCAACATCGGCGACGTGGAGGACGCGGTCGCCGCCGCCGCCGAGGACGTCGAGGGCGTGGGCCTCTTCCGTACCGAGTTCGTCTTCCTCTCGGCCGCCACGGCCCCGACCGTCGAAGAGCAGGCAGAGGTGTACCGCAGGGTCCTCACCCCCTTCGGCGATCGTCGTGTCGTCGTACGCACCCTCGACGCCGGCGCCGACAAGCCGCTCGCCTTCGCCGACCTCGGTCCGGAGGAGAACCCCGCCCTGGGGCGGCGCGGTCTGCGGCTGTCCGCCGAGCGCCCCGACCTGCTCGACTCCCAGCTCGCGGCCCTCGCCGTCGCGGCGACGGACACCGGCGCGGACGTGCGCGTGATGGCACCGATGGTGGCCACCGCCGAGGAGGCCGACTGGTTCGCCCGTCGCGTCCGCGAGCACGGGTTGGCCAAGGCCGGCGTGATGATCGAGGTGCCGGCCGCCGCGCTGCGCTCCCGGCACGTGCTCGCCGATGTCGACTTCGCGAGCATCGGCACCAACGACCTGTCCCAGTACACCCTGGCAGCGGACCGGATGCAGGGTGCGCTCTCCGACCTCCTCGACCCGTGGCAGCCCGCGGTCCTCGACGTCGTCGCCGCTGCGTGCGACGGGGGAGCGGTGACCGGGACCCCCATCGGCGTGTGCGGCGAGGCGGCCGGGGACCCGCTCCTGGCGCTCGTCCTGGTGGGACTCGGCGTCTCGAGCCTGTCGATGGCGCCCAGCAAGGTGGCTCTGGTCCGGTTCGCACTGTCCACGCACTCGCTGCCGGACTGCCAGCGGTTGGCCGCCGTCGCACGGGACGCCAGGACCGCCGCCGAGGCCCGGGCAACGGTGGCCGGGCAGGCGGCCGGGGAGCTGACGAGCATCCTGTGATGCGCCGACGCGGGGAGCGCGTCACTCCGACTTCGGCACGACGAGCACGTGCCAGGTCCGCGGTCCGACGATCCCGTCGGCGGGCGGGAGGAAGACCGACTGGACGTCCCTGACGGCCTGCTCGGTCACCGGGCCGAAGTCACCGTCCTCGGTGACGGACACCAGGGACTGCGCCGCCGCGACGGCAGCACCGGTGTCACCGGGGCCGACGGTGACGACCAACGCCGGCCAGTCGAGCTGGCCCGTCGTGGTGCTGACGTACCGCGCTCTCAGATCCAGCTGGAACTGGCGCATCGCCTCGCCGGTCGCGGGACCGTAGTCGCCGTCGACGGTCAGGCCGGCACCGTGCCGGACCAGCAGGTGCTGCACCGCGCGCAGCCGCCAGTTGCCGGTCATGGTCTGCCCGACCTTGGCGAGCGGCCACAGGTCACGCGACGGGGCCGAGACGAAGCTCCAGGTCTCCGGCCCCGCGATGGCGTCCCGGTTCAGGCCCCACATCCGCTGGAAGCGACGGACCCGCTCCTTTGTGACCGGACCGAAGTCCCCGTCGACCAGCAGCAGCGGCTCGTCGATGAACGACCCCGGCTGGGTCGCCTGGATCGCCATCACGGCTTCACCGGAGTCCCCGGGGCCGGTCGGGACCACCACCTGCGGCCAGGTGTCCCGGTCGAGCTCGCCGGTGGACGGCAGCCCGGCGGACGTCTGGACGTCGCGCACGGCCGATTCGGTCGCGGGACCGAAGATCCCGTCGGCGACGATCGGGTGCCCCGAGTGCCGCAGCAGGTGCTGTACCCCGATGACCAGCCCCGAGCGCCCGTCCCCGGCGCTGAGTGGATACCACGGCGTGACATTCATGACGAACCCCCGAGCCCGTTGGCGGAGCGCGCTCCCCTGTGCGCGTCACAGCCAGTCTCCTCCCGTACGCCACGGCGGGCACCCCCTTCGATCCGACCGTGCGGCGAGCGGCACGGCGAGCCGCCGGACAGCAGAGCGTGGGTCCCCGTGGCACGCCACCCGCCGAGAGGCGGATACAGTGGCCGGGCGGCCCAGACGTCCAGCCGCACACCCGAGCTCCCGGAGAACATCGCGTGAACGACGTCCGCCCCGACGCAGTCATCATCCTCGCCGCGGGCGAGGGCACCCGGATGAAGTCGACCCTCCCCAAGGTCCTCCATCCCATCGGGGGGACCCCGCTCCTCGGTCACGCGATGCGAGCCGCCTCGGCCGCGGGGGCCGCGCAGACCGTGGTCGTCATCCGCCACCAGCGAGACCGCGTCGCCGCCTTCGTCGAGGACTTCAGCGCCCGCGTCGAGCGGGCGTGCACCATCGCCGACCAGGACGAGGTCAAGGGCACCGGCCGCGCAGTCGAGTGCGGACTCAGCGCGCTGCCCGCCGACCTCACCGGGACCGTCGTCGTCACCATGGGTGATGTTCCGCTGCTGTCCGCGGAGACGCTCGGCGACCTGACCCGCGCCCACGTCGAGGCCTCGGCCGCCGTCACCGTCGTCACCTCGGTCCTCGACGACGCGAAGTCCTACGGCCGGATCGTGCGCGACGCGGACGGCAACGTCGAGCGGATCGTGGAGTTCAAGGACGCGACCGAGCACGAGCGGGCCATCACGGAGATCAACTCGGGGATCTACGCCTTCGACGCCGCCGTCCTGCGTCGCGAGCTGGCCAACGTGACCACCGACAACGCCCAGGGCGAGAAGTACCTCACCGACGTCCTCCAGCTCGCTCGTACCGCGGGTGGCCGGGTGGCCGCGCACGTGCTGACCGACCTGTGGCAGACCGAGGGCGTCAACGACCGGGTCCAGCTCGCCGAGCTCGGCAAGGAGCTCAACCGCCGCACCTGCGAGCGGCACATGCGCGCCGGCGTGACCATCGTCGACCCGGACACCACGTGGATCGACGTCGACGTGAGCATCGGCCAGGACACGACCGTCCTGCCCGGCACGCAGCTGGTGGGTGCCACGTCGATCGGCGCGGAGGCCGTCATCGGCCCGGACGTCACCCTCACCGACTGCGAGGTCGGGGACGGAGCCGAGGTCAGGCGCGCCGAGGGCACCCTCGCCGTCATCGGTGCCGGCGCCACCGTCGGCCCCTTCTCCTACATGCGTCCCGGCACCGTGCTCGGAGCGAAGGGGAAGATCGGCGGCTTTGTCGAGACGAAGAACACGACCATCGGTGAGGGCGCCAAGGTGCCCCACCTGACCTACGCCGGCGATGCCGACATCAGGGCGGGGGCCAACATCGGCGCCGGCACGATCGTCGCCAACTACGACGGCGTCGGCAAGCACCGCACGGTCGTCGGCCGGCACTCCTTCGTCGGCTCCAACTCCGTGCTCGTCGCCCCCGTCGAGATCGGGGACGGGGCCTACGTCGCGGCCGGCTCCGCCGTGATCGACGACATCGGCCCGGGCCAGCTCGGCGTGGCCCGCGGCCGACAGCGCAACATCGAGGGCTGGGTCGACCTGCGACGCGCCGGCACCTCGACCGCGGCCGCCGCGCACGCCGCAGCACAGCTCCCTTCGCCCGAACCCACCCCCGACAGCAGCGAGGACACCCAGTGACCGGCATCCACAAGACTCCGGAGAAGAACCTCATGGTCTTCACCGGACGCACCCACCCGGCTCTGGCCGACGCCGTGGCCGCGGAGCTCGACACCGAGCTGGTGCCGACGAGCGCGTACGACTTCGCCAACGGTGAGATCTACGTCCGCTACGAGGAGTCGGTCCGCGGCTGCGACGCCTTCGTGCTGCAGAGCCACTCCACGCCGATCAACGAGTCGATCATGGAGCAGCTGCTCATGGTCGACGCGCTCAAGCGCGCCAGCGCCAAGCGGATCACCGTGGTCATGCCCTTCTACGGCTACGCGCGCCAGGACAAGAAGCACCGCGGCCGCGAGCCGATCTCCGCGCGCCTGATGGCCGACATGTTCAAGACGGCTGGGGCCGACCGCCTGATCACGGTCGACCTGCACACCGACCAGATCCAGGGCTTCTTCGACGGCCCGGTCGACCACCTCATGGCCCGTCGCATCCTCGCGAGCTACGTCAACGAGAAGTACGGCGACCGCAAGCTCTCCGTCGTCTCCCCGGACGCCGGCCGGATCAAGGTCGCCGAGCAGTGGTCGCGGCAGCTCGGGGGAGTGCCGCTGGCCTTCATCCACAAGACGCGCGACATCGACCGGCCCAACGAGATGGTCGCCAACCGCGTCGTCGGTGAGGTCGAGGGCCGGTGGTGCGTGCTCGTCGACGACATGATCGACACCGCCGGCACGATCACCAAGGCCGCCGACGCCCTCATGGCCGACGGCGCCGCCGGCGTGATCATCGCCGCGACGCACGCGATCTTCTCCGGCCCGGCCGTCGAGCGGATGGAGTCCTGCGCGGCCGAGGAGATCATCGTCACCGACACCCTCCCGCTCACCGAGGAGCAGCGCTTCGACTGCCTGACCGAGCTCTCGATCGCGCCGCTCGTCTCCCGCGCGATCCGTGAGGTCTTCGAGGACGGTTCGGTCACCAGCCTCTTCACCTGATCCACGAGCGCGAAGGGGGGGGCCGGTCGCCGCACGGTGACCGGCCCTTTCGCTGTGCTGCCCGGGCGTCGCGGCCGACAAGCTGGGGCGGGCACTTGGCGCAAAGCCCGGACGACTCGACGTTCGAGCGCACCTCGACCCCGCGGTCCGGGCTTTGGCCTGAGTCGTGCCCATCCCCACCTTGTCGTCCGCTCCGCAGGTCAGCCCTCACGCCGGGAGCGGTAGGCCGCGGCGGCGAGCCGGTTGCCGCAGCCGCCCTCGCAGTAACGGCGCGAGCGGTTGCGGGAGAGGTCGACCAGGACGTTCTGGCAGTCCTCGGCGGCGCAGGTGCGCAGCCGGGAGCGCTCGTCGGCGCGGACGACGTCGACGAGGGCCATCGCCGCCTCGACCTGCATCCGCACGGCGAGCGGTGCGTCCGACGGCGTGGCGTGGATGTGCCAGCCGTAGTCACCGTGGGTGACGACCTGGGGGAGTGCCCGGCCCTCGCGCAGGAGCGTGTTCACGAGCTCGGCAAGCTCCTCGTCGGACCCAGCGCCCCACGCCGCGCGCAGCCGCGGCCGCAGCGCCCGCACCTGGTCCAGCTCCTGCGCATCCCCAGTGACCCGCCCGGTCCAGCCCCACTCCGTGTAGAAGTCCCGCAACCCGTCCGTCGTGGTCAGCGAGTCCTCGTCGTCGCCGGCGGCGGTGTTCACCAGCGCCGCGGCGGTCCGCAGCGCGACCTCCGTGTCATGGGCAAAAGTCATGTTGACTCCTGATGCTGGGTAGGTCTAGCGTCATGGGCAACAGGCTACTTCACTCATGATCCAAGGACCGCCCGTGTCATCCATCCAGGCCGCCCCGCGGCAGACGCCCTTCGTCCTCGGCCTGATGGTCGCCCTCCTCTCGGCGGCGACCTTCGGCTCGTCGGGGACCTTCGGCTCGGCGCTGATGGCGACCGGGTGGAGTGCCGGCGCGGTCGTCACCGCGCGGATCGTCGGTGCGGCGCTGCTCATGGTCGTCCCCGCCGCGCTCGCCATGCGCGGGCACTGGCACCTGGTGCGCCGCAACGCCGGCCGGATCGTCGCCTACGGGTTCTTCGCGGTCGCCGGGTGCCAGTTCGCGTACTTCATGGCGGTGGAGCGCCTCTCCGTCGGCGTCGCACTGCTGCTGGAGTACCTCGCGCCGGTGCTCATCGTCGCGTGGATCTGGCTGCGCCACGGTCGACGGCCGTCGGGCCTGACCGCGTTCGGCGTCGTCGCCGCCGTCCTCGGTCTCGTGCTCGTGCTCGACGTCTTCTCCGGGGCCCAGGTCGATGTCGTCGGCGTCGTGTGGGGTGTCCTCGCGGCGGTCGGTCTCGTCGTCTTCTTCCTCGTCTCCGCACAGGAGGAGGAGGCACTGCCGCCCATCGGGTTCGCCGGCGCCGGACTGGCCGTCGGTGCGCTGGTGCTCGTCATCGGCGCTGCGCTCGGGTGGTTGCCCATGAGCGCGTCGACCGAGCCCGTCGAGCTGGGGGCGTGGTCCGTGCCGTGGTGGGTCGCGGTCGTCGAGCTGGCCGTCGTCGCGGGAGCGGTCGCCTACGCGGCCGGCATCGCGTCCGCCCGACTGCTCGGGGGCACCGTCGCCTCCTTCGTCGGCCTGAGCGAGGTGCTGTTCTCGATCGCCTTCGCCTGGGTGCTCGTCGACCAGTCCATGTCCCTCGTCCAGGTCCTCGGTGGAGTGGCGATCCTCGCCGGCGTCGTCGCGGTCAAGCTGGGCGAAGGGAGGGCCCCGGCAGCGCGGCCGGTGCCCGCCGACGACGTCGACCCCGCCGTCCTCGCCGAGTTTGGTGCCTCCGAGGAGGTCCACTAGGATCAACGGGTTGCCTCGGCGAGGGACGCTGCACGGTCGCAGTGGTCCGTGATCGACGCGGTGCCGCCCCGTGGGTTCGCCCGCGCGTCGACATCCGTCCGCGCCGTGTCCCGCGTCGAGGCCACCGCCCACGAGACACGCCCGCTCCCTGCGCGGGCACCCGCCCCCACAAGGAGTTCCCATGGTCAAGCACGACGAGATCCGTCTCGCCAGCGACAAGCGCACCGAGTTCGGCAAGGGCGCGGCCCGCAAGCTGCGTCGCGCCGACAAGGTCCCGGCCGTCCTCTACGGCCACGGCGAGGCCCCGATCCACCTCGCCCTGCCCTTCCACGACACCTTCCAGGCGCTGAAGAACCCCAACGCCCTGCTGACGATCGCCGTCGAGGGCGAGAAGGACCAGCTCGCCCTGGCCAAGGACGTCCAGCGCGACCCGATCAAGCCGATCATCGAGCACGTCGACCTCGTCATCGTCAAGAAGGGCGAGAAGGTCGTCGTCGAGGTCCCGGTCCACGTCGAGGGCGAGGCCGCCCCCGAGACGGTCGTCACCGTCGACGCGCAGACCCTCGAGATCGAGGCCGACCCGATGAACCTGCCGGACAACCTCGTCGTCTCCGTCGAGGACGCGGAGATCGGCACCATGATCCACGCGAGCGACGTCACCATGCCCTCGGGCGCGACGCTCGTCTCCGACCCGGAGACCCTGGTCGTCAACGTCACCCAGCAGATCTCTGCCGAGGCGCTCGAGGCCGAGCTCGCCGAGGCCGAGGAGGAGGCCGGTGTCGAGCACGACGAGCCCGAGACCGAGGCCGCCGAGGCCCCGGCCGCCGAGGGTGGCGAGGAGTCCTCCGACGAGGAGTGACCCACTCGACCGCCACGACAGGGCGGGATCCCCGACACCGGGGGTCCCGCCCTTCGTCATTGCCTAGAGTGACCCCGTGACCGACGAGACGTGGCTGGTGGTGGGCCTGGGCAACCCGGGACCGAAGTACGCGGGCAACCGCCACAACGTGGGGGCCATGGTCGTCGAGCTGCTCGCCGAGCGCGCCGGGGTCCGCCTGCGGGCGCACAAGGCGGGTGCGAGCGCCGAGTCCGTGCGGCTGGGCCCGGTGCCCGGCACCCGCACGATCATCGGCATCCCGCACTCGTACATGAACCTCTCCGGTGGCGCGACCAAGGGTCTGGCGACCTTCTTCTCCGTCCCCCCGGAGCGCACCATCGTCATCCACGACGAGTTGGACATCCCCTTCGGCCAGGTGCGCCTCAAGCGGGGTGGGGGCGAAGGGGGTCACAACGGGCTGCGCTCGATCACCGCCTCCTTCGGGACGAAGGACTACGTGCGGGTGCGCGTGGGCATCGACCGCCCGCCGGGCCGGATGGACGCGGCCGCGTACGTGCTCAAGGACTTCTCCTCCACCGAGCGCAAGGAGCTGCCCTTCGTCCTCGACGACGCCGCCGACGCGGTCGAGCTGGTCATCGAGAAGGGGCTGACCGACGCCCAGCAGGTCGTCCACGCCCCGCGCTGAGGGTCAGGAGTCGTTCTTCAGCGCAGCGAGTCGGGCCTCGATCTCCGAGTCCTGGCTGTGGTCCTCGAGCTCCGCGAACTGGTCCTCCAACGAGGCGGACTGCACCTCCGCGCGGCCCTGCACCATGGCCTCCTGCTCACGGATCTGCTCCTCGAAGCGACCGAGGTCGCTGGTGGGGTCCATGACGTCCAGGGAGCCGACGGCCTCCTGGACCTTGGCCCGGGCCTCGGCGGAGCGGGCTCGGGCGACCAGGGCGGAGCGGCGGGACTTCAGGTCCTCGAGCTTGCTCTTCATGTCGACCAGGCCGGACTTCAGCTGCTCCACGGTCGCGTTCTGGCTGGCGATGAGCGGCTCGGCGTCCTTGACCTCGTTCTCGTGCGTGATCTGGCGCTTGAGGGCCACCTTGGCGAGATTGGTGAACTTCTCGGCCCCGGCGGTGTCCCCGGCGGCGGTGAGCTCCTCGGCCTTGCTGACGGCGGCGGCGGCCTTGCGGCCCCACTCTGTCGCGGCCTCCCGGTCGCTCTGCAGGTCGCTCTCCGCCATCCGCACGTGGGCGATCGTCTGCGCGACGGCTTCCTCGGCCTCGGCGATGGAGTTGCTGTAGTCCCGGACGAGCTGGTCGAGCATCTTCTCCGGGTCCTCGGCGCGATCGAGAAGGGAGTTGATGTTCGCCTTGGCCAGCTGGCTGACGCGGCCGAGGATGGTCTGCTTCGTGGTCATGGTGCTCTCCTCCTGGCGGTGGGACCGCCGGTCGTGGTGCGGATCGATCGTGTCGGTCCGGGCGAGCGTTGGCCGCTGGACCGTGCTGGTCGCTGTCGTCGCCCGGTCAGAAGCGGCCACCTCCGCCGAAGCCGCCCCCGCCGAAGCCGCCCCCGCCGCCGAGGCCGCCGGAGGAGCCGCCCCAGCCCCCACCGCGACCGCCGAAGCCGCCGCTGAGGATGCCGCCGAGGACCAGGGAGCCGATGTCGATGCCGCCACGGCGGCCGCCGTACCCGCCCCCGGGTCCACCGCCGAACCCGCCTCCGTCCCACGGGTCCCGGTGCTGCTGCGACCGGATGGCCTGCAGTGCCTGGTCGGCGTGCGCCTCCGCCTGGCTCAGCTGGTCGGCAGCGAGGTCCCGGTCGTGCGGGCGGGACTCCTCGGCCTCCCGCAGCAGGCGCTGGGCCTCGCGCAGCTGGGTGCGGGGTCGGGCATCGACCCGGCCGCGGTGGGTGTTGAGCTCACTCTCGACGGTGGCGATGCGTGAGCGCACGTGCTGGAACCGACGGTCGAGCAGCTGGGCGCGCTCGGCTCGGCGGTCCTCCTCCGCGCGGTAGCGCATCAGGGCGTTGTCGAGGTAGTGCTCGGCCCGTTCCAGGGCGGCCAGGGCTGCGAGCACGTCCCCGCCGCCCCGGGCCGCGGTGCCCGCGCTGACGGCCTGCTCGGCCTCGCCCACGGCCGAGATGGTGACCTGGTCGTTGGCCTGCAGCCGCTTCGCGTCCGCAAGGTCGGAGCTGATCGAGGCCAGTGCCTCGTCCAGGGCTGCCACGGCATCGTCGAGCGTGGCCCGGGCGGTGAGGATGAACTCCAGGCGGGAGTCGGCCTGCCCCAGGGCGTCCTCGGCGGCGCGGGCCGCCGCGACCGCGGACGGACGGTCGTCGGCGCTGACGTGGTCCTCACCCCTGACGACGAATCCCTCGGCGGAGTCGATGAGCTTGCGCGCGCGGTCGAGGTTTGCGCGCAGGGTCGTCAGCGACTCGCGGGGATGGGTGGCCGCGAGACCGGCGAGCTCCTGCTCTGCAGCGGGAATCCGGTCGGTGACCTCCGAGATGCGGGTGCGTAGCGACGCGAGGAACTGGGGAACCGTCGCCTGCAGGTCCCGCAGTCGTGCGAACTCGCTCTCCTGGGCGTCCAGCTCGTCGTCGGCCGCCGCCGTCAGCTCCAGGATCTCGGCCAGGCGGGCCCGCTCGTCCGACTCGAGCATCCGGTCGGCGCCGCGGGCGACGTCGACCTCCTGCTGGATGCGGAAGGCGTCGTCGGCCTTCGCCCTGGCCCGCTCGAGGGCGGCGGTGAACTGCAGTGTCGCCTGCTGGCCGAACTGGGCCTCGGCGAAGGCGAGCTCGTCCGCGGACGAGCGGATGGCGTTGTCGAGGTCGACGAGCGCCGACGAGGCGTCCCGACGCAGCTGGTCGGTGCTCACCCCGGTCATCACCGGCTGGGGCGCCCCCGGGGCCGGCGCCGAGGATCCCTTCCTCCGGAGGGACAACACGACCGGGACGGCGACGAAGACGAGGAAGAGCCCGCCGACGACCAGGTAGAAGATCGTCGAGAAGCCGGGGCCGCCCCCTTCGCCCAGACCCTCGGCAGCGGCGGTCACGGCACCGTCCCAGTCGTCGTCGGCCAGCGCCGGCTCGACGAAGTCGGTCTGCACCTCGGAGATGTCGGACGGCTCGAGGCCCGAGGCCTGCGTCGTCCACATCGCGTAGCGCCGGTCCGCCACGGCGACGGCGAGCAGGACGTCGTTACCGCCCATGCCGGAGGTCTCGTAGGTCGCCCGGGCCCACTCCTCGGGGCTCTGGCCGTCGAAGGAGTCGACGTACACCGCGAAGAGCTGGAGGTTCTCCTCCGCAGCGAGCTCATCGAGGTCCGACTGGAGGCCGTCGGGGTCCTGCAGCACGTCGGCCCGGTCGGTGATCTGGGCAGGCAGGTCGAAGGGGGCCTCGACCGGCGCGGCGGCGGCGGTCAGGGCGCCGCACCACAGCAGGCAGACCGCCGCCACGAGTGCCGGCAGTGTCCGACGTCGCCTGCGGTTGGTCATTCGTGTGCCCCGATCCGGGTCCCCGTTGTCTGTGCAGCCTGCCACTCGTACGTTGCCACATCGGGAGTGTTGCGGGCAGGGCTGGAAGGCCACCGCTGTGGATACGGCAGAATCGACCCCAGCATGTCTTCCTCCCTCGCCCCGCTCCTGAGCGCGATCGCCGGTCTGCCCGGCCTCGCGGACATCCCCCGACACCGCACCGCCACCGATCAGCTCGACATCGTCGCGCCGACCGGCCTGCGGGCGCCGACCGTCGCCACGATCGGCGGCGCCACCCCCGGTGACGCGCCCCAGCTGATCATCACCTCGACCGCCCGCGAGGCCGACGACCTGTCGGCCGCGCTCGCCGAGTTCGTCGACCCCGAGCTCATCGCGACCTTCCCCAGCTGGGAGACCCTGCCGCACGAGCGGCTCAGCCCGCGCAGCGACACCGTCGGCCGTCGCCTCGCCGTGCTGCGCCGTCTGTCGCACCCCCGGGAGCAGGGCGCCGGTCACGGTCCCCTCGGCTACGTGATCGCCTCCGTGCGCGCGGTCCTCCAGCCGATCGCCAAGGGGCTCGGCGACCTCGAGCCGGTGGCGCTGCGCGTCGGGGACGAGCGGCCCCTGGCCGACATCGCCGAAGCCCTGACCAATGCCGCCTACGTGCGCACCGACCTCGTCGACCGCCGCGGCGAGTTCGCCGTCCGCGGCGGGATCCTCGACGTCTTCCCGCCGACGGAGGAGCACCCGATCCGGGTGGAGTTCTTCGGCGACACCGTCGACGAGATCCGTTGGTTCAAGGTCGCCGACCAGCGCAGCCTCGACGCGACCGAGGTCCTCTGGGCCCCACCGTGCCGCGAGGTCCTGCTCACCGACACCGTCCGGGAGCGGGCCGCCGCGCTCGCCGGGGACCTGCCCGGTGTCGCCGACATGCTCCTGAAGGTGGCCGAGGGCATCGCCGTCGAGGGCATGGAGTCCCTGGCGCCGGCTCTCGTCGACGGGATGGAGTCGATCCTCGACGTGCTGCCGAAGGAGGCCGGCGTCATCGTTCTCGACCACGAGAAGGTCCGGGCCCGTGCCCACGACCTCGTCTCGACGAGCGAGGAGTTCCTCCAGGCCAGCTGGGCCAACGCCGCGGCCGGCAACGTGGTGCCGATCGACCTCGAGGGAGTCCTCGGCACCGCCTCCCACTGGACGCTCGCCCAGGCCCGCGAGCACGCGCTCGAGCTGGGCCTGCCGTGGTGGAGCATCACCCCCTTCGCCGTGGACGAGGAGCTCGACGCGCTGGCGGCCGACATGGACGACCGGGTCGCGCACGACCACGTCGGGCTGCGGGTCCCCGCGGCGGAACCGCCGAAGTTCCGGGGCAACACCGAGGCCGCGGTCGCCCAGCTCGCCGAGTGGACCGCCGCGGGCCGGCGGGTGCTCATCGCCACCGACGGCGCCGGGCTCGTCGCGCGCGTCGCCGAGGTGCTGCGCGGCGCCGACGTCCCCACCCGCGTCGCCGACGAGGACGAGCCGGTCGAGCTCGCCGACGGTGTCGTCACGATCACCCGCGCCAGCCTGGGAACCGGCTTCGTCGCCGAGGACCACCGGCTCGCCGTGCTCACCGAGGCCGACCTCCTGGGGTCGAGCGGGGCCGCCAGCACCCGGGACATGCGGCGGATGCCGTCGCGCCGCCGCAAGCAGGTCGACCCGCTGCAGCTGCGTCCGGGGGACCACGTCGTCCACGAGCAGCACGGTGTCGGGTCCTTCGTCGAGATGATCCAGCGCACCATCGGCGGTGCCACCCGCGAGTACCTCGTCATCGAGTACGCGCCCTCCCGTCGCGGCCACCCCGGCGACCGGCTCTTCGTCCCCTCCGACCAGCTCGACCAGGTCACCCGCTACGTGGGCGGTGACGCGCCGGCGCTGAACAAGATGGGTGGCAGTGACTGGCAGAAGACGAAGTCGAAGGCCAAGCGGCACGTCCGGCAGATCGCGGGTGAGCTGATCCGCCTGTACAGCGCTCGGATGGCCACGCCGGGCCACACCTTCGGGCCGGACACCCCGTGGCAGCGTGAGCTCGAGGACGCCTTCGCCCACATCGAGACGCCGGACCAGCTGAGCACCATCGACGAGGTCAAGGCCGACATGGAGAAGTCCTTCCCCATGGACCGGCTCATCTGCGGTGACGTCGGCTACGGCAAGACGGAGATCGCGGTGCGTGCGGCCTTCAAGGCCATCCAGGACGGCAAGCAGGTCGCCGTGCTCGTCCCGACCACGCTGCTCGTCCAGCAGCACCTCAACACCTTCTCTGAGCGGTACGCCGGTTACCCCGTGACGGTCAAGGCACTCAGCCGCTTCCAGACCGACGCGGAGGCCAAGGCGGTGCTGGAGGGGATGAAGGACGGGTCCGTCGACCTCGTCATCGGCACCCACCGCATCCTCGGCAACGAGGTGAAGTTCAAGGACCTCGGGATGGTGATCATCGACGAGGAGCAGCGCTTCGGGGTCGAGCACAAGGAGCAGCTGAAGGCCCTGCGCACCGACGTCGACGTCCTCGCGATGTCCGCGACCCCGATCCCGCGCACCCTCGAGATGGCCGTCACCGGCATCCGCGAGATGTCCACGCTCGCGACGCCGCCCGAGGAGCGCCACCCGGTGCTCACCTTCGTCGGGCCGTACGAGGAGAAGCAGGTCGCCGCAGCGATCCACCGCGAGATGATGCGCGAGGG
This sequence comes from Janibacter sp. DB-40, assembly GCF_029510815.1. Taxonomy (NCBI): domain Bacteria; kingdom Bacillati; phylum Actinomycetota; class Actinomycetes; order Micrococcales; family Intrasporangiaceae; genus Janibacter; species Janibacter sp. DB-40. The sequence goes on along the minus strand of NZ_CP120360.1, from coordinate 2,527,219 downwards.
GCAGGTCTTCTTCGTGCACAACAACGTCAGCACGATCGAGCGGACCGCCGCCCGCATCCGCGAGCTCGTGCCGGACGCCCGCGTCGAGACCGCCCACGGCAAGATGGGGGAGCACCGGCTGGAGCAGGTCGTCCTGGACTTCTGGGAGCGGCGCTTCGACGTGCTCGTGTGCACGACGATCGTCGAGACCGGGCTGGACATCTCCAATGCCAACACGCTCATCCTGGACCGGGCGGACAAGTTCGGCCTGAGCCAGCTGCACCAGCTGCGTGGTCGTGTCGGTCGTGGCCGGGAGCGCGCCTACGCCTACTTCCTCTACCCGCCGGACAAGCCACTGACCGAGACGGCGCACGACCGGCTGACGACGATCGCGAGCAACACCGACCTCGGCTCCGGCATGCAGGTCGCGATGAAGGACCTCGAGATCCGCGGTGCCGGCAACCTGCTCGGCGGCGAGCAGTCCGGCCACATCGCCGGAGTCGGGTTCGACCTGTACGTGCGGATGGTCGGCGAGGCGGTCGCCGACTTCAAGGGCGAAGGGGAGGCCGCGCCGTCCGAGGTCAAGATCGAGCTGCCCGTGGACGCCCACCTGCCGCACGAGTACGTGCCGGGCGAGCGGCTGCGCCTCGAGGCCTACAAGAAGCTCGCCTCCGCGGAGACCGAGGAGGACCTCACCGAGATCGTGGAGGAGCTCACCGACCGCTACGGCGAGCCGCCCGAGCCGGTGCGCAACCTCGTCGCCGTCGCCCGGCTGCGCATCGTCGTGCGCGCCGCGGGTCTGAGCGACGTCGTGGTGCAGGGCAAGAACGTGCGCTTCGCCCCGGCACAGCTGAAGGAGAGCCAGCAGCTGCGCCTGGCCCGCCTGTACCCGAAGTCGAGCTACAAGGAGGGCACCCAGACGGTGCTCGTCCCCAAGCCGATGACGGCGCGGGTCGGAGGCAGCCCCCTTCGCGACACGGAGGTGCTGCAGTGGGCCACCGACCTGGTCAACCAGATCATGCTCGACAATGTCATCGTGGACACTGGGGCGAACCCGCCCCGCGACACCTCGCGCTCCCGTTGAGGACGTGATGAAAGGACAGGCCGTGCCCGGCAGCAGACAACGACGTTCCGTGCGGATCGCAGCACTCGTGCTCGGCGGTGCCCTGACCCTGGGTGCCTGCGGTGGCACCGACGGGCTCGAGGACCCCGGCATCACCGCGCCGGCCGCCATCGTCGAGGGCCACGAGATCACCGTCGCCCAGGCCCAGCAGAGCAGCCGCGAGGTCGGGCAGGTCGTCGCAGCGCAGGCGGAGGCCAGCGGCCAGCCGCCGCAGGAGGTGGGCCCCGACCAGCTGATCAGCAGCCTCATCCAGGTGCCGACACTGCTCGCCTACGGCGAGGAGAACGACATCCAGGTGCCCTCCGCCGCGACGATCGAGAAGCAGCTCGACGAGGCCGTCCCGTCGCCCTCCGAGACGACGGTGGACTTCTTCCGGGCCAATGCCGTGTACTCGCAGCTGGACCAGAAGCAGCAACAGGAGGTCGCTCAGCAGGTCCGGGACCTCGACGTCACCATCAGCCCGCGCTATCGCCCCGACGGCGAGAGCCCCAACTGGCTGAAGTCCCCGAGCACCACGCCGGAGATGCCCTGACGGTGCCGCGCCTGATCCTGCTGGCATCGAGTCCACGGGTCCCGGCAGGGCTGCTCAGCCGGGACGCGTGGCGCGCCCTCGACGGCGCCGATCTCGTCCTGGCCGCCGACGTCGCGGAGGACCTCCCGTTGGCGCTCGCCGACGACGGGATCGCGGTGACACCGATCGGCCGCGAGTCGGCGACCGAGCGGGCGCGCGCGCTCGTGGAGTCGGCGGGGGAGCAGGAGACGATCTGGCTCGGCTCGGCCGACGGGGACCCCGGGCTGAGCGACGCGATCGCCACCGAGGTCTCGCGGCTCGACGAGGGACCCGAGGTCGAGGTCCTCGTGGGGTCGTGGGACGTCGAGGGTGGTCGCCTCCTCGACGCCGTCGCGGTCATGGACCGGCTGCGCGCACCCGGAGGGTGCGCCTGGGTGGCGGCGCAGGACCACGCGAGCCTGGCCCCCTTCGTCCTGGAGGAGGCGCAGGAGGTGCACGAGGCGCTCGACGCGGTCATCGCCGACCCCGACGACCCCCGGCTGCGCGAGGAGCTGACCGACGAGCTGGGCGACCTGCTCTTCCAGGTGCTCTTCCACGCCCGGGTCGCCGCGGACCACGCGCCGGACCCCTTCGACGTGGACGACGTGGCCGCTGCCCTGGTGGACAAGCTCGTGCGGCGCAACCCGCACGTCTTCGCCGACGCGAGCGCCGGGACCCTCGAGGAGATCGAGGCCCAGTGGCAGGCGATCAAGGCGCAGGAGAAGGCCGCTCGCGACAGCGAACTGTGAGGAGTGCCATGGACCAGCGGATCAGCTTCGTCACCCTCCCCGTCGCGGACCTGGCGACGACGCGTCGCTTCTACCTCGACGGGCTGGGGTGGAGCGCGGAGCTGGAGGTCCCGGGCGAGGTCCTCATGATCCGCGTCGGTGAGCACCTCGTGCTCTCGCTGTGGGACGAGGACGAGTTCGAGGGTGAGGTCGGCGCGATCCGCGGCGGGCCGGGGATCGCCCCCGTCACCCTCGCGCACAACGTCGCGACCCCGGCCGACGTCGATGCCGTGCTCGACCTCGCCCGCCGGGCGGGGTCCGACGACGTCTCCGCCGGGCAGGCGCGGGACTGGGGCGGCTACACCGGGTACTTCGCCGACCCCGACGGGTTCCGCTGGGAGGTGGCCCACAACCCCGGACCCATCGGTCAGGTCGTGCTGCCGCCGGCGAGCCGGGACGAGGTGCGCACGAATGAGCAGGGCCAGCCGGTCGGTCCCGACGTGCCCGACTGGACCCCACCACCGCGCCCGGAGACGGGCACCATCACCGGCGGCCACTGCACCCTCGAGCCGTTGACGCCCGCGCACGCCGACGAGCTCTTCGCCGAGGTCGGCGGCCGGCGCAATGCCTCCCTGTGGACCTGGCTGGGGCAGGAGCCGGTCACCGAGGCGGCCCCCTTCGCGGAGTACATCGCGGGGCGGCTGGCCGCCGACACCGTCGAGGTGGTGGTCCGCGACGGGGACGGCGTGGCCTGCGGGCTCGTCGCCCTGATGCGGATCGACCCGGCGAACGGCTGCGTCGAGATCGGCAACGTCCTGCTCGGGCCGCGTCTGCAGCGCACCACCGCCTCCACCGAGGCGATGGTGCTGCTCGCCCGCCACGTCTTCGATCTCGGCTACCGCCGGTACGAGTGGAAGTGCGATGCGCTCAACGCCGCCTCCCGCCGGGCCGCCGAGCGCCTCGGGTTCACCTACGAGGGCACCTTCCGGCGGCACGTCGTGACGAAGGGCAGGGCCCGCGACACCGCCTGGTTCGCGATGGTGGTCGACGACTGGCCGCGGATCCGGGCCGGCCACGAGGCGTGGCTCGCTCCGGGCAACTTCGACGCGGGGGTCCAACGCCGGCGGCTGGCGGACGTGGTCGCCGTGGCGGGACGTTAGGCTCCCTGAGCCAGCCCAACCAGTGTCCTGACGTCAGGGGTCGTACACATGAAGGTCGTAGTCATCGGCGATGTCAGCTGGGCTGGGCAGTACCACCTGGGTGACGAGGCCATGACGGAGGCCGCCATCGCCCAGCTGAAGCGGCACGGTGCCGACGTCACCCTCGTCGCCGGTGACCCGGAGCTGTCGGCCGCGCACTACCGGGTGGACACCATCCGCAGGCTCGGCTTCCGGGGCGTGCCGCGGCCGAAGAAGGTCACCCTGCTGTCCGCGCTCGAGTCGGCCTTTGCCGGCGAGGTGGACTTCCCCGAAGCCATGGCACCCGCCGTCGATGCGGTGCGCCGGGCCGACGCGGTCGTCATCGCCGGCGGCGGGAACCTCAACGCGAACGGTGAGCACCACCTCTTCGAGCGTCTGGCCCTGACGCGGATCGCCGAGTTCTTCGAGGTCCCCCTCTACGTCTCCAGCCAGTCGGTCGGCCCACACCTGTCGGAGGACGACGAGGAGATCGTCAGGGAGATCGCTGACTACGCGGCGGTGTTCGGTGTGCGGGAGCGCTCCTCCGCCCACCTGGTGAGGTCCCTGTGCGCGGAGCCCGACAAGGTGGTGCTGACCTTCGACGACGCACTCCTCATCCCGCAGGTGGAGGGCTCGAGCGTGCCGGAGGTGGAGCTGACCCTGCCACGCACCTTCGTCGTGGGCAGCTTCGCCCACGACCCGGGGGTCCCCGAGATGCCGGCCACCGAGTACCACCGCACGATCGCCATGGCCCTGGACGAGATCGTGGCCACCTGTGACGTCGACATCGTGCTGGTGCCGCACATGGGAGTTCTCGGCGTCGGTGACGAGGACGACCGCGACTGCCTGGCCCATGCGCGCATCGCCGAGCTCATGACGAGTCCGCGCGTGCACCAGCTGCCGGTGATCTCCGCCGCGCAGGCCCTCGCCGTGACCGCCAGAGCCGAGTTCACGATCTCCACCCGCTACCACCCGGTCGTCTTCGGTCCTGCGGTCGGCGTCCCGGCGATCGGCCTCGTGACGAGCCACTACGCGATGATCCGCATGCACGGGGCCCTGGAGCACGTGGGAATGAGCGCTCTCGCCGTGCCGTACGAGGCGTGGAACGGACTCTTCGGTGCCACGGTCGTCGGCGCACTGTCGCGCGACCGCGTCGAGCTGGCGGCCCACATGGAGACGATGGGCACGGCATCGACCCGGTACCAGACCGCGTGGTGGGACGGCATCGCTGCCGGCATCCGCGGCACCGGGGACCTGATGACGGAGGACGCGCCGACACCCCGGGCGTACCACTGGGGCACACCGGCGGAGCAGGAGTCCTTCTCGGTCTTCACGAGCCTCTACGAGATGCTCAACAGGACCAGGGACCGCATCTCCCTCGAGGCCAAGGAGCGGCGGCGGCAGGAGAAGGAGCTGAAGCAGCAGATTCGTCAGCAGGCCCGGGAGGGTCAGCGGCTCGAGGACGAGTGTCAGCAGCTCCGGAAGGAGGGCGAGCAACTGAGGCAGGAGCTCGCCAGGACCTCCGAGAAGGCGTTGGCGTCCCAACGAGCCCTGCAGCGACAGATCGACGAGATCCGCTCCAAGCAGCGACCGCCCGGCGCGGCCCTCAGGGACGGGGTGCGGCGCCGAGTGCGTCGTTGGCGCAGTCGCCGGTAGCCGTCATGGATGCGCGACTCGGCTCGGTGGGTCGCTCGACCGAGCGCCGCCTCGGAGCCGATACCCTCGGGGGACCAGTCATCACGCACCAATCAAGGAGCCGGTAGTGGCCAGCATCGAGGCAGTAGGCGCGCGCGAGATCCTCGACTCCCGCGGCAACCCCACGGTCGAGGTCGAGGTCGCCCTCGACGACGGCACCATCGCCCGTGCCGCGGTCCCCAGCGGCGCCTCGACCGGTGCCTTCGAGGCCGTCGAGCGCCGCGACGGCGACAAGAAGCGCTACCTGGGCAAGGGGGTCGAGGACGCCGTGCGGGCCGTCGAGGACGACCTGATGCCGCGCGTCCTCGGCTTCGAGGCGAGCGAGCAGCGTCTCGTCGACGCCGAGATGATCGCCGCCGACGGCACCGACAACAAGGGCTCGGTCGGCGCGAACGCCATCCTCGGCGTGTCCCTCGCGGTCGCCAGGGCAGCAGCCGAGTCCGCCGGGCTGCCGCTCTTCCGCTATGTCGGTGGTCCGAACGCCCACGTGCTGCCGGTGCCGATGATGAACATCCTCAACGGTGGCTCGCACGCGGACTCCAATGTCGACATCCAGGAGTTCATGATCGCCCCGATCGGCGCGCCCTCCTTCCGTGAGGCCCTGCGCTGGGGCACCGAGGTCTACCACTCGCTCAAGGCGGTCCTGAAGGCCAAGGGCCTCTCGACCGGACTCGGTGACGAGGGGGGCTTCGCGCCGAACCTCGGCAGCAACCGCGAGGCGCTCGACCTGATCATCGACGCGATCAAGAAGGCCGGCTACAAGCCCGGCACGGACATCGCGCTCGCCCTCGACGTGGCCGCCAGCGAGTTCCACACCTCCGGGAAGTACACCTTCGAGGGCAAGAAGAAGAGCGCCAAGCAGATGGTCGACTACTACGCCGGCCTCGTGGACGCCTACCCGCTGGTGTCCATCGAGGACCCGTTGGACGAGGACGACTGGAAGGGGTGGCAGGAGATCACCGCCAAGCTCGGCGAGAAGGTCCAGCTCGTGGGCGACGACCTGTTCGTCACCAACCCCGAGCGCCTCGCCCGCGGCATCGCCGACGGCGCGGGCAACGCGCTGCTGGTGAAGGTCAACCAGATCGGCTCGCTGACCGAGACGATGGACGCGGTCGACCTGGCCCACCGCAACGGCTTCCGCTCGATGATGAGCCACCGCTCCGGCGAGACGGAGGACGTGACGATCGCGGACCTCGCCGTCGCCACCAACTGCGGCCAGATCAAGACCGGCGCCCCGGCCCGCTCCGAGCGCGTCGCCAAGTACAACCAGCTGCTGCGCATCGAGGAGGAGCTCGACGACGCGGCGGTCTACGCAGGCGCGGGTGCGTTCCCGCGCTTCTCGGGCTGAGCCACGGATGGCCGGCACCCCGCGACGTCGCCCTTCACGCCTCGGCGTGAAGGGCGCGACGCGGCGCCCCCCGGCTCGCGACCGGCCGCGCCGGTACACCTCGCGGGGGCCCATCGGCGGCCCGGGGGCGAAGCCGGGTCGGGACCCGCGGCGCAGGGCCGTGATGACCACCCGCCGGTGGGTGGTCCTCGGATCACTCACGACCCTGCTGGCGCTCATGCTCGTGCCCACCGGTAAGTCCTGGTACGACCAGCAGCAGCGTCTGGACGAGCTGCACTCGCAGGTCGCGGCGCAGGAGGCTGCCGTCGAGGATCTGCGGCGGGAGCGCGAGCTGTGGCAGACGGACGAGTACGTCGAGGCCCAGGCCCGCAAGCGACTGAAGTTCGTGCGACCGGGGGAGAAGACCTACACCGTGGTCGACCCCGACGAGACGATCGCGGACGTCGACCCCGAGACGGGGACCGTCACCTCGTCCAACACCCAGCCCTGGTACGAGAAGATGGCCGACTCGGTGACCACGGCCGACACGGCGGAGAAGCAGCAGTGACCATCGACGAGCGCGGCAACGACCTGGACCGGGTCGCCCCCGAGGACTTGGGGACCATCCACGATCAACTCGGCCGACCCGCCCGCAGTGCCGTCGACATCGCCCACCGGTGTCCCTGCGGTGGTCCCACCGTGGTCCGCACGGCTCCGCGCCTCCCGGGAGGTACCCCCTTCCCCACGAGCTACTACGCCACCTGCCCACGACTGACCGGAGCCATCTCGACGCTCGAGTCCAGCGGGTTGATGGCGCAGATGTCGCAGCGACTGCTCGAGGACGAGGACCTGGCGATGCGGTACCGCGCCGCCCACGAGGACTACCTCGCCCGTCGTGCGGAGCTCGGCGACGTCCCGGAGATCGAGGGGATCTCCGCCGGCGGCATGCCCACGCGTGTGAAGTGCCTCCATGTTCTCGTGGCACACTCCTTGGCTGCCGGTCCCGGGGTCAACCCCCTGGGGGACGAGGCACTTGACCTGCTGCCCGAGTGGTGGCGCGCCAGCCCGTGCGCGAGCACGGACGAAGGGAGCGACCGATGAGAGTCGCAGCAATCGACTGTGGGACGAACTCGATCCGCCTGCTGATCGCAGACCACGACCCGGGACGCAACGTCCTCACCGACGTGACCCGTCGGGTGGAGGTCGTGCGCCTCGGGCAGGGGGTCGACACGACCGGTCGGCTCGACGACGAGGCACTGCGCCGCACCCTCGACATGTGTCGCGAGTACGCGGAGCAGTGCCGCCACGAGCACGTCCCACCGGGCAACGTGCGTTTCGTCGCCACCTCCGCCACCCGTGACGCGAGCAACTCCGAGGACTTCGTCCAGGGTGTGCGCGAGGCCTTCGGCGAGCTGGACGTGACCCCAGAGGTCGTCGACGGGGACGAGGAGGCGCGGCTGGGTTTCATCGGCGCGACCGGTTCCCTCGCCGAGGAGGGCTTCGAGGGGCCCTACCTCGTCGTCGACATCGGCGGCGGCTCCACCGAGGTCGTGCGGGGCACCCGTGAGGTGGTCGCCTGCACCTCGCTGGACATCGGCAGCGTGCGCCTGACCGAGCGCCACCACCGCACCGACCCGCCGACCCAGGAGATCATCGACGCGGCCCGCTTCGACATCGCCGAGGCGCTGGACACCGCCGAGGCCGAGGTCGGGCTCGGGGGTATCAAGACGGTCATCGGGCTGGCCGGATCGGTCACGACTGTCACCGCGCAGGCACTCGGCCTGACCTCCTACGACCCTGCGGCCATCCACTTGGCCGACCTGACGGTCGAGGAGTACATGGAGGCCTGCGAGCGCCTCATCCTCAGCACTCGGGCCGAGCGCGCCGCGCAGCCCTTCATGCACCCCGGCCGCGTCGACGTCATCGGCGCCGGGGCGCTGATCTGGTACGAGATCCTCGACCGGGCGCGCGGAGCCAACGGCCCCGACCTGGTCGTCACGACGTCCGAGCGCGACATCCTCGACGGGATCGCCCTGTCGATCGTGGTGCCGGACGAGCCGGAGGACGAGCAGCAGCAGCCGACTGGCTAGACCGACGCGCCGTCGCACCCACTCGCGGGGTCGGCGGTGCCGAGGTCCTGTGGCAGGACATGGTGCGGGCGGTGGGATTCGAACCCACACGTTCGACAGGAATTTTAAGTTCCCCGGCTCGCCAGTTGGCCTACGCCCGCTTGCGGTTGCGACTGCGACACGTCGGAGTCCGAGCATGGCAGTTGGGACAGAGTAGCCCCAGCGTGCTGAGCAGGTTGTCCTCGGGCCCAGAGCCCCGCGAGTCGATCACCTGTTCATCAGTCGCTTGGTGTGCGGGATGTGGCGTGGGTCAATCCTCGATCTTCCCCACCGGCGTCATCTTCTCTGCCTGGAAGGCGTCCTCGGTGCGTCCACGCGCCCAGTAGCCCGAGATCGAGATCGCTTCACGCGGGACCTCGCGATGCTTGAGCACCCTCCGCACCGCCTTGATCGACTCGCGCTCGCCGTGGGCGAAGATCTGCACCGCCCCCTTCGCCACGTCCCTTGGCCACGCGGCCGCGTCCACCGCGCGGGCGAGGAAGGCGACGTCGTCGGTGTCGGGGTTGACCAGCCACGACACCTCGACGCCCTCCGGGGCGGTGAGGTCGAGGACGTCCGCGTCGGCCTCCACCTCGAGCAGAGCGACCCCCTTCGCCGACGAAGGGAGTGCCTCCAAGGCGGCGGCGATGGCCGGCGTCGCCGACAGGTCGCCGGCGAGGAGGTGCCAGTCGACCGTGGGGTCGGGGGAGTAGCCGCCACCCGGCCCCAGGAGGACCGCCCGGTCGCCGGGTCGGGCGCCGATGGCCCACGGCCCGGCGCACCCGGTGTCGCCGTGGGTGACGAAGTCGATGGTCAGGCGCCGGGCGGACCGGTCGATGGCCCGCACCGTGTAGGTGCGGCTCACGGGCTGCAGGTCGGCGGGCGCGCTCTCCCGGATCCCCGCGAGGTCGTAGGGCGGCTCGCCCAGCGCCGGGTCGACGAAGAGGAGCTTGACGTAGGCGTCGGTGAACTCGGCGGCACCGAAGTCGGCGAGGGAGTCGCCGGTGAGGACGATGCGTACCAGGTGCGGTCCGAGCCGATCGGTCGACTCGACGGTGAGGGCGTGCTGGGGCTTGGGCTTTCGGGCGGGCGGAGCCATGTACTGAGGGTACCCTTACCTCCCGGGGCGGTGTCGCCGCCGCGGTGATCCGTGCCACGATGCTGGACATGCAGATCGCGGACCACATCTCCGACCTCATCGGTCACACCCCTCTGGTCAAGCTCTCCTCCGTCGTCCCACCCGGATCGGGTCTGGTGGCGGCAAAGATCGAGTACCTCAACCCGGGCGGCAGCATCAAGGACCGCATCGCGAAGAAGATGATCGAGGCGGCCGAGGAGTCCGGCGAGCTCCAGCCCGGCGGCACCATCGTCGAGCCGACCTCCGGCAACACCGGCGTCGGTCTCGCCCTCTTCGCCCAGCGCAAGGGCTATCGCTGCGTCTTCGTCTGCCCGGACAAGGTCGGCAAGGACAAGATCGACGTCCTCAAGGCCTACGGCGCGGAGGTCGTGGTCACCCCGACGTCGGTGCCCCCGGAGCACCCCGACAGCTACTACTCGGTCTCCGACCGGCTCGCCGAGGAGCTGCCCGGCGGGTGGAAGCCGAACCAGTACTTCAACCAGAACGGCCCGCTCAGCCACTACGAGACCACCGGCCCGGAGATCTGGGAGCAGACCGACGGGGAGATCACCCACCTCGTGGCGGGGATCGGCACCGGCGGCACGATCACCGGCACCGGCCGGTACCTCAAGGAGGTCTCCGAGGGCCGCGTCACCGTCGTGGGCGTCGACCCGGAGGGCTCGGTCTACTCCGGCGGGTCCGGCCGGCCCTACCTCGTCGAGGGCGTCGGCGAGGACATGTGGCCCGGTGCGTACGACCCGTCCGTGCCGGACGAGGTCATCGCCGTCACCGACCAGGAGTCCTTCGCCATGACCCGGCGCCTGGCGCTGGAGGAGGGCCTGCTCGTCGGTGGTTCCTGCGGGATGGCCGTCGTCGCGGCGCTCCGGGTCGCCGAGCGCGAGGGCCCCGACGCGAAGATCGTCGTCCTCCTGCCGGACGGCGGCCGCGGTTACCTCGCCAAGATCTTCGACGACGAGTGGATGGCCTCCTACGGCTTCCTCCCGAGCGATGACGCCAGCGAGGGCAGCGTCGGTGACGTCCTCCGCGGCAAGAGCGGCGAGCTGCCGGCGCTGGTCCACACGCACCCCAACGAGACGATCCGCGAGGCGATCGACATCCTGCGCGAGTACGGCGTCTCCCAGATGCCGGTCGTCGGCGCCGAGCCGCCCGTCGTCATCGGTGAGGTCGCCGGAGCCGTCACCGAGCGCGACCTGCTCACCGCCGTCTTCGAGGGGCATGCCTCGCTCGCGGACCCGGTGAGCAAGCACATGGGGGCCGCCCTCCCGCAGATCGGCGCCAACGAGCCGGTCTCCGCCGCGACCGAGGCGCTCGAGCAGTCCGACGCGCTGCTCGTCGTCGAGGGCGGCAACCCGGCCGGCGTCATCACCCGGCACGACCTGCTGGGCCACCTGTCCCACCGAGCGAAGGGCTGATCATGGGCGAGCAGAAGAGCGCTGCGGACGCACGCGCGAGCCAGGGGTTCTCCACCCGGGCCATTCACGCCGGCTACGAGCCGGACCCGCTGACGGGCGCGGTCAACGTCCCGATCTACGCCAGCTCGACCTTCGCCCAGGACGGCGTCGGCGGGATGCGCGGCGGGTTCGAGTACGCCCGTACCGGCAATCCCACCCGCCAGGCGCTCGAGGCGAACGCGGCCTCCATCGAAGGGGGGTCGTACGGTCGGGCCTTCGCCTCCGGGATGGCGGCGACGGACGCGATGCTGCGCGCCGCCCTTCGCCCCGGTGACCACCTCGTCATCCCGGACGACGCCTACGGCGGCACCTTCCGCCTCATCGACAAGGTCTTCACCCACTGGGGGATCGAGTACACGCCGGCACCCGTCGTCGACGTCGACGCGATCCGTGCGGCGATCCGGCCCAACACCAAGCTCGTGTGGCTGGAGACGCCGACCAACCCGCTGCTGAACATCGGCGACATCGAGGCCGTCGCCGAGGTCGCCCACGCCGCGGGCGCGAAGCTCGTCGTCGACAACACCTTCGCCAGCCCCTACCTGCAGCGACCGCTCGCCCTCGGCGCGGACGTGGTGCTGCACTCGAGCACGAAGTACCTCGGCGGCCACAGCGACGTCGTCGGTGGCCTCCTCGTCACCGACGACGAGGAGATGGACGCCGCGATCGCCTTCCTGCAGAACGGGTCCGGGGGCGTCCCCGGACCCTTCGACGCGTACCTGACGATGCGCGGCATCAAGACGCTCGGCGTGCGCATGGAGCGACACTGCGACAACGCCGAGGCCGTCGTGGACATGCTCTCCGCCCGCCCCGAGATCACCTCCGTGCTCTACCCGGGCCTGCCCGGGCACCCGGGTCACGAGGCGGCCAAGAAGCAGATGAGTCGCTTCGGCGGGATGCTCTCGGTGCGCATGGCCGGGGGCATCGAGGCGGCCCAGCAGCTCTGCTCGCGGGTGGAGGTCTTCACCCTCGCCGAGTCGCTGGGCGGCATCGAGTCGCTCATCGAGCACCCCGGTGCGATGACCCACGCCTCGACGGCCGGGTCGATGCTCGAGGTCCCCGAGGACCTCGTGCGGCTGTCCGTCGGCATCGAGGACGCCGGTGACCTGCTCGCCGACCTCGAGCAGGCGCTCGACGGCCTGCGCGCCTGACAACTGTGGACAGTCCCTACGGTGCCGCGCGGGCGGCACCGTAGGCTGGTCCTGTCAGACACTGCGGCCGCCGGTCGCGCAGAGTCCCCAGGAGGGCCCACCCCATGAGCAACCCGCTTCTCAACCGGGTCACGAACGACGCGCAGCGCGGCTACGCGGGCTTCCGCGAGTCCGGTGTGCGCAGCCAGCAGGGCTTCGGAGGTCAGGGCTACGCGCCCCAGCAGCCGGGCCAGTACGGTCAGCAGGGCTACGGTCGGCCCCAGCCCGGCTTCGGCGAGCCCGGGTCCGCTCCCGGACTCGGCGGCGACGGTGGCGGCGGTCGGGCCATCACGCTCGACGACGTGATCATGCGCACCGGCGCGCTCTTCGCGGTCCTGGTGGCCGTGGCCGCGGCCGCGTGGGTCGCCTCCGCCGTCTCGCCCGCCCTCGGCGGCATCCTCTTCATGGTCGGTCTCGTGGGCACGCTGGGCCTGGGCCTGTACATCGCCTTCCGGCGCAAGCCGGTCGGCCCCACCCTCGCGATGGTCTACGCGGTCGTCGAGGGCGTCTTCGTCGGCGCGATCAGCCAGACCTACCACGTGATGTTCGACGCCTCGGGGGGCAGCGTCTTCGAGTCGATCGTCACGCAGGCGGTCCTGGCGACCCTGTGCGTCTTCGGCTCGATGCTGCTGCTGTACAAGACCGGCGTGATCAAGGTGACCGACAAGTTCCGCTCGATCGTCTCCATGATGGTCATGGGCTACTTCGTCTTCTCGATGATCAACCTCGGCTACATGCTCTTCTTCAACGGCTCGCCGTTCGGATTCGGCGGTACCGGCTGGCTGGGCATCGGCATCTCGCTCTTCGCCATCGGTCTGGCCGCGGTCATGCTGACGCTCGACTTCGACAACATCGACAAGGCGATCAGCGCCGGCCTCCCGGCCTCCTTCGCCTGGACGCTGGCGATCGGTCTGGTCATCACCCTGGTGTGGCTGTACCTGGAGATCCTGCGCCTGCTGGGTCGCCTGCGCTCCGAGTAACACCGCGTGATCCCGCCGGAGATCGAGAGCGAGCTCGGCCGCGCGGTCCGCAGGTGGCGTCAGCTGCCGCTGGACCGCGCGGTCGCCGCGCTCCCGGGGGTGCACGCGCTCCTCGCAGATCTCGCGGGGGAGCAGCTGCCGGACCTCGGCCCGGCCGTGGTCATGGACCAGCTGCGCGTCGTGGTCTTCGACGCCTGCGTGAGCGAAGGGGGCGGTGCCGGGCTCGCGGAGCGGCTCGCCGCCCTTCGCCTCGGCTGGAGCGGTTGACGGCGGACGAGCGTCCGTCGTGCACTCGGCGTGCGTGCGTGCTGTTCCGCCCACATCCGGGGAGAGGGGCAGGTCGGCGTGGGACGCCCGAGCGCCACGCCGTCGCCGCACTGCACAAAAGTTTGCCGTCAGGGTAATCTTCGGGGGACCGTCCCCCTTTCGAAAGTCCTCCCCTCATGAGCAATACACGCACGCGCCCGCATGTCGCCCGTGTCCTCGCCCTTCGACTGCCCCTGGCTGCTGCCGTCGCCGCGGCCCTCGTCATCGGCCCGACGGCCATCGTGGGCGCCAGTGGCGACGAGGCCGACCCGATCGACACCGCGATGGAGAAGGTCTCGGTCGAGGGCGTCAGCGAGCAGGCCGTCAGGAACACGTCCGACGTCGAGTTCAACCTCCCGGAGAGCGCGCAGGACGCGCAGACCCGTACCCCCTCGTCCGAGCACGGTCACGGTCCGGTCGAGCCGGAGGACGACGAGGTCGTCGCGCTGACGAAGAAGCGCGGCACGCGGGACTTCTCCGCGCTCGGACTGACCTGGGAGAGCGAGCAGGAGCCGGTCACCGTGTGGGTGCGCACGAAGACCGCAGGCACGAAGTGGTCCGACTGGGAGTACGTGCCCTCAGCCCACGGTCACGGCCCCGATGCCGGGACAGGCGAGGCGCAGGACGGAACCCGGGCGGGCACGGACCCGTTGATCGTCCCCGAGTCGGACGGCGTGCAGGTGCGGGTCGAGGCCGAGGACGGCACGGCACCGCGGGGGATGAAGGTCAACCTCATCGACCCGAAGAAGGCGGGCCAGGACGCGCGGATGGGGCAGGAGTCGGCTCCCGCAGGCAGCGCGGCTGCAGCCGCAACCAAGCCGAAGATCATCACTCGCGCCGAGTGGGGAGCGGATGAGTCCATCCGTCGGGGGGAACCGTCGTACGGCGAGATCAACGGCGGGTTCGTCCACCACACGGCGGGGACGAACTACTACAGCCGGAGCGAGGCCGCGGGGATCGTCCGCGCGATCTACACCTTCCACGTCGAGGGTCGTGGCTGGAACGACATCGGCTACAACTTCCTGGTCGACAAGTTCGGCCGCATCTTCGAGGGGCGCTACGGCGGGGTCGACGAGCCCGTCGTCGGAGCCCACACGCTCGGCTACAACTCCGAGTCCTTCGCCATGAGCGTCCTCGGGACCTACCAGAGCAAGACGGCGAACACAGCGGTGCTGGACGCCTACGCCGAGCTGTTCGCGTGGAAGCTCGGTCGGCACGCGGTGGACCCCACCTCCAGGGTGACCATCAACGGCGAGCGGTTCAACGCGATCAGCGGGCACCGGGACGGCTTCGCAACCACCTGCCCGGGGGACGCGCTCTACGCCCAGCTGCCGAAGATCCGCCGGGACACCGCCGCCCTGGTGCCCGACCAGGAGCCGCCGTTCCCGGACGTGACCCCGTACACGACGAACTTCACCACGGAGATCACCTGGCTCAAGGACGAGGGGATCACCACCGGATATCCCGACGGGACCTTCGGCCCGAAGGACCGGATCTCCCGTGAGGCCATGGCGGCGTTCTTCTACCGGATCGCCGGTGAGCCCGCGGTCACGAGTGACCCCGACTTCACCGATGTGGACGCGTCGAGCAAGTTCGCCAGGGAGATCGCCTGGCTGCAGGACGAGGGCATCACCACGGGCCACCCCGACGGGAGTTTCGGCCCGAAGGAGCGGATCTCGCGTGAGGCGATGGCTGCGTTCATGACGCGGTTCGTCCTCGAGGGCCAGCCTCCCAGGAGCAGTGCCCCCTACGCGTTCACCGACATCGAGGGGACCCCGTTCGCGGACCACATCGCCTGGCTCGCGGACCAGGGGGTCACAAACGGGTATCCCGATGGGAGGTTCGGCCCGAGGGACCGGATCTCTCGTGAGGCCGTCGCGGCCTTCCTGTACCGCTCGCAGGGCCTGATGAACTGAGTCGACCGTCGCGTCGACACTCCGCCGCCTCCGACCCCGTGGTCGGAGGCGGCTGCGGTCTAGAGGTCGGTGACCTCGTGCCCGCCGCGTCGGCGCAGCATCGCCCACGGGCCGCGGGGGCCGGCGCGGTGACCCTTGAACTCCGCGGGTCCCACCTCGGTGCCGGGGGAGGAGGCGGCGCGCTCGGCGGCGTCGTCGAGGGCCCCGATGCCCTCGCCGCGGCTCGGCTCCGGCTCGGTGTCGCCCAGGGCGTCCTCCGGCCAGGCATCGACCGCGGCTGCGACGGTCGGCAGCAGGGCCGAGGCGACGCGGGCGTACCCGGCGGCCGAGGGGTGGAAGCGGTCCTGGCTGAACATCACCGACGGGCTCGACTCGAACTCCGGCCCGAGGAGGTCGGCCAGCGACACCGTGCGCGCGCCGGCCTCGACCGCGGCGACCGTCTGCGCGGCGGCGAGGTCGCGGCTCCACTGGCGCAGCAGCCTGTTCAGCGGGAAGGGGACCGGCTCGACCGTGCCCAGGTCCGGGCAGGTGCCCACGACGACGGGGGTGTCGAGGGTGCGCAGGTAGCGCACCGTCCGCTTCAGGTGCTGGACGGACACGGCCCGGTCGATGCGGTGGGTGACGTCGTTGGCGCCGACGAGGACGACGGCCACGTCCGCATGGTCGATGCGGGCCAGGCCGTGCGAGAGCTGGGCACTCAGGTCCGAGGACTGCGCCCCGACGACGGCCTCGTTGGTCAGCTCCACCGGCCGGCCCATGATCGCCGCCAGCCCGGTCGCCAGGATCGCGCCGATCGTCTGGTACCGGAGGTCCGCGCCCATCCCCGCTGCGGTGGAGTCCCCGAGGACGAGCAGGCGCACCGGCTCGCCGGGGGCGGCGCCGTAGACGCCGTCGTCGTCGGGCGCTCCGTCGAAGGGGTTGCCGACGATCCGGCGGGTGATCTTCGCCTCGGCCTGGATCAGGCCGTAGGCGAGCCCGGCCATGCCGGCCCCGACGACGAGGGTGCCCAGGGCGCCGACGAGCACCCGACCTGCCGTCCTGCCAAGATGCGCCATCACTCTCCTCGTCCTCGCTGGTGTCCCGGAGCCAACCTTGTCATCCCCACGTGACATTGCCAACGAATGGCGGCAGGAATGCGTGCATCTGGCATCCTTCGACGCAGACCCGAAGCCGGACCCGAGGACGCCATGACCGAGTACCCCACCCTCTTCGCCCCGCTCGACCTGGGGTTCACCACCCTGCGCAACCGCACGATCATGGGCTCGATGCACACCGGGCTGGAGGACAAGGCCAAGGACTTCGAGCGACTGGCCGCGTTCTACGCCGAGCGGGCGAAGGGGGGCGCCGGGTTGATCGTCACCGGTGGCTTCGCCCCGAACATCGAGGGGACCCTCTACCCCTTCGCCTCCAAGATGACCACGAGCCGCGAGGCGCGACGGCACCGGCAGGTCACCGACGCCGTGCACCGCGAGGGCGGCAAGATCGCCCTGCAGCTGCTGCACGCCGGTCGCTACAGCTACCACCCGTGGTCGGTCTCGGCGTCACGGACCAAGGCCCCGATCAACCCGTTCACCGCGCGTGCACTGAGCGAGAAGGGGGTGCGTCGCCAGATCCGCGCCTTCGCCCGGGGGGCCCAGCTGGCGCGTGAGGCGGGCTACGACGGGGTCGAGGTCATGGGCTCCGAGGGCTACTTCATCAACCAGTTCCTCGCGCCGCGCACGAACCAGCGCACCGACGGCTGGGGCGGGACGCCGGCCAACCGTCGACGGGTCGCCACCGAGATCGTGCGAGCCGTGCGGGCCGCCGTCGGCGAGGACTTCATCATCGTCTACCGGCTGTCGGTCCTCGACCTCGTCGAGGGCGGGCAGACCTGGGAGGAGATCCAGGCGCTGGCCACCGAGATCGAGGCTGCCGGCGCGACGATCATCTCCACCGGCATCGGCTGGCACGAGGCGCGCGTGCCCACGATCGTCACCTCGGTGCCGCGGATGGCCTTCACCGAGGTCGCCGAGAAGCTGCGCCCGCACGTGGGCATCCCCGTCGTCACGAGCAACCGCATCAACATGCCCGACCAGGCCGAGCGGGCGCTCGCCGACGGCCAGGCCGACCTGGTGCAGATGGCGCGCCCGTGGCTCGCCGACCCGCAGTGGGCCGTGAAGGCGCAGGACGGTCGCGGCGAGGAGATCAACACCTGCATCGCCTGCAACCAGGCCTGCCTCGACCACACCTTCCAGCGCACGGTCGCCTCCTGCCTGGTCAACCCGCGCGCAGGCCACGAGACCGAGCTGGTGCTCTCCCCGACGGCACGGCGCAAGCGCGTCGCCGTGGTCGGTGGTGGCCCCGCCGGGCTCTCGGCGGCGGTCTCCGCGGCCGAGCGCGGCCACGCCGTCGAGCTCTTCGAGGCGGGGGAGGAGATCGGCGGGCAGTTCGCGCTCGCGATGCGCATCCCCGGCAAGGAGGAGTTCGCCGAGACCATCCGCTACTTCAAGGGCGAGCTCGACCGCCGTGGCGTCGCCGTCCACCTGGGGCGCCGGGCCGACATCGCCGACCTCGAGGGCTTCGACGAGGTCATCGTCGCCACCGGCGTCACCCCGCGCATCCCGCAGATCGAGGGGATCGACCACCCGATGGTCGTCAGCTACCCCGAGGCCGTCCTGGGCACCCGCGAGGTGGGGGAGCGCGTCGCGGTCATCGGAGCCGGGGGGATCGGCGTCGACGTCACCGAGCTGCTCACGACCGTGGAGTCGCCGACGCTCGACATCAAGGAGTGGCAGGACGAGTGGGGCGTGGACCCGACGTCCGCGGAGCGGGGTGGCCTCAAGGAGGCCCACCCCCAGGCATCGCCGCGCACCGTCTACCTCGTCCAGCGCAAGGAGACGAAGATCGGTGCCGGTCTGGGCAAGACGACCGGCTGGGTGCACCGCCTGGCGATCAGGGCCAAGGGTGTCCACCAGATCACCGGTGCGACGTACGAGCGGATCGACGACGCCGGGCTGCACCTCACCGTGGACGGCAAGCCGCGCACCCTCGAGGTCGACACCGTCGTCGTGTGCACCGGGCAGGAGTCCGTGCGTGACCTCGTCGAGCCGCTGCGGGCGAAGGGGGTCGACACGCACGTCATCGGCGGGGCCGACGTCGCCGCGGAGCTGGACGCCAAGCGCGCGATCCGTCAGGGCACGGAGCTCGCCGCGGCACTCTGACCACTGCCACACTGGAGGGGTCATGAGCGTGCCCTCCCACGAAAACTGGATCGACCGCCAGATCCGTGAGGCGATCGAGCGCGGCGAGTTCGACGACCTGCCCGGCGCCGGGAGACCGTTGCGCGGGCTCGACGACCGCGACCCGGACTGGTGGGTCAAGCGGATGATGGAGCGCGAGGGGCTGGACTCCTCGGATGCGCTGCCACCGGTCTTCCAGCTGCGACGCGAGCACGCCACCTTCCCGGAGTCCCTGGCGGACATCGCGACGGAGGAGGGCGTGCGCGAGGTCCTGCGGGACTACAACGAGCGGGTCCTGGCGGAGCTGCGCCGACCCACCTTCGGCCCGGCCTCGCCGCCGATCGCCCCGAGGGCCGACGTCGAGGTGCTGGTCGAGCAGTGGCGGCGGCTGCGTGCGCAGCGCGCCGAGGCCCCCGCCGACGAAGGGGCACCGGAGCCCCCTTCGCCCCCCTCGCGCCGACGGTCGTGGTGGCGCCGCCGGCGACGCCGCTGACCCCTCGGGTCAGCTCGGGGGCATGATGTCGGTCTGCGCCGGCAGGTCCGCCACACCGACGGGGCAGGTCAGGCCGTTGGGGCCGTGGTTGCAGTACCCGCCGGGGTTGTGGTGCAGGTACTGCTGGTGGACCGCCTCGGCGTACCAGAACGGCCCCGACTCCCGCGTCGAGACGATCTCGGTGGCGGCCGGCGGGAGATCCCGCTTCGCCAGCTCCCGACCGAAGGCCTCCGCGGTCGCCTCGGCCGCGGCCCGCTGCTCCGGGGTGTCCCAGAAGATCGCCGAGCGGTACTGGGTACCGACGTCGTTGCCCTGCCGGTTGGCCGTCGTCGGGTCGTGGTTCTCCCAGAAGGCCTTGAGCAGCTGCTCGGGGTGGATCACCGCCGGGTCGTAGGCGATCAGCACGCTCTCGGCGTGGCCGGTGAGGCCGGTGCAGACCTCCTCGTAGGTGGGGTTGGGGGTGAAGCCGCCCATGTACCCCGCTGCCGTGGTCACCACGCCGGGCAGCTGCCAGAAGATCCGCTCCACACCCCAGTAGCACCCCATGGCCACGTGCAGCACCTGGGTGCCCTCCGGCCACGGGCCCTCGAGCGGGGTCCCGAGGACCGCGTGCGTGGTCGGGACGGTGAAGGGCCTCTCATCGCGCCCGGGCAGGGCGGTCTCGGCGGTGGGCATGGGCGGGAGCTGGCGACCGAACATGCCTCGATTGTCTCAGGAGAGTGCCGGAGTGGACACAGCACGAGAAACCCCGGCTTCGCAAGGGTCAGGAACCGTTGCAGAGCCGGGGTTGTTCGGGTCACCCGGGAAATCGGGGACACGTGAGGTGGATCAGGCCGAGTAGGGCTTCGCCTTGAGGATCTTGACCTCGATCGTCTTGCCGGTGGGGGCGAGGTAGGTGCACGTCTCGCCCACCGTCTGGCCGTTGATGGCCTTGCCCATGGGGGACTGCTCCGAGTAGACGTCGAGCGAGTCGTCACCGTCGGCGATCTCCCGCGAGCCGAGGAGGAAGGTCTCCTCCTCGCCGAAGAGCTCGACGGTCACGACCATGCCCGGCTCGACGACACCGTCGTCCGGCGGGGCCTCGCCGACGGAGGCGTTCTGGAGGATCTGGGTCAGCTGGCGGATGCGGGCCTCCATCTTGCCCTGCTCCTCCTTGGCCGCGTGGTACCCGCCGTTCTCCTTGAGATCGCCTTCCTCGCGAGCGGCCTCGATGCGCTTGGCGATCTCGACCCGGCCGGGACCGGAGAGCTCGCGCAGCTCGGCCTGCAGTCGGTCGTACGCCTCCTGGGTCAGGTAGGTCGCGTTGGGCGCGGTCTGGGTCACGGGATACTCCTTGCCTTGGGCCGCGGCGGCGTTGGTGGGACGTCCCGCGGGTGGTCACCGTGGCGCACCATCCATCGAATCGGACGGTGATGCACAAAGGTCTGGACCGAACGGCCCAGACCCACGGTTGCGTGTAAAGGCCCAGTCTAACGCCAATGACCGCAGGATGCAGGTATCACTCGAGGGCCGAGCACTGCTTCACGGTCGCAGTGACGGCCTGTGTCGTCGTGCGCACGGGGGCCCGGACACGGGTGGTGCGCTCCTCGCTCGCCGGGACCTCGTGCTGGGCGGTGCCGACCCGCCCGTACTCCCCGTCCATCGCCGTGATCGTGCAGGAGACCGCCGTGCCGGGCTCCCGGGTCACGTCGAAGATCATCGTGATCTCGCGCTCGCCCGTGTGCTCGTAGCCGATGTCGGTCGCCTTCACCGCGCCCTGCGTGCTCGCGATGGCGAACCACACCACCAATGCCGACGCGAACGCGACGAAGAGCCCGCCGGCGACCCACCAGCGTCGGCTGCCCCGGTCGGGGGCGGCCTCGGCGGCGGCCTCCTCGCGCTCGGGGTCCCAGTGGTGGGGTTCCTGCGCGTCGGTGCTCATGGTTCTCCTGCGGGCGAAGGGGGGCGCCACCGGTCACGTCGAGGGCTCCCGGTGCTCGGTGAGACAATGCCTTCATTGTCCGTGACACCAGACCGCGGCGGCACACCGGGCCGCGCGGCACACACCTGTCCGGGAGGACACCACCCGTGGAAGCACTCAGGCTCATGGCTGTGCACGCCCACCCCGACGACGAGTCGAGCAAGGGGGCGGCGACGACCGCCAAGTACGTTCGTGAGGGCGCCGAGGTCCTCGTCGTCACGTGCACCGGCGGCGAACGCGGCGACGTCCTCAACCCCAAGCTGAAGGACGACCCGCACATCCTGCGCGACATCTCCCAGGTGCGACGTGACGAGATGGAGGAGGCCCGTCGGATCCTCGGCGTCCAGCAGTCCTGGCTCGGCTTCGTCGACTCGGGCCTGCCCGAGGGGGACCCGCTGCCGCTGTTGCCGCGCGGGTGCTTCTACCTCGAGCCGCTGGACATCGCCACCGAGGCCCTCGTGCGCGAGATCCGCCGCTTTCGGCCGCACGTGATCACCACCTACGACGAGAACGGCGGTTACCCCCACCCGGACCACGTGATGACCAACCGGGTCTCCGTCGCCGCCTTCCGGGCAGCGGGCGACCCGGACCGCTTCCCCCGCGCCGGTGAGCCCTGGCAGCCGCTGAAGCTCTACTACAACGGGGGCTTCAGCCTCGCGCGCATCCAGGCCTTCCACGACGCGCTGGTCGCCCGGGGCCAGGAGTCCCCCTTCGTCGAGTGGATCGAGCGTGCCGGCCGGCGCCCCCAGCGCAAGGTGACCACGAGGGTGCACGCGGCGGACTACTTCGACGTGCGCGACGACGCCCTGCGGGCGCACGCGACGCAGGTCGACCCGGACGGGTTCTTCTTCGCCGTCCCCAACTCCCTGCAGGCCGAGATCTGGCCGACCGAGGAGTACGAGCTCGCGATGAGCCACGTCGAGACCGATGACGACGAGGACGACCTCTTCGCGGGCATCCCGGGCTCCGTGGTCGAGGCGGACGCGCTCGGGCGCCGGACCGACCTGGAGCTGGTGCGCGACGACCGCGCCGCACCGACCGTGAAGGAGTGGACATGAGCGCACCCAGCACCGAGGTGGGTCCGGGCTTCCTGGCCTTCGTCGTCTTCTTCTTCCTCGCGGTCGTGCTGTGGCTGCTGATGCGCAGCATGTTCACGCGGGTGCGGCGGATGAACCTCGCCCAGCGGGCACAGGAGAAGCAGGATCAGGAGGCGGCCCGCGGCGCGGGCACGCCGACGTCAGCGGAGGCGGCCGACGAGCGACCGGCGGGGGAGCGGGGCTCAGGTCTGGGCGATGGGGCCGAAGAGGGCCAGCGTCGCGGCGACGAAGTGTGAGATGAAGGCCAGCACCGTCAGCGCGTGGAAGATCTCGTGGAAGCCGAACCAGCGCGGTGACGGGTTGGGGCGCTTGAGCCCGTAGACGATGGCTCCCGCCGTGTAGAGCGCTCCGCCGGCGAGGACGAAGCCGAGGATCGTCCATCCGCCGTGGGTCAGCAGCGGCTTGATGTAGAAGACCGCGACGAAGCCGAGGGCCACGTAGACGGGGACGTAGAGCCAGCGCGGGGCGTCGACCCAGAAGACGCGGAAGATCACACCGAGGATCGCGCCGGTCCAGACGGTCGCCAGCAGCGTCACCGCCTGGGATCGCGGGAGCATCAGTGCGAAGGGGGTGTAGCTGCCGGCGATGATGAGGAAGATGTTCGCGTGGTCCCACCGGCGCAGGGCCGCGCCCATCTTCTCCCCCCAGCTGCCGCGGTGGTAGAGAGCCGAGGTGGCGAAGAGGAGGCCGGCGGTGACGGTGAAGACCATGGCCGCGATCCGACCGGCCTGGGTCGGGGCCATCGAGGTGAGGACGAGGCCGCCGATGAGCGCCAAGGGTGCCATGACGAGGTGGAGCCAGCCGCGCAGGTGGGGCTTGACCGCTTCGACGAAGGCGTCAACGTGCTCGCCGACGTCCGAGGCGAGCTCCTTGGCGCGTGACGAGTGCACGGTGCGGGGGGACTCCATCGGTCCACGGTAACTTACGGCAGCGTAGGTTCGCCATGGTCGGGCCGGGGGGTCCCCGTGTGGGATCGGACACCGGATGCGGCGGTAGGTTGTCTCGGGTCGAGATCGCGCCAAGGAAGGACAGCGAGTGCGCAACCCGCTCTACAGCGCCTACGAGCGACGTCTCGTCCGGCGGCTCAACCGCGATGCCGTGCCTCGGCACGTGGGGATGATCGTGGACGGCAACCGACGGTTCGCGAAGGCGCGTGGACGCAATGCCGACGACGGGCACCGCGCGGGTGCGGCGAACATCGCCGGCTTCCTGGAGTGGTGTGAGGACGCGGGCGTCGAGGTCGTCACCCTGTGGCTGCTCTCGACGGACAACCTGACCCGTCCCCCCGACGAGCTGGACCACCTGCTGCGGATCATCGAGGGCCTCGTGGCCGACCTGGCCTCGGCCGGCCGCTGGCAGCTGCACTCCGCCGGTGCCCTGGAGATGCTGCCGGTGCAGACCGCGGCGGCCCTGCGCCGGGCGGAGGAGGAGACGGCCGGGGTCGACGGGCTCGTCGTCAACGTCGCCGTCGGTTACGGGGGACGCCAGGAGATCTCCGACGCCGTCCGATCCCTGCTGCGCACCCGCGCCGCGGAGGGCGCCAGCCTCGACGAGGTCGCCGCGGAGCTGACCGCCGAGGACATCGGCGACCACCTCTACACCAAGGGGCAGCCCGACCCGGACCTCGTCATCCGCACGTCGGGGGAGCAGCGGCTCTCCGGCTTCCTGCTGTGGCAGTCCGCGCACAGCGAGTACTACTTCTGCGAGGCCTACTGGCCCGAGTTCCGCCGGGTGGACTTCCTGCGGGCCCTGCGCGCCTACGCCGACCGGCACCGACGCTTCGGCGGCTGACCCCCTTCGCAGCTGCTTGGGCTCGTGCGACGGGGGTGGGGTGAGTGGGGCACGAGTGACGGGTGCGACCAGTGGGGTTGCCGGGAGGTGAAGATCTCGTGCTCCGCGCGGACACGCCGCAAGGCTCCCTCACCATCCGCCCAGCCGGTCCTAGCGTGATCCCTGACGGGTCGCACCCCGCGGCCCCGGCGGGAAGGCCGACATGGGGCTGCTGATCAGCAGGAGGAGCCGCTCACGGCCCCTGCCCATGCCTCGGATCCCATCCCGGCACCAGCACCGAGAGTAGGCGCGCAGGCGCCTTCGGGGCGCGGCGCCGACGAGGAGACCGACGTGGACGACCTGATGACCCAGACCGTCACCCCCTCAGGCACGCAGCCCGACGGAGCGCCTGACCCGGTGACCCTCCCGCCCCAGGACGAAGGTCGACGCACCTACGTCATCGACACCTCGGTCCTGCTGTCCGACCCGCGGGCGGTGCTGCGCTTCAAGGAGCACGAGGTGGTCCTGCCCGTCGTCGTCGTGACCGAGCTCGAGGGCAAGCGGCACCACCCGGAGCTGGGGTACTTCGCCCGCACCGCGTTGCGCCTCCTCGACGACCTGCGCGTGCGGGCCGGCCGCCTCGACGCACCCGTCGCTGTCGGGGACGACGGCGGGACCCTGCGCGTCGAGCTCAATCACACCGACCCCGCCTCGCTGCCGTCGGGGTTCCGGCTCGGTGACAACGACACCCGCATCCTCGCGGTGGCCAAGAACCTCTCCCTCGAGGGCGCCGACGTCACGATCGTCTCCAAGGACCTGCCGATGCGCGTCAAGGCCTCCGCCGTCGGCCTGGACGCGCAGGAGTACCGCCACGAGCAGACTCGCGCCGACTCCGGGTGGACGGGGATGGCCGAGCTCGAGCTGAGTGGCGAGGAGGTCGACCACCTCTACGAGACCGGGCGCGTGGAGAACCTCGCCGCCGCCGAGATGCCCTGCCACACGGGGCTGAAGATCATCTCCGAGCGGGGCAACGCCCTCGGTCGCGTGGGTGCGGACAAGCAGGTGCGGCTCGTGCGCGGCGACCGTGACGCCTTCGGGCTGCACGGCCGCTCCGCCGAGCAGCGCATCGCCCTCGACCTGCTCCTCGACCCCGACGTCGGCATCGTCAGCCTCGGTGGTCGCGCCGGCACGGGCAAGAGCGCGCTGGCGATGTGTGCCGGTCTCGAGGCGGTCATGGAGCGCAGGCAGCACCGCAAGGTCGTCGTCTTCCGCCCGCTGTACGCCGTCGGCGGCCAGGAGCTGGGTTACCTGCCCGGCAGCGAGCAGGAGAAGATGGGGCCGTGGGCGCAGGCGGTCCACGACACCCTCGGCGCGGTCGTGTCCACGGAGGTCGTCGAGGAGATCCTCGACCGCGACATGCTCGAGGTGCTGCCGCTGACCCACATCCGCGGCCGCAGCCTCCACGATGCCTTCGTCATCGTCGACGAGGCGCAGAGCCTGGAGCGCAATGTCCTGCTCACCGTGATGTCCCGCATCGGGCAGAACTCCAAGATCGTGCTCACCCACGACGTGGCCCAGCGCGACAACCTGCGCGTCGGGCGCCACGACGGCGTCGCGGCGGTCATCGAGACGCTCAAGGGGCACCCGCTCTTCTCGCACATCACGCTCACCCGCAGTGAGCGCAGCCCGATCGCGGCGCTGGTGACCGACCTGCTCGAGGGCGGCGACGTGTGACCTCGGCCCCATGACGAGGGCGGTGTACTGAGGTGCGACGAAGGAGCCTCGAAGGGGGGTGCCCCGCCGCGAATCCATGGCGGCGGGGCGCCCCCTTCGTCCGTGGTTACCCGGGGGTTGGCGCCGAGGGCGGGGGTCGGCTAAGGTCTCGACTTGGTAACAGCGGGTTTAGCGCACCATGCCGGCCCGCATCAACAGCCACTCCCTCGGAGTGGCTGTCGTCATGGAAGGAGCTGGTGACGTGGGCTCGACGAGCTACACGCCACGGCACGGAGCACGGCACTCGGCGTCAGCGCGCCCGCGTCGTGGAGCAGCGGCCGTCCGAGCCGCCGTCCGTCGACCCGTCATCGGTGGTGCGGTCGTGATCGCCATGCTGGGTTCGCTCGGTGCCACCGTCGCCATCGGCGACCCGTCCGAGGCCAAGGACGTGGCCTCCGCCGCGCTGGCCGCTCCCCAGCAGGACGTCGCCGGCAGTGGTCCCGAGCGTGCGGGGTCGGACACCGCCGCCCAGGACGCCGCCCGCCTCGCCGAGAGCCGTCGCTCGGCCAATGTCTCCCGGAGCGCCTCGCGCGAGGAGGCACGCCTGGCCGCGGAGGAGAAGAAGGCCAAGGAGAGGAAGGCCGCGAGGGCGGCCAAGGCGAAGAAGGAGGCTGCGCGCGAGAAGAGGGAGGCCGCCAAGCCGGTCAGCGAGCGCGACTTCACCGACGCCCAGATCGCCCGGATCCAGGCCGACCCCAAGCCCTACGCCATCGAGCTGATGCGCGAGTACGGCTGGGACGACGGCCAGTGGAGCTGCCTCGAGCAGCTGTGGATCGGCGAGAGCGACTGGGAGTGGGACGCGACCAACTCCTCCTCCGGGGCCTACGGGATCCCGCAGTCCCTGCCCGCCAACAAGATGGCGTCCGCCGGCAACGACTGGAAGACCAACCCGATCACCCAGATCGACTGGGGTCTGAACTACATCAAGCTCAGCTACGGCAGCCCCTGCGGCGCGCTGGACTTCTGGAACAACCAGAACCCGCACTGGTACTGATCGAGCACCACCGCTCACGCGCCCAGCAGCACCCCGACGAACGCGCGGGGTCGGTCGGCCGCCGGAAGCGGGTCAGAGCTTGCGCAGCCGGATCCGGCGGACCTGGTGGTCCGCCCCCTTCGTCAGCACCAGGCTCGCCCGACCCCGCGTCGGCAGGACGTTGTCGACCAGGTTGGGCTGGTTGATCGTCTCGAAGATGTGCAGCGCGCGGGCCTCGGCCTGCTCGTCGGTCAGCTGCGCGTACCGGTGGAAGTAGGACTGCGGGTCGGCGAAGGAGGTCTGCCGCAGCCGCAGGAAGCGCTCGACGTACCACCGTCGGATGTCGTCGACCTTGGCATCGACGTAGACGGAGAAGTCGAAGAAGTCGCTGACGGCGAGCCCCGTGCGTCCGTCCTGACGGGCGCCGGGAGGCTGGAGGACGTTGAGTCCCTCGACGATGAGCACGTCCGGCTGCCGCACGACGATCTGCCCCTCCGGGACGATGTCGTAGGTCAGGTGCGAGTAGACCGGCGCGAAGACCTCGGGCTGGCCGGCCTTCACAGCCGACATGAAGCGCAGCAGCGCCCGACGGTCGTAGGACTCGGGGAATCCCTTGCGCTGCAGCAGGCCACGGCGCTCCAGCTCGGCGTTCGGCAGCAGGAAACCATCGGTGGTCACCAGGTCGACCTGGGGCGTGTCCGGCCAGCGCAGCATCAGCTCGCGCAGGATGCGGGCGGTCGTGGACTTGCCGACCGCGACCGACCCGGCGACGCCGATGACGAAGGGAGCCTTCGGCGGTCGCTCACCGAGGAAGGTGGACGTGGTCCGGTGCAGCCGCGTCGTGGCCGAGACGTAGAACGTCAGCAGCCGGGAGAGCGGGAGGTAGACCTCCTGGACCTCCTCGAGGTCGATGGGGTCGCTCAGACCCCTCAGCCGGGCCAGATCCCCCTCGTCGAGGTTGAGTGGGTGGTTCTCCCGCAGTCGGGCCCAGGCATCGCGGTCGAGCTCGACGAAGGGGGACGGCACGGTCACCGTGGCGGCGGAGGACGCGGAGGGCACAGCCTCATTGTGTCCCACGTGCTCCGGGCCCGGCACAGGGACGGTTAACCTGTCCCGCATGTGTGGAATCGTTGGATACGTCGGCCCCGACGCGGGCGCCCGCTCCCTGGACGTCGTGATGGAGGGGCTCTCCCGGCTCGAGTACCGCGGGTACGACTCTGCGGGCGTCGCCCTGGTCACGGGGGACACCGTGTTCGCGGAGAAGCGTGCGGGCAAGCTCGCCAACCTGCGGGCGGCACTGGAGTCCGAGGCGATCCCGGTGTCGACGACGGCCATCGGTCACACCCGCTGGGCCACCCACGGCGGGCCGACGGACGAGAACGCCCACCCGCACCGCGGCGGGGGCGACGGGAAGATCGCGGTCGTCCACAACGGCATCGTCGAGAACTTCCACGCACTCAAGGGTGAGCTGCTCGAGCAGGGCGTGGCCTTCACCTCCGAGACCGACACCGAGGTCGCCGCCCACATGCTGGCGGCCGCGTTCACCGAGACCGGTGACCTCACCGAGGCGATGCGCCGGGTGGTCAACCGACTCGAGGGCGCCTTCACCCTCCTGGCGGTGCACGCCGACCAGCCGGACGTCGTCGTGGCGGCCCGTCGTAACAGCCCGCTCGTCGTCGGCCTCGGCGAGGGGGAGAACTTCCTCGGCTCCGACGTGGCGGCCTTCATCGGCCACACCAAGCAGGCCGTCGAGCTCGAGCAGGACCAGATCGTCACGATCACCCCCGACGCCTACTCGGTGATCAACTTCGACGGCACCGACGGTGCGGGCCGCCCCTACGAGGTGACCTGGGACGCGGCTGCCGCGGAGAAGGGCGGCTTCGACACCTTCATGGAGAAGGAGATCCACGACCAGCCGAAGGCGGTCGGGGACACGCTGCTCGGTCGCACCGACGCCGAGGGCCGGCTCGTGCTCGACGAGGTGCGCATCGACGAGGAGAAGCTCCGGGCGATCGACCGCATCACGATCGTCGCCTGCGGGACCGCCGCCTACGCCGGCACGGTCGCCAAGTACGCCATCGAGCACTGGACCCGGATCCCGGTCGAGGTCGCCCTCGCCCACGAGTTCCGCTACTGCGACCCGATCGTCGACGAGCGCACCCTCGTGGTCTCGATCAGCCAGTCCGGCGAGACCGCCGACACCGCGATGGCGGTGCGCCACGCGCGCTCCCTCGGAGCGCTGACGGTCTCGGTCTGCAACACCCACGGGGCGACGATCCCGCGTGAGTCGGACGCCGTCCTCTACACGCACGCCGGTCCGGAGATCGCGGTCGCCTCGACCAAGGCCTTCCTCGCGCAGATCACCGCCTGCTACGTGCTGGGCCTCTACCTCGCGCAGCTGCGCGGCGAGACCTTCGCCGACGACGCCAGGTCCGTCATGGCGGAGCTGCACACGGTCCCGGACAAGATCGCCGAGCTGCTGACGACGATGGACCGGGTCGAGGAGATCGCCCGCTTCATGGCCGACACCCGCGCGGTGCTCTTCCTGGGGCGTCACGTCGGCTTCCCGATCGCGATGGAGGGGGCCCTGAAGCTCAAGGAGCTCGCCTACATCCACGCCGAGGGGTTCGCGGCCGGTGAGCTCAAGCACGGCCCCATCGCGCTCATCGAGCCCGGTCAGCCGGTCTTCATCGTCGTGCCGGGCCCCGACACGCCGAACGACCTGCACAAGAAGGTCGTCTCCAACATCCAGGAGATCCGCGCCCGCGGCGCCCGCACCATCGTCATCGCCCAGGAGGGCGACGAGGAGGTCGTCCCGTTCGCCGACGAGGTGATCCGGGTGCCGCACACCTCGCCGCTGCTCCAGCCGCTCCTGACCGTCGTGCCGCTGCAGGTCTTCGCCCTGCACCTGTCCACGGCCAAGGGGCTCGACGTCGACCAGCCGCGCAACCTCGCCAAGTCCGTCACCGTCGAGTGAAGGTCGGGGGAGCGCCGTGATCGTCGGGGTGGGGATCGACGTCGTCGACATGGTGCGTCTCGGCGCCCGTCTCGAGCGGACGCCGGGCCTGCGCGAGCGGGTCTTCACCGAGCGGGAGCGCGACCTGCCGCTGCGCTCCCTCGCGGCACGGTTCGCCGCCAAGGAGGCCACCGGCAAGGCGCTGTGCACACCCGGCGACCTGCCGTGGCAGGAGGCGGAGGTGACGAAGGGGGAGCACGGCGAGCCGGTCCTCGTGGTCACCGGCGCGGTCGCGGCCCGCGCCGAGCTGCTCGGCGTCACCCGCCTGCACATCTCCCTCAGTCACGACGGCGGCATCGCCACCGCGATCGTCATCGCCGAGTCCGCCTGACGTCCGTGGGGGAGTACGGTCACTGACGTGATCACCGGGTACTCAGTCGAGACGATCCGCCGGGCCGAGGATGCCCTTCCCGAGCTCCTCGAGAGCGGGGAGCTGATGGGCCGGGCCGCCAGGGGCCTCGCCCGGCTGACGAGCGGCCGCATGCGCGACCGCGGCTTCCGTCGGGTCACGGGTCTGGTCGGCCCGGGCAACAACGGTGCCGACACCCTCTACGCGATCGCCCGCCTGGCCCGACGCGGCTTCGATGCCACCGCCGTGTGCGTGGACCCCGAGTCCTCACCCACGGTGTCGGCGGCCGCCGAGCGGGCCCGCTCCCGGGGCGCCCGCGTCCTCACCGGGGACGGTGCCGAGGCGCTCACCGCGATCGCGCGGGCCGAGGTGGTCCTCGACGGCATCACCGGCATCGGCGGACGGCCGGGACTTCCCCCCTTCGCCCGGCCGTGGGTGGACGCGATCCCGGACCGCACCTGGGTGATCGCCGTCGACACCCCGAGCGGGCAGCCCGTCGACGGTGGGCCGGTCGTCGCGGACGCGGTCTTCGCGGACGAGACGGTGACCTTCGGGGCGCCCAAGGCCGTCCACCTGATGCCGTCGACCGAGCCGACCTGCGGGATCCTCACCGTCCTGGACATCGGCCTGGACCTCGAGGACGCCACCCCGATCGTCGTCCGGCTGACCCCGGACGACGTGCCCGCCCTCTGGCCCGTCCCGTCCGCAGAGGACGACAAGTACTCCCGCGGCGTGCTCGGTCTCATCGCCGGAGGCGCGCGGTACACGGGGGCCGCGGTGCTCGCGAGCACCGCGGCGGTGACGGCGGGGACCGGGATGGTTCGCTACGTCGGCCCGCAGGCGCCGACCGACCTCGTCCGACAGGCGGTCCCCGAGGCGGTCCCGGGCGAAGGGAGGGTGCAGGCCTGGTGCATCGGCTCCGGTCTGGACCCGGAGGCCACCGGCGAAGGGGCGGCGGAGCAGCTGGCCGCCGCGCGTGCGGCCCTCGCCTCCGACCTGCCGGTCGTCCTCGACGCGGGCGGCCTCGACCTCCTCGACGGGCCCCGCGGGGCGCCGACCCTCCTGACGCCGCACGCGGGGGAATGCGCCCGCGCGCTGACCCGACTGCGCGGCCGCACGACCGCCCTGACCCGGGCCGAGGTCGAGGCCGACCCGCTCGAGCACGCCAGGCTGCTCGCCCGGCTCACCGGCGCGACCGTCCTGCTCAAGGGTGCGGTCACCCACGTCGTCGACGCCGAGGGGCCGGTGCACGTGCACGACGACGCGCCCGCGTGGCTCGCCACGGCCGGGTCGGGGGACGTCCTCGCGGGGCTCGTGGGGACGCTGCTCGCCGCCGGCCTCGACCCGACGAGGGCCGCGTCACTCGGTGTGCTCGTGCACGGACGGGCCGCGGAGCACGCCAACCCCGGGGGCCCGGTGCGGGCGCTGGCCGTCGCGCACGCGATCGGGCCGACGGTCGCGGCCCTGCTGCGGTAGGCCGACTAGCCCAGCTCGGGGACCTCGCCCCAGGCCGGGTTGTCCTCCTCGCCGTCGTCGATCTGGATGTCCAGCCGCAGCTGCTCCGAGACCTCGTCCAGCGCGGTGCGCAGATCGGTGAGGTCGGCGTCCTCGGCCGCCCCCACGACCGCCGTCGCCTCGAAGAGCCGCTCGCCGCTCATCGGGGCATCGCTCGTGGAGGAGTGGAACTCCCGGATGCCCAGCCCCCGGTCGGCGAGCGCCCGGGTCACCTCGCGCACGATGCCGGGCTGGTCCTGGCCGATGGCGACCACGCGGACCGGGGCGTCACCCGGGTCCGCGGTCGCGGCGGTGGTCGCCGCCGTCACCTCGACGACGTCGACATCGCGCAGGTCGCGCACGGCGGCCGACAGGTCCTCGACCCGCTCGTCCTCGAGCTCGACCAGGACAGCCCCGGCGAAGGTGCCGCCCAGCCGGCCCATCTGGCTCTCCAGCCAGTTGCCGCCCTGCTCGGCGACGACGGCCGCGAGCTCGGTGACCAGTCCGGGGCGATCGGCGGCGATGAGGCTGACGACGACGGTGCGCATGCCTGTCAGGCTAGCGCCGTCGGGTCACCCGTACCTGATCTCGACGCGTCTGTTCTTGGCGCGGCCGCGGGGGTTGTCCTCCCCGCCCGTGCTGTTGGGCTCGACGGGATCGGCGCTGCCTCGTCCTCGTGCGGTGGTGTCCAGGTCGGGGCGGGCCCTGGTCACGGCCTCCTCCACGGCCCGGGCCCGCTCGGTCGACAGCCGTTGGTTGTAGTCCTCCTCGCCGACGTCATCGGTGTAGCCGGTGATCGTCACCGACGCGCCCTGCGGGATCTCCTCGACCACGTCACCGATGGCCCGCTGCGCACGGGAGCTGATCCTCGCCTCGTCGAAGGCGAAGAGGACGTCGCTGTTGAGGGCGATCGCCTCCGAGGAGACCTTCCGCTCGAGCGGGGTGATCTGCGACCGGATGTCGCTGGTGTTCGGCTGGAGGTCGTGCACCGAGGCCGCCAGCTGGGCGGGCGTGATCTCCGGCAGGTCGTCGACCCCGTCGCCGTGCGCCGGGACGGCGGCCAGGGGCAGGACGAGCAGGGCGGCGAGGGTCCCGGTGGTCGCCCGCGACCGCCGGCTCACTGGATGGTCACCCCGGTGAAGGCCGGGGCCCCGTCCGCCGGCTTGACCGTCACGGTCTCCACGTCCTGCGGGGGCGCTGCGAAGACGGCGTAGAGGTGGAGGGTCTGGCCGCCGCCGACCTTGGTGCCCAGTGGTCCGGTCCCGGTCGAGACGGAACCGGACTCGGAGTCGACGACGTCGTGGACCGTGAGGTTCGTCGTATCGATGATCTGGGGTGCCCATCGGGTGGTGGTCCACCCGTAGTAGCTCGTGGGCTCGCCCTTCTTCGGCGTGAAGCCGAGGTTGAGCACGAGCAGGTCGCCGTCGCGTCGCAACGAGAGCAGATCCAGGGTGATCTCGGTGGGCGCGTTGTTCGCGCCGCCGCCCGCCCCCGGCATCGTGACGCTGGCGATCGGCTCCGGTGGGTCGGTCGGGTCGACACCGGCCTGCTTGGCGGCCGCATCGAGCTCGGTACTCGTCTCGGAGTCGCCCGGCGAGGAGTCGGCCGGCGAGGCCTCGGCCGACGTGCTCGACGTCGACGACGCTGACTCCCCGCCCCCTTCGTCCTCGTTGCCGGCGCAGGCGGTGAGCATCGTGGCAACGGTGAGCGCGGCCAGCATCATGCGAGTGGTCTTCCCCATGCCCTGTGTCCTCCCGGTGGTGTCGGGAGAAGAGTAGCGAGGTGGGACCACTCCTCGCCCTCAGCCCTGCGCCGACTCCGCCCACCAGTTGATGCCGCCCTCGACGGCGTGCTCGTCGATCCGGGCCAGCTCCTCGTCGGTGAAGCCGGCCGAGTCCAGCGCGCCGAGGCTGTTCTCCAGCTGGGCGACGGTGCGTGCCCCGACCAGCACGGAGGTGATGCGCCGGTCGCGCAGCGCCCACGCCAGTGCCATCTGGGCGAGGGTCTGCCCGCGCTCGCCGGCGATGTCGTTGAGCGCGCGGATGTGCGCGAGGTTGTCCTCGGTCAGCTGTCCCGCGATACCGGTGCCCTCGCGACCGGCGCGGGAGTCCTCGGGGATCCCGCCGAGGTACTTGTCGGTCAGCAGCCCCTGGGCCAGGGGGGAGAAGGCGATCGCGCCCACGCCGAGATCCTCGATCGTGTCGAGCAGCTCGTCCTCGACCCAGCGGTTGAGCATCGAGTAGGAGGGCTGGTGGATCAGCAGCGGGGTGCCCATCTCGCGCAGGATCGCGTAGGCCTCCCGCGTGCGCTCCGGCCCGTAGGAGGAGATGCCCACGTAGAGCGCCTTGCCCTGACGCACCGCGGAGTCCAGCGCCCCCATCGTCTCCTCGAGCGGGGTGTCCGGGTCGAAACGGTGGCTGTAGAAGATGTCCACGTAGTCCAGACCCATCCGCTGCAGGGACTGGTCGAGCGAGGCGAGCAGGTACTTGCGTGATCCGCCGATCTGGCCGTACGGCCCCGGCCACATGTCCCAGCCGGCCTTGGTGGAGATGACCAGCTCGTCCCGGTACCGGCGCAGGTCCTCGGAGAGCACGGTGCCGAAGTTGCGCTCGGCGCTGCCGTAGGGAGGTCCGTAGTTGTTCGCCAGGTCGAAGTGGGTCACGCCCAGGTCGAAGGCCCGGCGCAGCACCGCCCGCTGGGTCGCCAGCGGCTCGTGGTCGCCGAAGTTGTGCCACAGGCCCAGCGAGATCGGCGGCAGCTGCAGCCCGGAGCGGCCGCAGCGCCGGTACTCGACGTCGTCGTAGCGGGCCGGGTCGGCCTGGTAGTCGTCCACGTGGTAGGTCATACCCCCATGGTGCACTGTCGCGGCAGGCATACACTCGTGCGGATACCCATGGACACCACAGCACCCCGCCCCGAGTCACCGACCACCGCCTCCTCCGCGACGCTGCCGCCCACGGCGTCGACGCACGGCCTGACCGCCTGGGCCGACATCGACCTCGGCGCCATCAGCGACAACGTCGCCCAGCTGGGTCGCCTCGCCGGTGACGCGGACGTCATGGCCGTGATCAAGGGCGACGCCTACGGCCACGGCCTCGTGCCCGTCGCCCACGCGGCGCTCGCCGGCGGCGCGACCTACCTCGCGATCGCCCAGCTGTCCGAGGCGATGGCTGCCCGGGCAGCAGGAGTGACCGCACCCGTGCTCACCTGGCTCTTCCCGCCCGGGGCCGACCTGGCCGCAGCGATCCGGGCCGACCTGACCCTCTCCGCGGGCGCACCCTGGGCGCTGGCCGAGATCGCCGCAGCCGCGCGCGGGCTGGGCACCACCGCCCGCGTCCACATCAAGGCCGACACCGGCCTGGGTCGCGGGGGCGCCTGGGCGGACGACCTCGCCTGGATGCTCGTCGAGGCCGCGCGCCTCGAGGCCGAGGGCGTCGTCGACGTCGAGGGGATCTTCTCCCACTTCGCGTACGCGGACGCGCCGGACCACCCCACCGTGCGGGCCCAGCAGGACACCTTCGTGGCGATCCTCGCCGACGCGGAGCGTGCCGGGCTGCGTCCGCGCATCCGCCACCTGGCCAACTCCGCGGCGACGCTGACCAACCCGTCCGCGCAGTTCGACATGGTGCGACCCGGGGTCTCGATCTACGGGCTCTCGCCGGTTCCCGACCTCGGCGGCCCGACCCACTTCGGGCTGCGCGAGGCGATGCGGGTGACCGCCCGCCTGATCAACGTCAAGACCGCAGGGGCCGGGCAGGGCATCTCCTACGGCCACCAGTACACGACGAAGGGGGAGACCCGGCTGGGTCTCGTCCCGCTCGGCTACGCGGACGGCATCCCGCGCCACGCGGGCAACGTGGGGCCGGTGCAGGCCGACGGGCGGCAGTTCACGGTGGCCGGCCGGGTCTGCATGGACCAGTTCGTCCTCGACCTCGGGCCGGGCAGCACCGCTGCCGCGGGGGACGAGGTGGTCGTCTTCGGCCGGGAGGCCGACGGTGAGCCGACGGCCCAGGACTGGGCCGCCGCCATCGACACGATCAACTACGAGATCGTCACCCGCCTCGGGGCCCGCGTCCCGCGCCGATACCTGGGAGGACGCTGATGGCCGGCACCGCGAAGGACCCGGGCGGCACGGACCCGACGACGAGGCGTGCCGGCCACGCCGCCGCCACCGGCGTCGGGCTCGCCGCCGCGCTCGTGGGAGGGGCCGCGATCGCCGGGGCCGGTCTCGCGGGTCGCACGGCGGCGCGCCGCTCGCGAGCGAACGCCGTCACCGCCCCCGACAAGGTGCACGTCTTCCCCTTCGAGGCCGACAAGATCCTCGCGGTGCCCGCCAGCGACGGTGTCGTGCTGCACGTCGAGGTCGACGAGCCGGAGGGGTGGGCCGACAGCGGCCGTCCGACCGTCGTCCTCGTGCACGGCTTCGTGCTCAATCTCAGCTCCTGGATCCACCAGCGCCGCGAGCTCGTCGACGCCGGGTACCGCGTGGTCAGCTACGACCAGCGCAACCACGGCCGCTCCGAGCACGGCGACCTCGCCTCCTGCGTCATCGACCAGCTCGGCCGGGACCTGCGGGCCGTCATCGACGCGACGAGCCCGGAGGGGGACCTCGTCCTCGTCGGCCACTCCATGGGTGGCATGACGATCATGAGCTTCGCCGGGCGGTACCCGCAGCTCACCCGCGACCGGGTCGTCGGCGCGGCGCTCATCGCGACGAGTGCCGGTGGGGACAGCCTCGTCCAGCTCGGCCTCGGGCAGCGCTTCGACCGCATCATCGCTGCGATCGGTCCGGGCGTCCTGGCCAACCTCTCCAACCGCGACGGCCTGTGGGGCGGCGCCCGGGCAGCCGGTCGCGGCATCGAGTCCTGGGCGGTGCAGAAGTACGCCTTCGGTACCGAGATGCCCAGAGACCTGCTGCGGCAGGTCGCGACGATGGTCTTCGGCACCCGGCTGGACGCCATCGGCGCCTTCCTGCCCGAGCTGGACACCCTCGACATCCGCGACGCGCTGCCGGCCCTGGTGGAGACACCCGTGCTCATCGTCGCCGGGTCCCGCGACGTCCTGACCCCGCCGGCGCACAGTGACCGGCTCGCGGAGGCGCTGCCGGCCGCGGAGCTCGTCGTCGTCCCCGGGGTCGGCCACGTCCTCCAGCTGGAGCGACCCGGGGCCGTCACCGATGCGATCTTCGGCCTGCTCGAGCGGCCCCACGGCGAGGACGCCGCGCGGGACGCGAAGCGGGCGAAGGGAGCCGTCCGGGAGGACACGGCATGACGCTGGTGCTGCCCGACGCCGACGCGACCGTCGACGTCGGCCGCCGACTCGCCGGTCTGCTGCGCGCGGGCGACCTCGTGGTGCTCACCGGGGGCCTCGGCGCCGGCAAGACCACCCTCACCCGGGGCCTGGGGGAGGGCCTGGGCGTGCGCGGGCCGGTCACCTCACCGACCTTCGTCATCGCCCGGATCCACCCCTCGCTCGGCGAGGGGCCCGAGCTGGTCCACGCGGACGCCTACCGACTCGGCGGCATCGCGGAGCTGGACGACCTCGACCTCGACGCGGACCTCGATGACGCCGTGACGGTCGTCGAGTGGGGTGCGGGCCTGGCGGAGGGACTGGCCGAGGACCGCCTCGAGATCACCCTCGTCGCCGACCCCGCGACCGAGGAGCGCACCATGGGCGTGCACGCCGTCGGCCCCCGGTGGGACGGCGTCGCGATCGAGGCGCTGCTGGCGCCCGGCGAAGGGAGCAGGCGATGAGGATCCTCGCGATGGACACGGCCACCTCGGCCATCACCGTG
Organism: Janibacter sp. DB-40; assembly: GCF_029510815.1. Classification (NCBI taxonomy): domain Bacteria; kingdom Bacillati; phylum Actinomycetota; class Actinomycetes; order Micrococcales; family Intrasporangiaceae; genus Janibacter; species Janibacter sp. DB-40. Next base: position 2,489,616 of record NZ_CP120360.1, on the reverse strand, counting down.
GCGGTGCACGACGGCGGGCAGGTCCTCGCCTCCCGGAGCACGGTCGATGCGCGCCGGCACACCGAGCTCCTCGCGCCGCTGCTCATCGGGGTCATGAGGGCCGCCGGTACCGCCGCCGAGGAGGTCACCCACGTGGCCGTCGGAACCGGCCCCGGCCCCTTCACCGGACTTCGCGTCGGCCTCGTCACCGCGCGGACCTTCGCCCACGCCAGGGGGATCAGCGTGCACGGTGTGTGCTCACTCGACGCCCTGGCGGGTGCGGCAGCGACCGGCGGCCACGAGGGCGAGCTGCTCGTCGCCACGGACGCCCGTCGCAAGGAGGTCTACTGGGCCCGCTACCGCTGCACCGACGGCGCCATCGAGCGGCTGGGCGACCCCGCCGTGGACAAGCCCGCCGACCTGCCGGACGCCGTCCGCGCCCTGCCGACCGCCGGCCGCGGCCCCCTTCTCTACCCGGAGCTGCTGCCGCACGGCACCGGCCTCCTCGACGTCGACGCCGGTGCCCTGGCCACGCTCGCGGCACAGCGCATCACGGCGGGCGAGGCCATGCCGGTCGAGCCGCTCTACCTGCGCCGTCCCGACGCGATGGTCCCGTCCGCGCCGAAGCCGGCCACCGCCCCGCGCCAGCAGCAGCAGCGACGCCGTCCCGACCGGCGGGCCGAGCAGGCCCAGCAGTGAGCGCCGCGGCAGCCCCGGGGACGACGACCGTGCGCGAGGTGCGCTGGCAGGACCTCGAGCAGCTCGCGGACCTGGAGACCGAGCTCTTCGGCGCCGAGGCCTGGAGCCTCGCCTCGTGGTGGGGCGAGCTCGCCGGGCGTCCCCGCCGCGAGTACCTCCTCGCGGAGGACGAAGGGGGCGTGGCCGGCTACGCCGGCCTCGACCACGGCGGGGAGGTCAGCGACGTCATGACCATCGCCGTCCTGCCCCGGGCCCGCCGCACCGGCCTCGGTCGTCGCCTCCTCGAGGAGCTCGTCGACCGCTCCGTCCGCGCCGGCGCCCAGCGGCTCCTGCTCGAGGTCCGCGAGGACAACACGGCCGCCCGGGCGCTGTACGCGGCCCGCGGCTTCGAGCTGCTGCAGACCAGAGCCCGGTACTACCCGGGTGGGGTGGACGCCCTCGTCCTCGCCCTCGACCTGACCTAGGGAAATGCCATGAGTGACGCCGTGACCGAGCAGCCCCTCGTCCTGGGCATCGAGACCTCGTGCGACGAGACCGGTGTCGGCATCGTCCGCGGCACCGAGCTGCTCGTCGACGCCATCGCCTCGAGCGTCGACGAGCACGCGCGATTCGGCGGGGTCGTGCCGGAGGTCGCCTCCCGTGCACACCTCGAGGCCATGGTCCCGATGATCGAGAAGGCCTGCCGCGAGTCGGGCGTGGCGCTCGCGGACCTCGACGGCGTCGCCGTGACCGCCGGTCCGGGTCTGGCCGGGGCGCTCATGGTCGGGGTCGCCTCCGCCAAGGCGCTGTCGGTCGCCCTGGGCATCCCGCTCTACGGGGTCAACCACCTCGCCAGCCACGTGGCCGTGGACATCGTCGAGCACGGCCCGCTGCCGGAGCCGACGATGGCCATGCTCGTCAGCGGCGGGCACTCCTCCCTCCTACTCGTCCCGGACGTCACCCACGACATCCGCAGTCTCGGCGCGACGATCGACGACGCGGCGGGGGAGGCCTTCGACAAGGTCGCCAGGGTGCTCGGGCTGCCCTTCCCGGGCGGCCCGCACATCGACCGCGCCGCGAGCGACGGGCAGATCACCATCGACTTCCCACGGGGGCTCTCCAGCCGCAGGGACATGGAGCGTCACCGCTTCGACTTCTCCTTCTCCGGGCTGAAGACCGCCGTGACCCGTTGGGTGGAGGCCGAGCGGGCAGCCGGGCGTGACGTGCCCGTCGGCGACGTCGCGGCGTCCTTCCAGGAGGCGGTCACCGACGTGCTGACCCGCAAGGCCGTGCTCGCCTGCCGCGAGCACGACGTGGCCGCCCTGCAGATCGGCGGCGGCGTCGCCGCCAACAGCAGGTTGCGCGAGATGGCGCGGCAACGGTGCGAGGAGGCGGGGGTCGCACTGCGCGTCCCACGCCGTAGCCTGTGCACCGACAACGGCGCCATGGTCGCCAGCCTCGGGGCCCAGCTGATGCTCAAGGGCCGCCCGGCGAGCGACCCGTCGTTGCCCGCGGACAGCTCGCTACCCGTCACCGACGTGCGCACCGGTCTGCCCGTGGAGGTCGACCACGACCACTGACGTCGCGTTCCATTCGTGTCACGAAGGGCGCGTCGATGTGGTTCCGGTCGCGCAAGGATGATTCCGTAAGGAATGAGTCATCCCGCGGTCAGGGAACGCCAACCCTGCCCGGGATGAAGACGAGCACTGAGGAGACGTGTGGCTGCGATCACCGCAAGCAATCTGTACAAGGTCTTCGGGCGGCGCCCCGAGAGAGGGGTCCAGGCCCTCCAGCAGGGCGCCGACCGCGACGAGTTGCGCGCCCTGGGCCTGACCCCCGCCGTCATCGATGCCTCCTTCTCGGTGGACCCGGGAGAGATCTTCGTCGTCATGGGCCTGTCCGGCTCGGGCAAGTCGACCCTCATCCGGATGGTCAACGGACTGCTGCAGCCGACCTCGGGCGAGGTCCACATCGGTGACACCAACGTCACCCGGGCGAAGGGGGAGAGCCTGCGCCGGGTGCGACGCGAGCACGTGAGCATGGTCTTCCAGCACTTCGCGCTGCTGCCGCACCGCACCGTCGGGGAGAACGCCGCCTACGCGTTGGAGGTCCAGGGCGTCAACCGCGCCGACCGCGAGCGGCGGGCCGAGGAGGCCCTGAAGATGGTCGACCTCGGCGGCTGGGGCGCCTACCGGCCGGACGAGATGTCCGGCGGCATGCGCCAGCGCGTCGGCCTCGCCCGCGCCCTCGCCGCGGAGACCGACATCATGCTCATGGACGAGGCCTTCAGCGCCCTCGACCCGCTGATCCGCCGGGAGATGCAGGACAAGCTCGTCGAGCTGCAGAACCAGCTCGACAAGACGGTCCTCTTCATCACCCACGACCTCAACGAGGCGATGCGCCTGGGCGATCGGATCGCGATGATGCGCGCCGGGCGGATCGAGCAGATCGGCACGGCCGAGCAGATCCTCAACGACCCGGCCAACAACTACGTCGCGCAGTTCGTCCAGGACGTCGACCGCAGCCGGGTCATCACGGCCGACGGGATCATGGAGACCCCGCCGGTGGTCGTCGGGCCGGAGCAGGGGCCCCTCGCCGCACAGAAGCTCATGCGCGAGACCCAGACCTCCTGGCTCGTCGTCGTCGGCCGCGACCGCACCCTCGTCGGTCTGGTCCACGAGGGCGATGTGGCCAGGGCGGTGCGCGAGCGCAGCGACCTGCTGCCGGTCATCCCGCGTGATCGGGTGCCCACGGCCTCCACCGACACCCTGCTCGCGGACATGTTCCGCGACGCCTCCGACGCCAACAGCCCCGTCGTCGTCGTCGACGACGAGGACCGGGTCCTCGGCACAGTCCCGCACGTGACCCTGCTGGCGGCGGCGTCGAGCGGGCAGGACGTCCCCCCACCGCCCGACCACGTCGTCCCCCCACCCGGTGAGCACGACGGGGAGCCGGCGATGACGGGGGAGGTGCAGTGATGGAGGAGGACTCGATCTTCCCCAGGGTTCCGGTCGGCCAGTGGGCCGAGTCGATCATCGACTGGCTGACCACCAACGTCGCCGCGCTCTTCGACTTCATCGATCTCACGGTGGGGTGGCTCGTGGACACGCTGAACGCAGCGCTGCTGTCGCCGCCGTCCATCGTGATCATCCTCGTGCTCACCCTCATCGCCTGGCTGGTGCGCTCCTGGCAGTTCGCCGTCGCCACCCCGGTCGGCTTCGCGCTGGTGGCCGGTATGGGGCAGTGGGAGAACGCGATGCTCACCCTGTCGCTGGTCATCATCGCCACCATGGTCGCCGTCGTCATCGCGGTGCCCATCGGCATCGCGGCCGCTCGCAGCGCGTGGGTGAGCGGTGCGGTGCGTCCGTTGCTGGACTTCATGCAGACGATGCCCGCCTTCGTCTACCTCATCCCGGCGATCATCTTCTTCAGCGTCGGCGCAGTCCCCGGTGTCGTCGCCACGGTGATCTTCTCGCTGCCGCCGGGCGTGCGCCTGACCGAGCTGGGGATCCGACAGGTCGACTCGGAGACCGTCGAGGCCGGCGCGGCCTTCGGTGCCACACCGCGCCAGATCCTACGGGGGATCCAGCTGCCGCTGGCCACGCCGACGATCATGGCCGGCATCAACCAGGTGATCATGCTCGCGCTGTCGATGGTCGTCATCGCCGGCATGGTCGGTGCCGACGGGCTCGGCAAGGAGGTCGTCTCCGCCATCTCCACCCTGAACATCCCCCTCGGCGTGGAGGCCGGTCTGGGTGTGGTGATCCTCGCCATCTTCCTCGACCGCACGACCGCCGCCCTCGGCAACCCCGGGGACTACCCCGGTTCCCTCCGACGCATCGTGCAGCGGGCCACCAACCGTTCGTAACCAGACCGGCTCGCGCCGGTGACCATCGACACCACCGCCACGGCGGTGACGTCACACGAAAGGACAAGAGATGAACAAGCGACTCAGCCGCAAGGCGCTCGCGGCGACAGCCGCCTCGACCCTGGCCCTCACGCTCGCCGCGTGCGGGGACAGCGGCGACGGGGACTCCGGCTCCGGGGGAGGCGGGGAGAGCAAGGGCACCATCACCATGGGCTTCATCCCGTCGTGGACCGACGGCCTGTCGACCGCGTACCTCCTCGAGGACCAGCTGACCAAGGCCGGTTACGAGGTGGAGATGCAGACCCTGACCGAGGCCGGGCCGCTGTACACCGCCCTGGCCAAGGGCGACGTCGACATGTACCCCTCCGCGTGGCCGGAGGTGACCCACGCGGCGTACATGGAGGAGTACGGCGAGGACATCGAGGACATCGGCGCGTACTACGACAACGCGAAGCTGACCCTGGCGGTGCCGGAGTACAGCGAGATGCAGTCCATCGCCGACCTGCCGGACCACGCCCAGCAGCTCGACGGGAAGATCATCGGCATCGAGCCGGGTGCGGGCCTGACGAAGGCGACGAAGGAGAGCGTCATCCCGGAGTACGGCCTCGGGCAGGACTTCGAGCTCGTCACCTCGTCGACGACCGGCATGCTCGCCGAGCTGAAGAAGGCGACGGACGCCAAGGAGGAGATCGTCGTCACCCTGTGGCGTCCCTTCTGGGCCAACAGCGCCTTCCCGGTGCGTGACCTGAAGGACCCCAAGGGTGCGCTCGGTGAGTCCGAGGCCCTGCACTTCCTGGGCACCAAGGGCTTCTCCGACGAGTACTCCGAGGCGGCCGACCTCATCGAGGGCATCAAGCTCGATGACGAGGAGTACGGCTCGCTCGAGGACATGGTCGTCAACGAGTACGGCGAGGGCAAGGAAGCCGAGGCCATCGACGCCTGGATCGAGGAGAATCCCGAGGCGTTCGAGACCGAGCTGACCGAGGAGCAGTAAGCGTCCTCCGGCAACGAACGAGCCCCTGGCGTCTTGGCGCCAGGGGCTCGTCGTGGTCCGCGGGAAGCGGTGAGCGGGTTGAGAGGGGTGGTGGCCCGACTCAGGCCGGAGACCGGACCTGCAGACCACGCAGGGCACGTGACCAAGGCGTCCGGTCTCCGCGCCAAGGGCCGCCGCGCCTCTCGACCCGAGAACCACCACCAGCCCGGAGTCAGCCGCAGTCGAGCAGGCCCATCTCCTCCTTGAGGGTGAGCACCCGGGTCACGGACTCCTCGACTTTCTCGGCGAAGGCCTCGTCCCCCTTCGCCCGCTCGATGATCGCGGAGGTCATCGTCGGCACCTGCTCCGGCTCGACGGTGAGCACGATGTCGCCGCCGGCGGCGATGAACTTCGTCGCTCGCTCCGCGACCGGCGTGGCCTGCACGGCTGCCGCGGTACCGACGTCGTCGGTGATCACCACCCCGTCGAACCCGAGGTCCTGGCGCAGCATCCCCTCGATGATCCGGTCGGAGAAGACGGCCGGGGTGCCCGGGTCGATCTTCGCGTAGCGGGCCGACCCGATCATGACGATCTTGGTGCCGCCGTCGATGACGGTCTCGAAGGCCTGCAGGTGGGAGTCGTCCGTGGTCATCTCGGTGTCGGTGATGCCCTCGGTCGTCAGGTCGGTGTTGCCGGTGATCCGACCGATCCCGGGGAAGTGCTTGACGGTCGGCTCCACGCCGGCGTCCTGCATGCCGCGGGCGAAGGCGAGCGCGCCGGCGCCGGCGGCCTCGGGGGTCGAGCCGTACTGGCGGCCCCACTGGCCGATCGGGTCGTTGGCCTGCCCGATGGCGGTGGGGACCGTGTCGGCCACGGGGGCGAGGTTGACGTTGACGCCGGCCGCGGCCAGCTCGCCTCCCCACCCCTTCGCCGCCGATCGCAGGTCGGGCAGCTGCGCCTGCTGCAGACCGGAGGGCATGGAGGAGAAGCCGGCCCCGGTCAGCTGCTGGACCTCGCCCCCCTCCTGGTCGGCGGAGACGATCATGCCGACCTTCGTGCCGTCGACGGTCGGCGCCATCTGCTGGAGGTGCTCGCTCGCCGCCGCGACGGTCTGCGAGCCCTGCCACCCACCGAGGTAGAGCATCGAGCCCAGGCCCTGGTCGCTGACGGGCCCGTCGAGGCCCGTCACGGGCCCGGGGTTCATGGCGGCCATGAGGAGCTGGCCGGCCTGCTGCGTCGGCGTCATCGCCTCGCGGACGTCGGTGACGCAGGAGTCGGCCTGTGCCTCGGTGGTCGCGCCCCCGTCCGAGGACCCGGACGGGCTGGACGAGGTCGAGGACGTCGAGGAGCCGCCCGTGCTGCTCGGCTCGGGGCTGCCGGAGCCGCCGCATCCGACGAGGGCGAGCGCGGCTGCGCCGGCGGCGATCCGGGGCAGGGCGTGGGGGCGTCGCGACATGGGTGGAGAGTACCCGCGCGGACTGGACGCGGCTCAGTCGCAGGGGGAGACGACGAGCACGCTCTGGGCGCCGCCGACCCGGGTCAGCACGATGGTGGCGCTCGCGCCGTCCCCGGCGCCGCGACCGATCTTCAGCTGACGGCGCAGCTGGTCCTCGTCGAGGCGGATGCCGCGCTTCTTGATCGTCAGCCCGGTGATGCCGTGCTCGCGCAGCCACGCACGCAGCGCCTTGACCGAGAAGGGCATGGCCTCCAGCACCTCGAAGCGGCGGGCGTGCCCGAGGTCGATCTCCAGATCGCTCGTCACGTACCCGAGGCCCGGCTCCAGCTCGGCGCCGGAGACGGCGCCGGTGACGGTCCCGATGAGGCCGGCGCGCACGACGGCCCGGTCGGCCTCGTAGAGCCACCGGCCGGTGTCGGCCAGCGCGGCGGCCCGGCGGGGGTCGTCCTCGCAGCTGCGCTCGTCGACCTCGACCGGAGGGTGGCCGCGGCGCAGCACCCGGGCGCTGCGGCCGGTCTCCTTGACCAGGGGGCCCCACCAGACGGTGCACTCGAGCACGGTGCCCTGCCAGGAGAGCCACTGCGCCTCGGTCCCGAGCGGCGGGATGTCATGGGGAAGGGAGGGGCTCAGCTTCGCGCCGGTCGCGGGCACGTCCCGGGCGACGGAGAGGACGAAGTCCCACGACGGGGAGATCTCGTCCAGTCGGAAGACGCGGCGGGTGCGGCCGGAGCGGTCGGCGACGCCGGGCGTGCGGCGGGCCGGGTCCAGCCAGACGCCGGCGCGGGCGTGCAGGGGGTCGAGTGGGGGCTCGAAGTCCTCGGCGACTCCCGTGCGGGCCCGGCTGTCCGGCCACGGCCGCAGGTTGATGTCGGCCAAGGCCGCCGTCAGCGGGTCGGCGTCGATGCCTTGGACGGTCACGCCCAGGGCGCTCATGGCCATCGCGTCGGAGCCGATGCCGCAGCCCAGGTCGTGGACGGTGGCCAGACTGGCGGCGGCGTACCGACCGGCGTGGGTCGCGGCGACCTCGAGACGACTGGCCTGCTCGAGCCCGTCGGGGGTGAAGAGCATGCCCTGCGCGAACTCGCCGAACTTGTCCTGCGCGCGTGCCCGCAGGCGCTTCTGGGTCATCAGGGCAGCGGCCTGCTCGGCGCTGCGACCCTCGGCCCGCAGCGCGCTCACCTGTGCCACGGCGTCGGCCTCCCGGTACTCGGGGAGGTCGTGCAGGGCGGCATGGCCCTCGGGGGAGGCCAGCCAGCGCACGGTCGTCAGATCCACACGGGGCATTGTCCCTTCTCCGCGGGCGCAGCGAAGAAGACGGGCCGGAGGTGATCACTTCGAGACCACCGGGACGGGCGGTTGGCACTCGGGTTGACCGAGTGCCAACCGCCGCATAGATTTGGACTTGGCACTCACCACTGGCGAGTGCCAACGCCATGGCTGGTCGATCCCCGCGACGGCGTCCGGCCCGGCACTTACGACAACTCATCATCATTCACGACCCTCACAGAAGGAGTCAGCGTGTCGGTTTCCATCAAGCCGCTCGAGGACCGCATCGTCGTCCAGTCCGTCGAGGCCGAGCAGACCACCGCGTCCGGACTCGTCATCCCGGACACCGCCAAGGAGAAGCCGCAGGAGGGTCAGGTCGTCGCCGTCGGCCCGGGCCGCTTCAACGACGACGGTGACGAGCGCGTCCCGATGGACATCTCCGTCGGCGACCGTGTCATCTACTCCAAGTACGGGGGCACCGAGGTCAAGCACGCCGGCGAGGAGTACCTCATCCTCTCCGCGCGTGACGTCCTCGCGATCGTCGGCTGACGATCCCCGAGACCCTGCGGCCGGGCACCGGCCGCAACTGCTGACGCCCCGGGTGCGGGCCCTCCCGGGTCCCACCGGGGCGTCGCCGTTTCCCCCCTCTTCTCACCTGAGACCAAAGGACACCCATGGCCAAGGAACTGGAGTTCAACGACTCCGCCCGTGACGCCCTCCTGCGTGGCGTCGACCAGCTCGCCAACGCCGTCAAGGTGACGCTCGGCCCCAAGGGCCGCAACGTCGTCATCGACAAGGCGTGGGGCGCCCCGACCATCACCAACGACGGCGTGACCATCGCCCGCGAGATCGAGCTCGAGGACTCCTACGAGAACCTCGGCGCGCAGCTGGCGAAGGAGGTCGCGACCAAGACCAACGACGTCGCCGGCGACGGCACGACCACCGCCACGGTCCTCGCCCAGGCGATGGTCCGCGAGGGCCTGCGCAACGTCGCGGCGGGCGCAGCCCCGTCGGGCCTCAAGCGCGGCATCGACAAGGCCGTCCAGGCCGTGTCCGACCGCCTGCTGGAGAACGCCCGCGAGCTCGAGGGCAAGGAGGAGATCGCCCAGGTCGCTGCCCTCTCCGCGCAGGACCACGTCATCGGCTCCACGATCGCCGACGCCTTCGACAAGGTCGGCAAGGACGGTGTCATCACGGTCGAGGAGTCCTCGACCGCCGAGACCGCTCTCGACTTCACCGAGGGCATGCAGTTCGACAAGGGCTACATCAGCCCGTACTTCGTCACCGACCCGGAGCGCATGGAGGCCGTCCTCGAGGACGCCTACGTGCTGATCAACCAGGGCAAGATCTCCAACATCCAGGAGATCCTCCCGGTGCTGGAGAAGGTCGTCCAGTCCGGCAAGCCGCTGATGATCATCGCCGAGGACGTCGACGGCGAGGCGCTGTCCACCCTCGTGGTCAACAAGCTCAAGGGCGTCTTCAACGTCGTGGCCGTCAAGGCTCCCGGCTTCGGTGACCGCCGCAAGGCGATGCTGCAGGACATGGCCATCCTCACCGGTGGCCAGGTCGTCGCCGAGGAGGTCGGCCTCAAGCTCGACCAGGTCGGCCTCGAGGACCTCGGCCAGGCCCGTCGCGTCGTCGTCACCAAGGACAACACGACGATCATCGACGGCCAGGGCAATGCCGACGACGTCAACGGTCGCGTGGCCCAGATCAAGGCCGAGATCGAGCGCACCGACTCCGACTGGGACCGCGAGAAGCTCCAGGAGCGCCTCGCGAAGCTCGCCGGCGGCGTCTGCGTCATCTCCGTCGGTGCCCACACCGAGGTGGAGCTGAAGGAGAAGAAGCACCGCATCGAGGACGCGATCTCCGCGACGCGTGCCGCGATCGAGGAAGGCATCATCGCCGGTGGCGGCTCCGCGCTCGCCCACGCCGTGGCCGTCCTCGACGGGCTCACCCTCGAGGGTGACGAGGCCGTCGGCGCGAACATCGTGCGCAAGGCCGCGGTCGAGCCGCTGCGCTGGATCGCCGAGAACGCCGGCCTCGAGGGCTACGTCTGCGTGGCGAAGGTCCAGGAGCTCACCCCGGGTAACGGCCTCAACGCCGCCTCGGGCGAGTACGGCGACCTGGTGGCCGCCGGTGTCATCGACCCGGTCAAGGTGACCCGCTCCGCGCTGGTCAACGCCGCGTCGATCGCCTCGATGGTCCTGACCACCGACACCCTCGTGGTGGACAAGAAGGAGGAGGAGCCCGAGGCAGCCGGCCACGGTCACTCCCACTGATCTCCTGACACACCTCGAAGGGGGGTCGCTCACCGCGAGGTGGGCGACCCCCCTTCGTCGTGCCCGCTGGTGTCGGGCCGAGGTGGTCAGGTGAGCCCGACGGCGCGGGTCACCTCGACCGACGCGGGGGAGGCCGCGATCAGTCGGCGACGATGACGCGGACCTCGACGGTCTCCTCGAGCTCGCGCAGGCGCTGCTCGGTGTCCGCCGGCAGGGAGCCGGCGAGGTCGGTGACGGCGTAGCCGAACTCGCCCTTGGTGCTCAGCTGCTGGCTGTCGATGTTGGCGCCGCCCTCGGCGAGGATCGCGTTGACGCGGGCCAGGACGCCGGGGACGTTCTTGTGCAGGTGCAGGATCCGGGTGTCACCGGCGGTCTGCGGGGCGGCGACACCGGGCAGGTTGACCGACATGGTCGTCGCACCGGAGACGGCCCAGTCGCGCAGCTTGCCGGAGACGTAGCGGCCGATGTCCAGCTGCGCCTCCTCCGTGGAGCCGCCGACGTGCGGGGTGAGGATGACGTTGGGCAGGCCCTGCAGCACGGACTCGAAGGTGTCGCCCGCCTTCTTCGGCTCCGTCGGGAAGACGTCGATCGCCGCGCCGGCGATGTGGCCGGAGACGATGTTGTCGCGCAGGGACTCCACGTCGACGACGAAGCCGCGCGAGAGGTTGAGGAAGAGGCTGCGCGGACGCATCCGGGCGAACTCCTGCGCGCCGAAGTTGCCCGCGTTGCCGGAGCGGCCGTCGACGTGGAGCGTGATCGTCTCGCACGTGGTGAGCAGCTCCTCCAGCGACCCGCAGCGCTTGGCGTTGCCGAGCGGCAGCTTGTCCTCGAGGTCGTAGTAGTACACGTGCATGCCGAAGGCCTCGGCGACGACCGACAGCTGGCTGCCGATGTTGCCGTAGCCGATGATGCCCAGGGTCCGGCCGCGCACCTCGTGGGCGCCCTTGGCGGACTTGTCCCAGACGCCGGCGTGGAGTGCGGCGTTCTTGTCGGTGAGGTGGCGGGCCATCGAGATGATCTCGGCCATCGCCAGCTCGACGACGCTGCGGGTGTTGGAGAAGGGCGCGTTGAAGACGACGGTGCCGGCCTGGGACGCGGCGTCGAGGTCGATCTGGTTGGTCCCGATGCAGAACGCGCCGATGACCTTCAGCTCCGGTCGGGCCTCGAGGACGGCGCGCGTCACGTGCGTCTTGGAGCGGATCCCCAGCATGTCCACGCCCTCGAGAGCGGCGACCAGCTCGGGCTCGTCGAGCGCACCCGAGCGCGTCTCGACGTCGAAACCGGCGTCGGTCAGGGCCTCGCGGGCGACGTCATGGATGTTTTCCAGCAGCAGCACCTTCACGTGTGCAGGGTATGACGGACACGGCTGCGGCCCGGCACCGGTTCGGCATGCGGAACCGAGCACGCCGTTGCGTGCCCGGCTGACCTACTCTTGGGTCATGCGTCTTCTGGGAGTTCTCGGTGGGATGGGTTGGTCGGCGACGGCGGAGTACTACCGCCGCCTCAACGAGGGGTCGAGGCCCGGCTCGGTGGCCTGCACAGCGCCCGGGTGCTCATCAACAGCGTCGACTTCCAGCCGGTGGACGACGCGGAGAACGCCGGCGACTGGGATGGCATGGCCCGCCTCCTCATCGAGGGCGCCCAGAGCCTGCAGGAGGGCGGGGCCGAGGCCGTCCTCATCGCCGCCAACACCATGCACGCCGTCGCCGACCAGGTCAGTGCCAGCGTCGACGTCCCCTTCCTGCACATCGCCGAGGCCACCGCCACCGCGGTGCAGGGTGCCCGCCAGCGCAAGGTCGGGCTCGTGGCGACGGCGACGACGATGGCGGGCGACTTCTACACCAAGCCCTTCGAGGAGCGCGGCATCGAGGTGATCCTTCCGTCGGAGGAGGAGCGCCCCGAGGTCGACCGGATGATCTACGAGGAGCTCGTCCACGGCATCATCAAGGACACCTCCCGCAAGACCCTCCGGCAGATCCTGCACGGCATGGCCGACCGCGGCGCCGAGGGCATCGTCCTCGCCGGGACCGAGATCGGCCTGCTCGTCGACGAGGACGACTCACAGGTCCCGATGCACGACACCACCGAGATCCACGTCGACCAGGCCCTGGACTGGATGCTCAGCGGGTCCTGAGCACGCAGCGGCGAAGGGGGGAGGCGGCTCGGTCACCGAGCTCGCCTCCCCCCTTCACCCGTCTCACTCGCCGGTGCGCCGGGTGCCCGGTGCGAGGTCGACGCCCCAGCCCTCGTTGCCGTCGTCGAGGGCGAGGCCGACCAGCACCGGGTCGTGGTCGGAGCTGCGGTACGGGGTGGACCCGTCGAAGAGCCCGGCCTGCGTGGCGCTCTTGTGGGTCCGGTCGTAGTCGATGACGTCGGGCTCGGGGGAGTTGATGTGCCACTCGGTGACCCCGGTGATCTGCTCGCCGAGGGTCGACGAGGACATCGCGTAGTCGAGGTAGCCCCACTGGCCGTCGAAGACGTAGCTGAAGCCGAACTCGCCCACGTGCTCGCGCACGAGGTCGGCGTACCCGGCCGATCGGAGCGCGTCGATGGGGTCCTCGTGGTCGTAGGAGTTGAGGTCACCGAGGATCATCCAGTCCTCGTCCACGATGCCGGTCGGGTCGGTCTCGATCCAGGCGGCCAGCTCCTGCGCGGCCAGGGTGCGGGTGCGGTTGCAGCTGCCGGCCCACTCGTCGTCGTCACCGGCCCCGCAGGAGGACCCCTTGGACTTCAGGTGGTTGGTCGCGACGGAGAAGACCTCGTCGGTGCCGTTGCGCCAGAAGGAGGCCGCCAGGGCAGCGCGGTTCTTGTCCTGGCCGGTGCCCGCCGGGTCGAGGAACTGCGGCGTGTCCAGGACGGCACTCTCGCCGATCGGCGTCACCTCGTCGGCGCGGTAGAGGATGCCGACCTTGATCGCGTCCGTGCCGACCACGGTCCCGTCGGTGCGCACGTGCGCCCAGTCCTCGCCGGTGCGCTCGCGCAGTCCCTCCGCGAGGTCAGCGAGGACCTCGACGCCAGGGGTGTTCTCCACCTCGTTGAGCGCGATGACCTCGGCGTCGAGGCCGTCGAGCGCGCTGAGCAGCTTGGCCCGCTGGCGGTCGAGCTCGGCCTGCGTGTCGGCCCCGCGGCAGTCCATGTCCTGCTGGGGCCCGCAGCGCGCCGAGCCGTCGTCGAGCGTGCGGAAGTAGTTGAGCGCGTTCATCGCGGCGACCTGCACGTCACCACCGACGTCCTGCGGCCGTGCCGGGCGCTCGGTGCGCTCGTAGGCGTCGTGCCCGGTCGGCAGGATGCGGTACTTCTCGTAGGAGAAGTAGACCGCGCCGGTCAGCCCGGTCACCGTGTCCCCGCCCCGGAAGGCGTTGTCCAGGGTGAACTCGTCCCGGGTGATCGGGTGGATCACCTCCTCCGGGTTCTGCGAGGAGAGGCCGTCGTCGATGGTGATCCGGCTCAGCTCGTTCCACGCGCGGCGCGCCACGGCCTCCTCGGAGCCGGGGTCGGCGACCGCGGTCGGGGTGAAGGGGCGCTCCTCGCCCTCGTAGGGCAGCGCGACCACCGTCTCGCCGTACCGGTCGTAGTCGAAGTACTCGGTGACCACGAGCTCCTGCTCGAAGGAGGCCGTCATGCCCTCGACCGCTTCGAGGTCGGCCCGGTCGGCCAGCGGGAAGGACAGCGACGTCGGGGACGGGGCCGGGGCGGTGCCCAGCACGTCGACCTCGGTGTCGCCGAGCTGGGTGTTGCCGTAGCGCTCCTCGACGGTGCCTGTCACCCGCACCTCGTCGCCGACGGAGGCGGTGTCGGACCCACCGGTGTGCACGAAGACCCCCTCGGAGGTCGCGGGGTCACCGTCGGTGTCCGCGTCCTCCTCCTGCACGAAGAGACCGCCCAGCATCGGGCCGGGCCCCTCCTGGTCGTCGACGACGACACCGTGGACCACGACCTGTTCGCCCACGAGGGGCGAGGTGTCTCCTGCTCCCTGCACCTCGTGGATCAGCCGCTCCTGGGCGGTGTCACCGCCACCGGAGCCCCCTCCGGAGCCGGCGGTGGGCGTGTTGATCGACGGGTCGTTGTCGAAGGAGAGGATCTGCCAGTCCGCGGCCGTGTCGGTGTCCACGCCGTCCTCGACCCGGCCGACGCCGGCAGGCAGGTAGGACCCGTCCGGCCCGATGAGCGGGGCGTCGAAGGCGAAGTGCGAGGCGTCCTCACCGTCCGTGGAGGCCACCGCGTCGCGCACGACGATGTCGGCGTCGACGGCCGACCCGGTCAGCGACGCGGTCTCGACCAGGGCGAAGGTCGTCGAGGAGTTCTCCAGGCTGTCCTCGAGCGCGCGGTCGGCGTCGATCGAGTAGACCGTCTCCGCGACCTGGTTGGCAGCGAGGAAGAAGCCGTTCTCGCCGAGCGCGTCGCCGGGGCCGAGGTCCACCCGGGTGTCGATCGTGCCGTTGGAGCTCTGGTCGTCGCTCTCGACTGCGATCAGGCTCAGGCCGTCCAGGCTCGTGTCGGGCGTGCCGTGGAGCTCGATGTACTCCGCGTCACTGCTCGTGGTCGAGGCCAGGACCTCGTTCAACAGCACCGGGTCACCGGTCGCTGCACTGCTCGGCGGCGTCACGACGGTGACGGAACCCGCGACCACCACCCCGGTCACCATGGTCAGGATCCTGCTGCGCACATGCCCCTCCTCGACGGTCGGGACCGGCCCCCGTGGCGCGCTCCCCGGGCGACTTCACCACGTCCGCGGTGATCTCGCCACCGCAGGGGCAGGAGTTCGAGGCGCCGTCGCCGGACGTTCACCCCCGCCAGCCGCACGCCGGGGCGAAGGGGGGACCCCTTCGCCGTCGACTCACCAGGGAACGTCGACCTCCGGCTCGCCGGTGACGACCTCGATCTCCTGACCGCCGTGGGCGACGACGCTGCCCGCGCCGACCTGTGCGCCCCGGCGGGTCTCGACCTGACCGTCCACGGTCACCTCACCGTTGGCGATGACCGCACGGGCCATGGCACCGTCCTCGACCAGCCCGGCGAGCTTGAGCAGCTGGCCCAGGCGGATCGACTCGTCGCGGATGTGGACGGGCTCTGCGGAAGTCACCTCACCAGCCTAGGTCCCGTGACGACCGGGGCGCCCACCGCTCGGGAGCGGAACGCCCGGGCATGACGCGCCCCCGGGAGGATGCGGTGTCTCCCGGGGGCGCGCGATCAGGGGTACGGGTCAGCCGGCGAGCCCGGCCCGCTGCACGTCCCGCTCGGCGAGGAGGGCGGCGCGCTCGTCCTCGGACATGCCGCCCCAGACCCCGAAGGGCTCGCGGATGGCCAGGGCGTGCTCGCGGCAGGCGTCGATGACGGGGCAGGTGCTGCAGATCTCCTTGGCCGCCGCGTCGCGCAGGCGACGAGCCGCTCCGCGCTCGCCGTCGGGGTGGTAGAAGGACTCGCTGCCGGTCTCTCGGCACACGCCCTCGTACTGCCACTCCCACAGGTCGGCGACCGGACCTCGTGGATTCGTGTGAACTGCCATGGCTCGTGGTTCCCCTTGACGACGGTGCGAGGACGCACGCCCATCGCGCGTCCTGGACGACTAACTGTTGTCAAATCTAAGGAGATTTCGGCCAACGGGGGGCGACGGCAAGGTAAGGGTTCCCCCCGGATCAACGGGGTGATGGTCAGGGAATGGTCACGTCAGGAGGCGCACCTGCGGTGCCATACGATAGGGCGATGGACGTGCGCGACTCGACCGACCGTGACCACTCCGGAGCCTCGGGCCACGACCCCTTCGCCAAGGTCGGACTCACCTACGACGACGTGCTGCTCCTCCCGGGATACAGCGAGCTGGCCCCGGGCGACCTCGACACCACGAGCCGACTGACGCGCGGGATCAGCCTGCGCACGCCGCTGGTCTCGGCGGCGATGGACACGGTGACCGAGTCCCGGATGGCGATCGCGATGGCGCGGCAGGGCGGCATCGGCGTGCTGCACCGCAACCTCTCGATCGATGACCAGGCCTACCAGGTCGACCTCGTCAAGCGGACCCAGACCGGCATGATCACCAACCCGATCACGATCGGGCCGGGCGCCACCCTCGAGGAGCTCGACACGATCTGCGGTGAGTACCGCGTCTCCGGCCTGCCGGTGATCGACGAGGACGGCGTCCTCATCGGCATCTGCACCAACCGCGACCTGCGCTTCACCCCCGTGGCGGAGTGGGCGACCACCAAGGTCCACGAGGTCATGACCCCGATGCCGCTGATCACCGCCCCGGTCGGCATCTCCCACGAGGACGCGACGCTCCTGCTGCGTCAGCACAAGCGCGAGCGGTTGCCCATCGTCGACGATGCCGGTCGTCTGGCCGGCCTGATCACCGTCAAGGACTTCGTCAAGAGCGAGCAGTTCCCCGATGCGAGCAAGGACGCACAGGGGCGCCTGCTCGTCGGCGCCGCGATCGGGTACTTCGGGGACGCCTGGGAGCGGGCCACCACCCTCATCGACGCCGGTGTCGACGTCCTCGTCGCCGACACCGCGCACGGGCACGTCAAGCTCCTCCTCGAGATGTGCGCCCGCCTGAAGAAGGACCCCGCGACCAAGCACGTGCAGGTGATCGGCGGCAACGTCGCGACCCGCCAGGGCGCGCAGGCCTTCGTCGACACGGGCGTCGACGCGATCAAGGTCGGCGTCGGGCCGGGCTCGATCTGTACCACCCGCATCGTCACCGGGGTCGGCGCCCCGCAGATCACGGCGGTCCACGATGCCTCGCTCGCCGCGCGTCCGGCCGGCGTCCCGGTCATCGCCGACGGTGGCCTCCAGCACTCCGGTGACATCGCCAAGGCGATGGTCGCCGGAGCCGAGTGCGTCATGGTCGGCTCGCTGCTGGCCGGGTGCGAGGAGAGCCCCGGAGAGCTGATCTTCGTCAACGGCAAGCAGTTCAAGGCCTACCGCGGCATGGGCAGCCTCGGCGCGATGAGCTCCCGCGGCAAGAAGTCCTTCTCCAAGGACCGCTACTTCCAGGCCGAGGTCACCAGCGACGACCAGCTCGTGCCCGAGGGCGTCGAGGGCCGGGTCGCCTACCGCGGCACGCTCTCCCAGGTCGCCCACCAGATGGTCGGCGGGCTGCGGCAGTCGATGTTCTACGTGGGGGCCGGGACGATCCCCGAGCTGCAGTCGAAGGGGCAGTTCGTCCGGATCACCTCCGCCTCCCTCAAGGAGAGCCACCCGCACCACCTGCAGGGCATGGTCGAGGCGCCGAACTACTCCGTCTGAGCCATCTCTCGACTTCGATCGGGGCGGGCCACCGCAGGGTGGTCACGCCCCGATCGCGTCCCGGTAGCCGGGCAGGGAGCTCCCGCCGTCGGTGGTGCGGTCGATCGTCCCGGACGCCAGGACCGCGCGGACGATCGCCCGGCTGACGCAGTCGGCTGCGGCGGTCTGCAGCGCCACGAGGTCGAGGGGGGCCGGGGCCGGCTGCTCCCGCGTCGACAGCGCGAAGACCGTGTCCCCGTCGAAGGCCGTGTGGACGGGGGCCAGTGCCCGGGCGAAGCCGTCGTGGCTGACGCGGGCGAGACCGGTGCACCCCGCCTTGTCGAGTGTGGCGTCGGTGGCGACGACCGCCAGGGTCGTCGCCATCCCGGCCCGCAGGGCCTTCATCTCCGCCTGTCGTGCGGCCCAGTGGCGTTGCACCGCAGCAGGATCGGGGTCCGGGAGGTCCACCTCGCCGGGCACGAGCAGGTGCTCGGCGAGCAGTCGGCCGTCGGGGCGAAGGGGGGACCCCACGGCGTTGACCGCGACGAGTGCGCCGACGGTCGCCCCGGAGTCGAGGAGCAGGCTCGCGGTGCCGATGCCGCCGTGCAGGCCGCCGGCGCGGGCTCCCGTGCCGGCGCCCACGCCCCCTTCGTCCACGGGGCCGGAGGCGGCAGCGAGGTACGCCGCGCGACCATCCGCCGAGTCGGGGTGGTGGCGCCAGGCGCCGGCCCGCCCGAGGTCGAACAGGATCGCGGCCGGCACGATCGGCACGACCTGCTCCGGGCCGCCCGCGGCCCAGCCCCGTCCCTCGTCGGCGAGGGCCTGCACGACACCGTCCGCGGTGGACAGGC
This sequence comes from Janibacter sp. DB-40, assembly GCF_029510815.1. NCBI lineage: Bacteria > Bacillati > Actinomycetota > Actinomycetes > Micrococcales > Intrasporangiaceae > Janibacter > Janibacter sp. DB-40. Next base: position 2,471,042 of record NZ_CP120360.1, on the reverse strand, counting down.
CGAAGGCGCTGCCGCCGGAGAGGACGATCGCGTCGACCGCGTCGACGAGGTTGCTCGGGGCGAGGGCGTCGGTCTCACGGGTCCCGGGGCCGCCCCCGCGCACGTCCACGCCGGCGCACGTACCGAGCGGGGGTGCGACGACCGTCGCGCCGGTCAGCCAGCCGGGCTCGTCACGGGTGGCGTGGCCGACCCGCACTCCCGGGACGTCGGTGATCGCGTTGTGGGGTCCAAGGCGCATGCTCCCAGCATGCCCGCGCGGGTGTGGGGATGCAGCAGCGGTCGTGACTCACCCGTCACCGAGGCGTCGGTCGTCAGGGCGGGGTGCGGGCGAATCGTGCGGTGGGGTCCGCTCACGGCCCGGGGCGACATCGTCGAGCTGCTGCCTGTCCTTCGCGCTGACGGTGTCGCGCAGCCGTTCGGACGTGGCGTCGCTGCGCAGGCGGCGGACCAGCTCCACGCGCGCTCGGGCGGTCTCGGAATCCGGCCAGACGCGATCACATGCCGCATTCAGTGCCGCGCCGACGAGGATCGCCACGGCGGTGAGGTACAGCCACAGGAGAACCGCGATGGGCGCGGCCAGCGGGCCGTAGATCGAGGGGCCCCCGATGACTCCCTGCAGTGCCCATCGCAGCAGGAAGCTGCCCAGGATCCACACCAGCAGGGCCAGGCTCGCTCCCGGAATGTCGTGTCGCCACGAGGTCCGCACGGGGACGGACAGGTGGTACAGCGAGGTGAGGAACGCGACGCTGAGCACGATCACGGTGGGCCAGTAGAGGGTCGTCATCACCTGCAGCTGCTCCGGAAGCACCGAGTCGATGATCCGTGGGCCGACGAGCACCAGCGGGAGCACGACCACGCCGACCACGAGGCCGACGACGTACAACCCGAACGAGAGCGCGCGGGTGCGGATGACGCCACGTCGTCCGGCGAGTCCGTAGAGGATCGTGATCGTGTCCACGAAGACGTTGAGGGCCCGCGAGCCGGACCACAGGGCGAGCACGAAACCGATGGAGACGACGTCGAAGCGCCCACCCTCGAGCACCTCGTCCATGGTCGGTCGGATCACGGTCTCGATGCTCTCGTCGGTCAGGACACGCCCGGCCAGGCTCAGGGTGGTGTCGCGCAGCGTCTCGACCTGGGCCACGTCGAGCGCGCTGACGAAGAACCCGATGCTGCCGGCGAGTGCGAAGATCAGCGGTGGAAGGGACAGGATGGCGAAGAAGGCTGCCTCGGCCGCGAGTCCCATGAGCCGGTGGCGGAACGAGGCGGTCACGGTCGAGGTGATCAGCTGCCACGCGATGCGCCGGGACCGGGCCCACGGAGCGGCGCGGCCCTGCACGTCCCCTGCGCCCTCCGCCCTCATGACGCCACGGTACGCGCGCACCGGACGGCAGGCGCGCCTGCGAGGCGCCCTCGTCGCACCTGCGGACACCGCCTTCGTCCGGCCGGTGATTGACTGGGCCGATGAGCACCAGCAGCGCCCCCCTCCGCGTCCTGGACGGCCACAACGACCTGCCCTGGCACCACCGGGAGCTCGCCGGGTACGACCTCGACGCCTGCGACATCGCGCACGCCCAGCCGCAGCTGCACACGGACCTGCCGCGGATGCGCGACGGGGGTCTGGCCGCCCAGCTGTGGTCGGTGTGGGTGCCGTGCTCGTTCACGGGGGAGGCGGCCGTGGCCGCCACCCACGAGCAGATCGACTTCGTGGAGGCCCTGTGCGCCCGCTACGAGCAGATGGTCCCGGCGCGCACGGCCGCTGACGTCCGCTCGGCGTGGGGCGAGGGTCGGCACGCCGCGCTGATCGGCATGGAGGGCGGGCACTCGATCGCGGGCTCGCTGGAGACGCTGGCCGCGTTCGCGGACAGGGGCGCCCGCTACATGACGCTGACGCACAACGACAACACCGAGTGGGCGGACTCGGCGACGGACGAGAGGGTCCACGGAGGCCTGACCGACTTCGGCCGGGAGGTCGTGCGGTCGATGAACGACCTCGGCATGGTCGTCGACCTCTCCCACGTCAGCGCCGAGACGATGCACGACGCCCTCGACACCTCGCGGCTGCCGGTGATGTTCAGCCACTCCGGCGCCCGGGCGGTCTGCGACCACCCGCGCAACGTCCCCGACGACGTGCTCGAGCGGGTCCCGGCGAACGGCGGGATCGTCATGGCCAATGTCGTGCCGAAGTTCGTCAACCAGGCGCGTGCCGACCTGGACCTGGGTCGTACCGACGCCGTCCCGGAGCCGGTGGCCACGATCGAGCACGTCGTCGCCCACTTCGAGCACCTGCGCGAGGTGGTCGGCATCGAGCACGTGGGCATCGGCGCCGACTACGACGGGGTGGACGAGACGCCCGTCGGCCTCGAGGACGTCTCGACCTACCCGGCGCTCCTCGCCGCGCTCGGCGAGCGTGGTTGGTCCCGCGGCGACCTCACCGCCCTCGCGCACGGCAACGCGCTGCGCGTCCTCGAGGCGACCGAGGTCTGATCAGGCGCGCATGTCCGGGTACGGGCGGTCCGTACGACTCGTGGTCTCGCCGGGGACGGTCGGCCCGGAGACACCCTGCCGGCCGGTGAGCGCCTTCTTCGCCTGGCTCGAGATGCCACCGATCTGGCGGTGGTACTTGCCGTGGGTGCGCTTGTCGATGAAGCCGGTGGCCTTGTCGATGTAGCCGGTGGCCTTGTCGGGGTTCTGGTGCGCCCACTTGCGCGCCGACTCGACGGCGGTCAGTACGACGGCCGCCCGCTTGAACTTCGGCATGCCTTGTCCTTCCGTGGTGGTGATCGTCCTCCATCATCCCAACGAGCGGGCGTGGCCGACGATTCCGGGTGTGGCGTCCGCGCCGCCACCGGCCCCATCTAGGGTGGCAGGGTGAACGAGATCGAGATCGGCCGAGCCAAGCGGGGCCGCAGGGCCTACTCCTTCGACGACATCGCGGTGCTGCCGAGCCGGCGCACGCGCGATCCGCAGGAGGTCTCCCTCGAGTGGCAGATCGACGCCTACCACTTCGAGATGCCCGTCATCGCCGCCCCGATGGACTCCGTGATGTCCCCGACCACGGCGATCGCCTTCGGTGAGGCCGGAGGCCTGCCGGTCCTCGACCTCGAGGGCCTGTGGACGCGCTACGCGGACCCCGAGCCGCTGCTGGCGGAGATCGCCTCGCTCGATCCCGCCCGGGCGACGGCCCGCATGCAGGAGATCTACTCCGCGCCGATCGTGCCGGAGCTGATCACCGAGCGGCTGCACGAGATCCGGCAGGCGGGGATCACCGTCGCCGGTGCGCTCAGCCCGCAGAACACCCAGCAGTACTGGAAGACCGTCGTCGACGCCGGCGTCGACCTCTTCGTCATCCGCGGGACCACGGTCTCCGCCGAGCACGTGAGCAGCCGGAGCGAGCCGCTGAACCTCAAGCGCTTCATCTACGAGCTCGACGTCCCGGTCATCGTCGGGGGAGCGGCGACCTACACGGCCGCGCTGCACCTGATGCGCACCGGCGCCGCGGGGGTGCTCGTCGGCTTCGGTGGCGGGGCCGCCTCGACCACGCGGCAGGCGCTGGGCATCCAGGCCCCGATGGCGACCTCGATCGCCGACGTCGCCGCCGCCCGGCGCGACTACCTCGACGAGTCGGGGGGCCGCTACGTCCACGTCATCGCCGACGGCGGCCTCGGCACGAGCGGCGACATCGTCAAGGCCATCGCCTGCGGTGCCGACGCCGTGATGCTCGGCGCGACGCTCGCGCGCTCGGCCGAGGCCCCCGGTCGGGGCTTCCACTGGGGGGCGGAGGCGCACCACCCCGAGCTGCCGCGAGGGGCGCGGGTCGAGGTCGGCTCCGTCGCCCCCATGGAGGAGGTCCTCTTCGGGCCCAGCCGCTCCGCCGACGGCACCACCAACCTCGTCGGCGCCCTGCGCCGCGCCATGGCCACGACCGGGTACACCGAGGTCAAGGAGCTGCAGCGCATCGAGGTCGTCGTCGCGCCGCACCAGCCGAGCTGACCCCCTTCCGGGGCTCGTCCTCGTGGCCGGGGGCACCCCCTTCGCTGCTCGACGAAGGGCGCTCTGGTGGGCCATCTCACAAGTGGACATCGACCTGTGGTCTTCCTCGACGCGGGGATCTACCCTCGGGTAATGACCTCGGAGACCATCGCTGACCCAGAGCTGGACCCCACCGCGACCTACGCGGTCGACCCGAGCCGGGCCCGCCGCCTCGCGAGCCGGGTCGTGGCCTCACCGACGGCGCAGACCTTCACCAGGACCTCGCCGATGACCGGTGGTCCCATCGCGACGCTGCCGTTGTCGACGGCACAGGACGTCGCCCGGGCCGTGACCGCCGCCCGGGCCGCGCAGAGCCGGTGGGCCACCACGTCCTTCGACGACCGGGCGCGTATCCTGCTGCGGTTCCACGACCTCGTCCTCGACAAGCAGGTCGAGCTGCTCGACCTCGTCCAGCTCGAGTCGGGCAAGACGCGGCACCAGGCCTTCGAGGAGGTCGCCGACACCGCCATGGCGGCGCGGTACTACGCGCGCACCGCGCAGGCCCACCTGCGGCCACAGCGGGTCCAGGGCGCCCTCCCGCTCCTGACCCGCACCCACGTGCTGCACCACCCCAAGGGCGTCGTCGGCGTCGTCTCGCCGTGGAACTACCCGCTGAGCCTGGCGATCACCGACGCCCTGCCCGCCCTCATGGCCGGCAACGCGGTCGTGCTGCGCCCGGACCAGCAGGGCTCGGTCACCGCGCTGGCGGCCGTCGAGATGCTCGTGCGGGCCGGTCTGCCCGAGGGCCTCTTCCAGGTCGTCCTCGGTCGCGGCTCCGAGGCCGGTCAGGCGATCGTCGACTCCGCCGACTACGTCTGCTACACCGGCTCCACGCCGACCGGGCGCAGGGTCGCGCAGTCCGCGGCGGCGCGGCTCGTCTCCTTCAGCATGGAGCTCGGCGGAAAGAACTCCGTCTACGTCGCTGACGACGCCGACCTGGACAAGGCCGTCGAGGGTGCCGTGCGCGGCTGCTTCTCCAGCGCCGGCCAGCTGTGCATCTCCACCGAGCGGGTCCTCGTCCACGAGGACGTCGCCGATGAGTTCGTGCCGCGCTTCGTCGCCGCCGTCCGGGAGATGACGCTGAGCACAGCGCTCGAGTACGGCCACGACATGGGCTCGCTGGTCAACCAGAGCCAGCTCGACACCGTCACCGAGCACCTCGAGGACGCGGTGACGAAGGGAGCGACCGTCCTCACCGGCGGCAAGCACCGTCCCGACGTCGGCCCCTACGTCTTCGAGCCCACCGTCCTCGACGGGGTGACGTCGGCCATGACCTGCCGCGACGAGGAGACCTTCGGTCCGCTCGTCTCGATCTACCGCGTGGCCGACGACGAGGCCGCGATCGCCCTGGCCAACGACACCGAGTACGGCCTCAACTCCTCCGTGTGGACCACGGACGTGCGCCGGGGTCGCCGCATCGCCGAGCGGATCCGCACGGGCACGGTCAACATCAACGAGGCCTACGCCGCGGCATGGGCCTCCATGGGCGCGCCCATGGGCGGCATGAAGGACTCGGGCACGGGCCGGCGGCACGGGGCCGAGGGGATCCTGAAGTACACCGAGGCGCAGACCGTCAGCTCCCAGCACGTCATGCCGATCGCGCCCGCCTTCGGCATCAGCCACCAGACCTACGCCAAGGCGCTGACCGCCGGCCTGCGCGCCATGAAGATGACGGGGATGAAGTGAGCAGCACCAGCACGACACGCAAGGCCCTCGCGGGCACGGTGGACACGGACGTCCTCGTCATCGGCTCCGGCTTCGGAGGCTCCGTCGCCGCCCTTCGCCTCTCCGAGAAGGGATACCGGGTCACGGTCCTCGAGGCCGGCCGCCGGTTCGAGGACGAGGACTTCGCCGAGACCAGCTGGGACCTGAAGAACTTCCTCTGGGCCCCCAAGGCCGGCTGCTACGGGATCCAGCGCATCCACATGCTCAAGGACGTGATGATCCTCGCCGGCGCGGGTGTCGGTGGCGGGTCGCTCAACTACGCCAACACCCTGTACGTGCCACCGACCGTCTTCTTCGAGGACCGCCAGTGGGGCCACATCACGGACTGGCAGTCCGAGCTGAAGCCGCACTACGACACGGCCAGCTCGATGCTCGGCGTCGTGACCAACCCCTGCGAGGGACCGGTCGAGGACGTCATGCGCGCGGCCGCCGCGGACATGGGTGTCCCGGAGACCTTCGTCAAGACCCCGGTCGGGGTCTTCTTCGACACCGAGGAGGGCGCCCACGAGCAGGGGAGCACGGTGCCCGACCCGTACTTCGGCGGTGCCGGACCGTCGCGGACCACGTGCACCGAGTGCGGCAACTGCATGGTCGGCTGCCGCGTCGGGGCCAAGAACACCCTGATGAAGAACTACCTCGCGCTCGCGGAGCGGCTCGGGACGCAGATCGTGCCGATGCGCACGGTCACCCGGGTCGGGGTCGTGCCGGGCACCGACGCCGCGGGCGAGGAGATCTACCGGGTGCGCCACGAGGCCACCGACAAGCCCGGCGACAAGGGCGCCCGGGTCACCACCGCCCGCCACGTCGTCGTCGCCGCCGGGACCTGGGGCACCCAGAATCTCCTCCACCGGATGAAGGACGACGGTGAGCTGCCGCGCATCAGCGACACCCTCGGCGCCCTGACCCGCACCAACTCCGAGGCCCTCCTCGGCGCCCTGACCGAGCGTCCCCCGACCGGTGCGGACGACCTCACGAAGGGGGTGGCGATCACCTCCTCCTTCCACCCGGACGAGGACACCCACATCGAGAACGTGCGCTACGGCAGGGGCTCGGACGCGATGGGCCTGCTCACCACGCTCCTCACCCCGCCGCGGACCGGCCGCACCCCGCGCCTGGTCAAGCTGCTCGCGGCGCTGCCGACGCAGCTCCCGGCGCTGAAGGCGTGGTTCCCGCCGGGGACCCACTTCGCCGACAGCACCGTCATCGGGCTGGTCATGCAGAGCCTCGACAACTCGCTGACGACCTCCCTCCGCCGGGGGGTGCTCGGGAACCGTCGCCTGACCTCGCAGCAGGGCCACGGGGAGAAGAACCCGACCTACATCGAGTCGGGGCACAAGGGGATCAGGGTCATCACCGAGCGGCTCGGCGAGCGGCTCGGCATGCGCACCTTCGCGGGCGGCACGTGGAGCGAGGCCTTCGACATCCCGCTGACCGCGCACTTCCTCGGCGGCGCCGCGATCAGCGACTCGCCCGACCACGGCGTCATCGACCCGTACCACCGGGTGTGGGGCCACCCCGGTATCACGATCAGCGACGGGTCGGCCGTCTCGGCCAACCTCGGCGTCAACCCCTCGCTGACGATCACCGCGCAGGCCGAGCGGGCCTTCTCGCTGTGGCCGAACGCCGGTGAGACCGACCCACGCCCGGCGCAGGGCGAGCCGTACCAACGCCTGCAGCCGGTCGCCCCGAGCGTCCGGGCGGTGGAGAGGTTCACGCACGCCAGCGCCAAGGTGAACCTCGGTATGCCCCAGGTCGTGGCCGGCTGAGGGTGCGCGCGGGGGAGCGGCCGGCGTGATCCGGGACACCCAGATCGCCCACGTAGCCTTGGGCACGTGCTCCGGACCGCCCTTCGCCCCCGTTACCTGGGGCTGCTCGCGCTCGCGCTGGTCATCGGCGTCCTCTGCGTCATCGCCGGCCGGTGGCAGTGGTCGGTGGCGCACGACGAGGCGCGGGCGGACACGGTCCGGGAGATCCAGGACCGCCCGGTCGTCCCGCTGGACGACTTCGTGCAGCCGCTCGAGGACTTCCCCGACGGCGGGTCCGGCCAACGGGTGACCACGACCGGCGAGTACACCGGTGACCAGGTGCTCGTGGTCGACCGTCTGCTGAACGACGAGCTGGGGGCGTGGGTCGTCGACCGCTTCGTCGTCGCCGGGACCGGGGCCAACCTCGCCGTGGTGCGCGGGTGGATCCCGAAGGGGGAGACCCCGCCACCGGCGCCGTCGGGCACCATCGAGCTGCTCGGGTCGTTGGCCCCGAAGGAGGCCCCCGACGAGGGCGTCGGTCTCGCCGACGGTGAGATGACGTCGGTGGACGTCGCCAAGCTGGTCAACGTCTGGCCGGGCGAGATCTACAACGGGTTCGCGTTCGCCATGAGTGAGGACGGCCGGGAGCAGGCGCCGGGCCTGGAGCGGGTGCCACCGCCGCTTCCGGACACCTCGTTGCAGTGGCGCAACGTCATGTACGCCGTCCAGTGGTGGGTGTTCGCTGCGTTCCCGCTGTGGATGTGGACGAAGATGGTGCGTCAGACGGCGCGCCGGGACGAGGCCGTGGAGGCCGAGGAGATCAAGGAGCACGTGACATGAGCACCGACGAGCAGGTTGTGGCCACCGCCGACCCGAGGGCGATCGCGAGCGCGTTGACCCTCTTCCGGGTGAGCGCGATCGTCGCCGGCCTGGCGATGTTCGTCCTCATCGTCGAGATGGTCCTCAAGTACGGCTTCGACAACGACGTGCTCACGTGGTGGTCGCCCGTGCACGGCCTGATCTTCATGGTCTTCGCCGTCGCCACCGCCAACCTCGGCTTCAAGGTCGGGTGGTCGGTCGGGCGGATGATCGCGGTCCTGCTGCTGGCGTGCATCCCCTTCATCGCCTTCGTCGAGGAGCGTCGCGTCGTCCGCGAAGTCACCCCGCTCACGCAGTGACCGGGACCGGGAGCGGCCGGATCACCCCGGTAACCTGTCCGCGTGACGGATTCGCTCAAGACCTCCCCGGTCCTCGTCGTCGACTACGGCGCCCAGTACGCCCAGCTCATCGCCCGGCGGGTGCGTGAGGCCAAGATCTACAGCGAGGTCGTGCCCCACACGACGCCGGTCGCCGAGATCCTCGCGAAGGAGCCGGCCGCAGTCGTCCTCTCCGGCGGACCCTCGTCGGTCTACGCCGACGACGCCCCGGGCCTGGACGCGGCCCTCCTCGAGGCCGGCGTCCCCGTCTTCGGCATGTGCTACGGCTTCCAGGCCATGGTCAAGGCCCTCGGTGGGACGGTCGAGCGGACCGGCCTGAGTGAGTACGGCTCGACCCGGGCGGAGATCGCGGAGCAGGACTCGACCCTCTTCACCGGTCAGCCGGCCGAGCAGTCGGTGTGGATGAGCCACGGTGACTCCGTGACCGAGGCTCCCGAGGGGATGCGGGTCACGGCGAGCACGTCCGGGGCGCCCGTGGCCGCCTTCGAGGACGACGAGCGCCGCCTCTACGGCGTGCAGTGGCACCCCGAGGTCATGCACTCCACCTTCGGCCAGAGCACCCTGGAGAACTTCCTGCGCCGCGGCGCCGGCCTCGAGGCCGAGTGGACCTCGGACAACGTCATCGACGAGCAGGTCGAGATCATCCGCGAGACCGTCGGGGAGGACCGCGTGCTCTGCGGCCTGTCCGGCGGAGTCGACTCGTCCGTGGCCGCGGCACTCGTGCAGCGCGCCGTGGGGGAGCAGCTCACCTGCGTCTTCGTCGACCACGGGCTGCTGCGCCAGGGCGAGGCGGAGCAGGTCGAGCAGGACTTCGTCGCGGCGACCGGCGTCAAGCTCGTCGTCGTCGACGCCAGGACACAGTTCCTCGAGGCTCTCGCGGGCGTGAGCGACCCCGAGGAGAAGCGCAAGATCATCGGTCGCGAGTTCATCCGCGTCTTCGAGCAGGCCGCTCGTGACGTCGTCGGCAGCGGCGACGACGAGCACCCGGTCAAGTGGCTCGTGCAGGGCACGCTCTACCCGGACGTCGTCGAGTCCGGAGGCGGCTCGGGCGCGGCCAACATCAAGTCCCACCACAACGTCGGTGGGCTGCCCGACGACCTGCAGTTCAAGCTCATCGAGCCGCTGCGCGCCCTCTTCAAGGACGAGGTGCGCCAGGTCGGCCGCGAGCTCGGTGTGCCCGACGAGATCGTCGACCGCCAGCCCTTCCCCGGCCCCGGGCTGGGCATCCGGATCATCGGCGAGGTCAGTGAGCACAACCTCGACATCCTGCGCCGCGCGGACGCGATCGCCCGCGAGGAGCTGTCCGCGGCCGGGCTCGACCGGGAGATCTGGCAGTGTCCCGTCGTCCTCCTCGCAGACGTCCGCTCGGTCGGTGTCCAGGGGGACGGGCGCACCTACGGTCACCCGATCGTCCTGCGCCCCGTCTCCTCCGAGGACGCGATGACGGCCGACTGGACCCGCGTCCCCGGCGACGTGCTGGCCCAGATCTCCACCCGGATCACCAATGAGGTGCCCGAGGTCAACCGCGTCGTGCTCGACGTCACGAGCAAGCCGCCGGGCACCATCGAGTGGGAGTGAGCGCGCCCCGATGTCGCAAGAGCCTAAGCAGTTGCGAAGTCAGAGGGGCGGAGGAGAGCGCGACGTGGACGGGAGTGGTGCGATGCAGGTCAGCGAGTGGATCCTGCGCCGGGTGATCGTCGGTCCGCCCCTGCGGGCGTACCTGCGGCTGCGCGTCGAGGGCGCGGAGCACGTCCCCGCGACCGGTCCGGTGATCATCGCCAGCAACCACCTCAGCTTCGTCGACTCGATGGTCATCCCGCTGGCCGCCGGCCGCAAGGTCGGCTTCCTCGGCAAGGCCGAGTACCTGCAGGGCACCGGCCTCATGGGCTGGATCAAGCGCCTGTGGTTCGGCGAGTTCGGCGGCATGATCCCGGTCGACCGTTCCGACGCGCGGGCCGCGGCCCGCTCGCTCGAGCTCGCGGAGGAGCACCTGTCGAAGGGGGGCGCCTTCGGCATCTATCCCGAGGGCACCCGCAGCCGCGACGGCATGCTCCACAAGGGGCGCACCGGGGTCGGTCGGCTGGCCGCGGCCACCGGGGCGGTGGTCGTCCCGTGTGCGCTCACCGGGACCGACAAGGTCCAGCCGGTCGGGGCCACGGGGTTCCGCCCGCACCGGGTGACCGTCCGCTTCGGGCCGCCGGTCGACGTCGACTCCCTGCGGGAGCAGCACGTCAAGAGCAAGCTCTTCCGGGCGATCACCGACGAGGTGATGGACGGCATCGCCGAGCGCTGTGACCAACCCCGCAGCGCCGACTACGCGGACCGCCCGGGGCCCGGTGCCCCGTTAGGGTGATCCGGTGCTGAGAACGACGATCGCAACCCTCGCCGGCAAGGCCGCCCGCCACGCAGCCCGTCTGAGGGGCGGGGGCTCGGGAGGATCTGCCCTGCCCGGCCTCGTCGCGGAGAAGGTCGACCCCGCCTTCCTCGCCCACACCCTCGCCGACGTGCCGGGCGGCATCGTCGTGGTCTCCGGGACCAACGGCAAGACGACGACCACGAAGATGCTGGTCGCGATCCTGCGCGCCCACGGCATGCGGGTCTTCACCAACCCCACGGGCAGCAACTTCACCCGCGGAGTCATCTCCGCGATGCTCGCGGAGATGCCCGTGCGCGGTGGGCTCGAGGCGGACATCGCCGTCCTCGAGCTGGACGAGGCGCACGCACTCCACTTCGGCCGGGCCGTCGCCCCCACCCATGCCCTCCTGCTCAACGTCGCCCGCGACCAGCTCGACCGCTTCGCCGAGATCGACCACACGGCGGGGTTGCTCACCCGGCTGGCCGCGATGACGACGCACGGGGTTGTGCTCAACCGGGACGACCCCTTCGTCAACCGCATCGCGACCACGCTCGCGCCGGGCGTCGACCTCACCTGGTTCGGCCTGGACGCGTCGGTCGCCGACCGCGCCGGCGAGCTGTCCGAGCACGATGCCCGGGCGCAGGAGGACTTCACGCCGCCGGTCGCCGGTGAGCGCGACGGCCTGCTGACGCCGGTCGACGAGGAGTCGCTGCGCATCACCTTCGGTGCCCACGGCGAAGGGGGTTCCCTCGGCCCCGTGACCCTGCGCCAGCGTGGTCTGGCCGCGATGATCAACGCCACCGCGGCGACGTCGACGGCCAAGCACCTGCTCGGCGCCGCGTTCCGCCACGAGGCCACCGAGCGGGCGCTGCGGACGGTGGCGCCCCCCTTCGGCCGCGGTGAGGTCATCGACGTCGACGGCAGCCCGCTCGAGCTCGTCCTGGTCAAGAACCCCGCCGGCTTCACCGTCGCGCTGAGCACCTACGCGAGCACACCGGCCGCGACGATGGTCGCCATCAACGACGACTACGCGGACGGCCGGGACGTCTCGTGGCTCTACGACGTCAGCTTCGAGTCCCTGCGGGCGAAGGGAGTGGCCCTCACCTCCGGTGTGCGCGGCTGGGACATGGCGCTGCGCCTGCAGTACGACGACGTGGCCGTCGCCGCCACCGAGACGGACCTGGCGAAGGCCCTGACCACCTTCCTCGCCGACCACGAGGGGGAGCCGAAGCGCATCTTCACCTCCTACACGGCGATGCTCGCGCTGCGCCGGATGCTCGGTGAGCGCTACGACCTGCCCGAGATGGGCGTCGACGCGCCCGAGACCGATGGAGGAGCGGCATGAGCGGCACCGGACCCGACAGCCCCCGCGACGTCACGATCCTCGGCGAGCCCGCGGGCTCCGACCGTCCCGCCGACCCCGGGCACGAGGGCAAGGGCGAGATCCACCTCGTGCACATGTACCCCCGCGAGATGAGCATCTACGGGGACCTGGGCAACACCCGCTGCCTCGCCGCGCGCATCCGGCGGCACGGGTACGTCCCGGTCGTGCACCAGCACCACCCCGGGCAGTCGCTGCCGGAGACCGTCCACCTCATGGTCGGTGGCGGCGGTCAGGACTCCGGGCAGGTCACCGTCGAGGCGGACCTCGAGCGCCACGCCGACCGGCTCCGGGACCTGGTCACCGAGGGCGTGCCCATGCTCATGATCTGCGGGATGTACCAGCTCTTCGGCCAGTCCTTCGTCACCGTCGACGGCAGGCGCGTGCCCGGTCTGGGGATCCTGGACGCGACCACGCAGGGCAACGAGGTGCGGATGATCGGGCCGGTCGTGCTGTCCACGGAGTTCGGTGACGTCGTCGGCTACGAGAACCACTCGGGCTCGACCGTGCTCGGGGCGGGCCAGGACCCCTTCGGCCGGGTCCGCCACGGGCAGGGCAACAACGGCTCCGACGGCACCGAGGGTGCCGTCACCGGGCACGTCGTCGGCTCCTACCTCCACGGACCGATCCTGCCGGCCAACCCGCGCCTCGCGGACGCCCTCATCGGGTGGGCCGCGGAGGTGGCGACCGGTCGGCCCTTCGAGCCCGAGGAGCTCGACGACGCGGTGGCCGACCAGGCGCACGCCCGTCAGGTGGCCCGCCTGCTGGGCTGAGGGTCAGCTCCCGGCGGCGGCCTGGGCGATCTCCTCCCGGCTGGCCCGGGGCATGACGCTCCACGCGACCCACCCGATCGCCCCGAGCGGGACCTCGAGCAGGTGGGTGAAGATCGAGAAGATCACCACCCCGGCCATGGACGCGGCCGGGTCGGCGCCCCAGGCGACGAGGGCCGCCACGGTGCCGGCCTCGGTGACCCCGAGCCCGCCCGGCGTGACCCCGACCGCGGTGAGCAGCCGCCCGATGGCGTACGCCGCGAAGAGCTGTCCGAAGGGCAGCTCGACCCCCGTGGCGGACATGCACAGCAGGAAGAGCACGTAGTACAGACCGAAGAAACCGACCATGCCCAGGGTCATCGACAACCACCCGGTGCGCACCGTCTCCGCGACCTGCGCCCGCAGCCCGGTCAGGCCGCGCTCGGCCGCGTCGGTGTGCCCGCGCCGGACGAGGCGCACCAGTCGGTCCAGTCCCCGCCCGACGCTCCGGGCACCCGCATCGGTGACGACCGCGATGACGAAGAGCGCCAGCACGACGGCGCCGGTGACGATCGCGGCCCAGGCCGCCTCCCGCATCGAGGGCGGCAGGTCCACCGCGCCCCAGGACAGGCCGATGATCGCGATCACCGGCAGCGCGGCGCGGGCGAGGACGTTCCACACCCCGGTGACGACCGCCATCGTCGTCACGCTCGTGACGGTGAACCCCCACGACTTGGCGATGTAGTAGGTGGCGGCCAGCCCCACGGCGCCACCGCCGGGAAGCAGGTTCGAGACGGAGGAGCCGCAGACGTTGAGGATCAGGGCCCGCGGGTGGCTCAGCCCGGGCATGGCCCCGGTCATCACGAATGTGTAGCAGTACAGGCCGGCGACGATGAAGCCGGTGTAGAGCACCGCCTTCCACGGTGAGACCCCCGCGAGCACGTCGCCGACCTCGCCCCAGGTGGTCTGCGCGAAGAAGGGCAGGCCCCACCACAGCAGGACCACCGCGAGGCCGAGGCCGAGGACGACCTGGACGACGCGGCGGACCGTGCGCCGACGGTCGGTGGTCGTGCTCATGCCAGCCCCTCGAAGACATCGGTGCGCGTCGTGCCCGCCGGTGCCGCCGGGTCGACGAACCACTCCCGGCGGAAGACGAGGTCGTAGAGGGGGCGGGGGATGCGCCCGAGCATCCCGAGGGTGCGGTCGCCGCCGCCGGTGTCGGCGGCCTGGCTGGCGTGGGCGCGCATCGCGGCTCGCTTGGCCCCCGCGAAGCGGCGCACGGGGATGCGGTGGGTGATCTCGGCCGTGGCGCAGAAGGCCCGGTCGAAGCCCGCGCGATCGAACTCGGGCGGGAAGCGGTAGATCCTGGCGACGAGGTCGATGGCACGACAGAGCAGGTCGCGCGGGACGGTCGCCCACAGCACCGTCACCGGCAGGCCGCGCTCGCGGGCCAGCTCGGCGGCCCGGGACCCGACCTCGTGCACGCGCACGTGGTCACGGTGGCCGTACCCGCCGTTGGGGTCGTAGGTCGTCAGGACATCGGCCCCCTCCTCCAGCAGGACCGTGGCGACTGCTTCCGCAGCCTCGTCCAGGGGCACCCGGACGAACCGGCGGCCACCCGGGGGGTCGGGAGGGACCTCCACGCCGCTGCCGCTGTCGGCGTGACCGAGTGCCACGGTGCGGGCGACCCCGAGCGCGGCGGCGCTCGCCACCAGCTCGCGGCCACGGGTCGAGGCGAGGGCTTCCCCTTCGCCCCGTAGGTGGCCTCGTCGGTCAGGCCGAGCGCTCCGTCCGTGGCGACCACGAGGACGACCCGGTGACCCTCGGCCGCGGCCCGGGCCATCGTGCCGGCGGTCAGCAGGGCCTCGTCGTCGGGGTGCGCGTGGAGGACCACGAGGGTGCGGCGCGAGACTGATGGGTCCATCGAGAAGAACTGTCCCACACGCCCCGCGTGGCACTCTGGGGAGCGTGAAGGTCGCCCTGCTCTCGGATTGCTACCCCCGCGCACCGGCGGGATCGAGTCGCAGGTGAGCGACCTTGCCGTGCGGCTGCGGGCCGCCGGGCACGAGGTCGAGGTCTTCACCGCGACCCGTGGGGCGAAGGGGGAGCGCGGCGGGGTCGTCGAGGAGGTCGACGGAGTGCCGGTGCACCGGATGGCGCTCCACCTGCCGGGTGACCTGCCGGTCAACCCGATGGCGCCACCGGTGGTGCGGGGCCGGCTGCAGGACGACGGATTCGACGTGGCGCACGTGCACCTGGGGGTGGTCTCCCCTTCGGGTGGGACATGGCCCGGGTGGCCACGGGGCTGGGGATGCCCACGGCACTGACCTTCCACTGCGTGCTCGACAAGGGAGCAGCCGTGCTGCGCCCGGCACTGCGGACGTGGACGGGGCAGGGCGCCGTGCTGTCCGCGGTCTCGGAGCTCGCGGCCAAGGGGTGCACCAGGCGATCCCGGGCGTGCCCGTGGGCGTCGTGCCCAACGGCATCGACCCCCGGGCCTGGCCGGTCGGACCGGTGTGGCCGACGACGCGGCCGCTCCGGGTCGTCACCGCGACCCGGCTGGCCCCCGCAAGCGGGTGGGGGCGTTGCTGCGCGTGGTGGCCGACGCGCACGCCCGGCTCGGGCCGGGCGGCGTGGTGCTCGACGTCTTCGGTGAGGGCCCGATGGGCACGCTGCTGGAGTCGCGCAGCGCCGCGCTCGGACTCGACGATGTCGTCCGGTGGCGGGGGACGGTCCCACGCAGCGAGCTCGCGCGCCACTACCGCGATGCGGACGTCTACCTCTCGCCGACGCGTCTCGAGGCCTTCGGCATCGCGGCCCTGGAGGCACGGACCACCGGGCTGCCCGTCGTCGCGCGCGCCGACTCCGGGGTGGGTGAGGTCGTCACCGACGGGGTCAGCGGTCTGCTCGCCGCCGACGACGCCGGGCTCACCGACGCGCTCGTGCGCCTCGGCGCGGACGCGACCCTGCGCACCCGCATCGCGGGGCACAACGTCAGCACGCCGCCGAGCCAGACGTGGGAGCACGTCGTGGACCTCGTCCTGGATGAGTACCGACGGGCGGGAGCATGAGCGTCGTCGTCGTGGCCGGGGACGGGCGCTGGCCGCTGCGCCACGGCCAGGACCCGGTGGACCTGCTCGCCGAGAACGGCTGGGCCGGGGACCCCGTGCACGCGGCACTCGGCGCCGACGGACGGATCGAGGTGCACTACGACGGCGTGGCGCTCGACGAGCCGAGCGCCCCGGTGCCGATCGGTCAGGGGCAGCACGCGACACGCGTCCACCAGCGTGTCGCGGCCTACGCGGTCGTCGTCGACGAGGACCGGTTGCTCATGTCCCGCCTCGCCGACTGGATCCGTGGCGCAGCCGGGCTGTGGACCCTGCCCGGCGGAGGTGTCGAGCCGGGGGAGGAGCCGCTGGACGCAGTCGTGCGCGAGTGCCACGAGGAGACCGGGCAGCGCGTGGTCGTCGACGAGCTCGTGCAGGTCCAGTCCCAGCACTGGTACGCAGCCGGCGCGGACGAGGACTTCCACGCCGTGCGGCTGATCTACCGGGCCCACTGCCGGCAGCCGACGCGGCCCCGGGTCGTGGAGGTCGACGGCTCGACGGAGGACGCGGCGTGGGTGCCGATCGACGGGCTCGAGGCCCTGCCGCAGACGTGGATGATCGGGATGGCACTGCCGCACGTGCGGGTGGATGCGGGGCGCTGAGCGGGATTCGGGGAACCTCCTCGGCCCACTTAGGGTGTGGGCATGGAAGCCCTGCGTCTCGTCCTCTACATCCTCCACATGCTCGCGATGCTGGCCATCGTGGTCGCCCCCTTCGTCGCCGGCCGCGTGCACGTCATCCAGACCTGGGGCGCCCGCATCCAGCTGCTCCTCGGGCTCGGGCTCACCGGGATCGCGGAGGCGGGTGACGACCCGGTCAACCACGCCAAGATCGGTACCAAGCTCGTCATCATGCTCGCCGTCCTCGCCTGCGCCGAGATCGGCAACGGCCGGAGCAAGCGCGGTGAGAACGGCCGCACCCTCGCGCTCGTCGCAGCCGCGCTCGCGGTGGTCAACGCGCTCATCGCCTTCCTGTGGTGAGCTGAGGCAGTCACGCCCGACGGGCCGGTCCCACTCGGGGCCGGCCCGTCGGGCGTCTGACCACCGCGTGTCACGCGGCAGTTCACCGCGAACACAACCACCATGTGGCCCGACCACGTCACGCGGACAACGAACTGCCGCGCGACACGCCCACCCGTTGGCGCACCACCCACGCGATGACCTCCCGCACCCACTCGGGATGGAACATCACGTGCTCCCAGGCGAAGCGCAGCACCACCCACCCGGCGACGGTCATCTCGTTGTAGCGGTGGCAGTCGCGCACGATGTCCCCGCGTGACGCGTGGAACTCGTGACTGTCGGCCTCCAGCGCGACGCGGGGCCCGTCCGCGCCCACGTCGGCGTGCAGCACGCGACCGTCGCGCAGCGTGATCGGCGCCTGAGGAGTCCAGAGCTCGTCGGTCGCGTCGATCGCCAGAGCGCGGAGCCCCGACTCGAAGGGGTTGGCCGCGTCGCCGGAGGCCAGCTGCAGCACCCGGGTCGCACGGGCTCGTCCGGTACGGGGGAGCACGGTGGCCGCACGGTCCAGGTCCGCGCGGGTGAGCGCCTGCGAGCGCAGGGCGGAGTCGGCGACGCTGAGGCTCTCCGGCAGCGACAGGTCTCGGGCGCAGTCGATGACCGTCTGCAGGACGGTCGTCGCCGGACCGTCGAGGAGGTCGGGGTCCAGGGACCGGAAGCGAAGGTCTACGTCCTCGGGTACCGGCAGGCTCCGACGACGGGAGATGACCGCCTCCGGAGGGTCGGGCGCGTGCAGCACCTTGAGTCCGTGGTGCAGCGCAGCGCTGCGGTGGCTGAGCACCGCCCCGATCGAGGCCACCCGTTCGGCCGGCTCCGCCAGTGGCATGCCGTACACACCGCGCCGGTGCCTGACGACCTCGCCCCTCCCCAGCGCGGCCTTCAGCGTCCCGGCGGTGACGACGTCGAGCAGCTCGGTGCGCGTGGCCGTGCCCCCGGACTGGGCCAGATGGAGGGAGATGACGCTCATGGCTGCAGCCTTGCAACTCGCGGCCCATTCACTTCGGCGTTCTCCACAGGGTGTGTCACGCGGCAGTTCGCCGCCCGCGAGGTGCCGAACCCGCATGTGCTCGTCGCTCGCCCACCGAACTGCCGCGCGACACGCACGGGGCCTAGGGGATGAGCAGCAGCTTCCCGGTGGTCGCCCGGCCCTCCAGCGCGCGGTAGGCCTCGGCCGCCTCGGCGAAGGGGTAGCGCCCACCGATGGCGATGTCGAGCCTGCCGGAGTCGACCTCCTCGAAGAGCTCACGCCCGCGCACCATCAGCTCCTCCCGGTCGGCGATGAAGTGCGCCAGGCTCGGACGGGTGACGTAGAGCGACCCGCCGGCGTTGAGTCGTTGCAGGTCGAAGGGGGGCACCTGCCCGGACGCGCCACCGAAGAGGACCATGGTCCCGCGGGGACGCAGCGACGCCAGCGACTCGTCGAAGGTCGCCTTGCCGACCCCGTCGTAGGCGACGTGGACCCCCTTCGCCGCACCGAGGCGGTCGGCCGCCTCCCGGACCGCTCCCGACAGGTCCTCGACCTCGGAGTAGTCGATCGTCTCGAGCGCGCCGCGCGAGCGGGCGATCTCCAGCTTGGCCGCCGACCCGGCGGTGGCGATGACGTGGCCGCCCCGGTTGACGATCATCTGGGTCAGCAGCTGACCGACCCCGCCGGCGGCGGCGTGCACGAGGGCGACCGTGCCCTCCTCGACGCGGTGTACGTCGGTCACGAGCGCGTGCGCCGTCATGCCCTGCAGCGTCGCGGCGGCGGCCGTCTCCAGCTCGACGCCGTCGGGGACGGGCAGCAGCTTCTCCGAGTCGGCGAGCACCGTGCCGGCGTGCAGGCCGATGGTCATCGACCACGCGACCCGGTCCCCGACGGCGACGGCGGCCCCCTCGCCGACGGCCCGCACGGTCCCGGCGGCCTCGAAGCCCTGCACGTACGGCGGATCGGTCGGGTAGATGCCCTCACGCTGGTACGCGTCGATGAAGTTCACCCCGCCCGCGGCGACCTCGACGAGCGCCTCACCGGGGCCCGGTGCCGGCACCTCACGCTCCTGGACCTCGAGGACCTCCGGTCCTCCGTGGCGGGTGACGACGAGCGCAGTGGTGGTGGTCATGCCCTCACGATAGGAGACGCGGGTCACAGGGAGGCGATGACCTCGTCGAGCATCGCCTGCGTGAGCTTGCCGGTGAAGGTGTTCTGCTGGCTGACGTGGTAGCTGCCGACGAGCGCGACCTCGCGACCCTCGGGGGTGCGCAGGGTGGCGCGGGCGCCGTGCCCGAACCTCGGCTTCGGCCGCGGGACCTCCCACCCGGCGTGGCGCACCCCGGCGATCGTCGTGTCCCACCCGATCGAGCCGAGGCACAGGATCGAGCGCACGTGCGGTGCGCTGAGCGCGAGGTCGGCGTCGAGCCACGGCGCGCAGGTGCGCTTCTCCTGCGTGGTCGGCTTGTTCTGCGGCGGGGCGCAGCGCACAGGGGCGATGATGCGCACGCCGTCCAGCGTCAGCCCGTCGCCCGCGGCCCAGGACCGGGGCTGGCTCGCGTAGCCGGCGCGGTGCAGAGCCGCGTACAGCCAGTCCCCGGATCGGTCGCCGGTGAAGTTGCGGCCGGTGCGGTTGGCGCCGTGCGCGGCGGGGGCCAGGCCGACGATGACCACGGGGGCGTCGACGGGCCCGGCTGCGGGCACCGGACGACCCCAGTACGGCTCGTCGGTGAAGGCGGCTCGCTTGGTCAGGGCGACCTCCTCCCGCCAGGTCACCAGGCGCGGGCACGCGCGGCACACCGAGATGCGGGCGCCGAGCTCGGTGTCGCCGAGCGCTCCCTTCGCCAACCGGCGCACCTGCGCGGCGGTGCGGGCCACGGGGGTCCCCTCGGTGGCGGGGTCGTCCGGCCACCCGGTCCCCGGCTCCACCGGCGAGGCGAAGGGGGCACCCGTCACCGGGTGGGGGAGGCGGACTGGTTCAGGCACCCGCCCACGATAGCCAGCGGTTGCAGGGCAGTCGGATGCTCCTCGGGGAAGCCGTGGCACAAAACCGGCACGACGCACCCTCGCAGGAGCATGATCAGCACACGAGCAGATCGACCGGAGGACCGACATGGCGCACCACCTGCACACGGAGATCGAGATCGATGCCCCACCAGCGAGGGTGTGGGGCATCCTCACCGATCTCGGCGGCTACTCCGACTGGAATCCCTTCATCACCTCCGCCACGGGCACCGTCGCCACGGGTGAGCGGCTCGTCAACCGGCTCGAGCCGCCCGGCGGCAAGGCGATGACCTTCAGGCCCACGGTCACCGAGGTCGACGAGGACCGCGCCTTCGAGTGGCTCGGGAGGCTCGGCCTGCCCGGCCTGTTCGACGGGCGCCACCGCTTCGTGCTCGTCCCCCAGGGCGACGGCACTCGACTGATCCAGTCGGAGAGCTTCACCGGCATCCTGGTGCCGCTCCTGAGGAAGAGCCTCGACGGGGGCACCCGCGCGGGGTTCCGGGCGATGAACGTCGCCCTCAAGGCCCGCGCCGAGGCGGTGACGCGCGGAGGTGCCGGGTCAGCACCGTGAGCGGCCGACGGCCGCCCGCGTCGGCAGGGGCCATGGAGTCGGGCGTCCAGACACCACCACGGGGGCGCTGCGCATCCCGGCGCCGTGGGGCAGTGGCACGCTGGGCCCATGGCCATCGACGAGGAGCTGGCGGAGCGGGTGCGCACCGCGCTCCACGACCGTGGCATCGGTTGGGAGGAGCAGCGGATGTTCGGTTCGCTGATCTTCCTCGTCGGCGGGGCCATCGTCCTCGGTGCCCGTGACGGCGGTGGGCTGCTCGTGCGGTGCGACCCCGCCGAGACCGAGGCGCTGCTGACCGGGGCGGGGCACTGGTACGCCCAGCCGGCGCGGATGGGCAGGCGGGAGATGAGCGACAGCTGGATCGACGTCTCACCGGACGCGGTGACCGACGACGCCGGCCTGGCGCACTGGGTCGACGCGGCGCTGCGTCGCTGACCTCAGGGGGCGACCGGGCTCGGCTGCCCTCCGGTGACCCTGACCAGCTGGTCGAAGCTCGTGGGGTAGACCGTCCGGGCGTGCCCCGCTGCCGCCCACACCTCGTCGAAGCGGTCGAGCTCGGTGTCGACGACGGTCCGCACGGGGGCGGGGTGACCGAGGGGAGCGACGCCACCGATGACCTGGCCCGTCGCCGCCCGGACGGTCTCCTTGGACGCTCGCGCGATGGTGCCGCCCAGGCGTTCGCCGAGCCACTCGGTGTCGACGCGGTGCGCCCCGGACGTGAGGACGAGGAGCGGCTCGGCGTCGAGGGTGAAGACGAGGGAGTTCGCGATCTGCCCGACCTCCACGCCGAGGGCGGCGGCTGCGAGCGGCGCGGTGGTGACGGCGTCGTCGAGCCAGACGATCCCGGGGCGCAGGTCGTGCTCGGCGAGCGCGGCGACGACCCGGTCCACCGCGGGGTGCGACGAAGTGACCATGGGCCGATCCTAGGAGCCCCCGTCCTCGACGATCTCGTCCCGGTCGGCCCACTCGAGCAGCGGGGTCAGGTCGTGGGCCGCGTCGTCGATCGACGCGTGCAGGTCACCCAGGCGCGCGACGCGCTCCGGCACCGTCGCGATCGTGCAGTCCGCCGGCTCGACGTCCTCGACCTCGTCCCACGTGATCGGCGTCGAGACCGTCCCCTCCGGGTTGCCGCGCACCGAGTACGCCGCCGCGATCGTGTGGTCGCGGGCGTTCTGGTTGTAGTCGACGAAGACCGCCGAGGGGTCGCGGTCCTTGCGCCACCACTCCGTGGTCACGTCCTCCGGCGCCCGCCGCTGCACCTCGTGGGCGAAGGCGAGCGCCGCCCTTCGCACCTCCGCGAACTCCCACCGCGGCTCGACCCGCACGTACACGTGCAGCCCGCCACCACCAGAGGTCTTGGGGTAGCCCACCATCCCGAGCTCGTCGAGCACCTCGCGGCACACCCCGGCCACCCGCCGCACCCGGGCGAAGGGGGCGTCCGGCATGGGGTCGAGGTCGATCCGCCACTCGTCGGGTCGGTCGACGTCGTCGCGCCGGACGTTCCAGGGGTGCAGCTCGACCGTGCTCATCTGCACGGCCCAGATGATCTCGGCCAGCTCGGTGGGGCACAGCTCGTCGGCGTGCAGGTCGTAGCGGGGGAAGTGCAGGCGCACCGTCGAGACCCAGTCCGGGGCGCCCTTCGGCAGTCGCTTCTGGTGCACCTTGGTGCCGGCGACGCCCTTGGGGTAGCGGTGCAGCATCGTCGGCCGGTCGCGCAGCGCCCGCAGGATCCCCTCGCCGACGGCGATGTAGTAGTGCGCCAGGTCGAGCTTGGTCTCGCCGCGGGCCGGGAAGTACACGCGGTCCGGGCTGGAGATGCGCACCTCGCGCTCGCCCACGGTCAGGTGGACGTCCTCGCCGTGCTCCTTGGCCATGGACCGAGCGTATGCCCGACTCACCCGATGACGGCGCCTGCGGGACGGTCGGTCGCGATCGTCGGCACCCAGTAGCGGCGTCTGCCGGCGCGCGAGTCCTCGTACTCGCCCCCGGCGCGCTCGATCGTCGTGCGGGAGGCGGCGTTGTCCTCCTCGCAGGTGATGAGCACGCGGTCCATCCCCATCTCGCCGGCCAGCTCGAGCGTCTGGCGCAGGGCCGTGGTGGCGTGGCCCTGTCGACGGGCCGAGGGGCGGATCGAGTAGCCGACGTGGCCACCCTGCTCGAGCAGGACGTCGGTCAGCTCGTGCCGCAGCGCGATCGAGCCGAGGTACTCGTCGTCGTCGCCGACGATCCACAGGAAGGTGCACGGGACGTGGCCGCTCGGCCGCGGTGTCTCCGGCAGCTCGGCGGCGCGCCGGTCGCGCACGAAGCGCCGGAACTCGTCCGGGTCCTCCAGCCCCTCCCGCGTGAAGGCGAACCCCGCGAACCCCGTGGCCGGGTCGGCGGCCTGCTCCCAGTCGCCGTCACCGTCGCGGTGCGCGCCGTCGAACTCGTCGTGGGCGGCGAGGTAGGAGCGCTGGTAGCGGGCGTCGGGGCGAACGATCTGGGCCATCCGTCGATCGTATGTCGCGCCGGCGCGGTGCCACACTGGGGGTTTTGAGCGAAGGGAGTGTGGCCCGTGGGCCTCTATCGTGATCACGTCCTGCCGCGGCTGGTCGACCGGTCGTGCGGCATCGCGGCGACGGAGCCGCACCGGCGCCGGGTGTGCGCCGATCTGCACGGCGAGGTGCTCGAGATCGGCTTCGGGTCGGGACTGAACGTGCCGTTCTACCCACCGGCCGTCACCCGGGTGCACGCGGTCGAGCCGAGCGACCTGGCCTGGCGCCTGGCCGCCGACCGGGTGACGGCCAGCGGACTCCCGGTGGAGCGGACCGGGCAGGACGGGCAGCACCTGCCGCTCGCCGACGACACCGTCGACTCGGCATTGGTGACGTGGTCCCTGTGCACGATCCCGGACCCGGTCGCGGCCCTGGAGGAGGTGCGGCGCGTGCTCCGGCCCGGGGGCACGCTGCACGTCGTCGAGCACGGCCTCGCCCCCGACGCGGGCGTGCGCCGGTGGCAGCGCCGGCTGGAGCCGATCCAGAAGCGAGTGGCCGGCGGGTGCCACCTCACGCGGCAGCCGGCGGTGATGCTCGAGGCGGCCGGGTTCACCAGTGCCGAGCTCGACCACTTCTACATGCCGGACGCGCCGCGACCCCTCGGTGCGCTCTCGCTCGGGACCGCGCACGCCTGAGGCCGACGACGGGGGGCTCACCGCGCCCGGTGCCCGCTGCGCGCGCACCGGGGGTCCGCGGACAGCGAGCGGGGGTCGGCGAGGGAGCCGGGGCCCGGGAGGGAGCGAAGGGGGTGTCACCCCCGCGACGTAGGCTGGAGGGCGACATGAGCAGCCTTTTCGACGACCTCCCCGATGCCCTGCCCGGCGACTGGACCCGGGAGGTGACCGACTCCGGAGTGCCCACCTGGGCGATGTCCGACGAGGGTCCCACCCGCGCCGCCCATGCCCACCACCGCGCGCCCCACGAGGTGGACCACGAGGAGCTCCTGGCCGGCCTCAACGACGCCCAGCGCGAGGCCGTCGTCCACGACGGCGGACCGCTGCTGATCATCGCCGGTGCCGGCTCCGGCAAGACCCGGGTGCTCACCCACCGCATCGCGCACCTGCTGGCGACCCGTGGTGCCCAGCCCGGTCAGGTGCTGGCGATCACCTTCACCAACAAGGCCGCCGCCGAGATGCGTGAGCGGGTCGAGGAGCTCGTGGGCCCGCGGGCGCGGGCGATGTGGGTGATGACCTTCCACTCCGCCTGCGTGCGCATCCTGCGCCGCGAGGCGACCAAGGTGGGGATGAGGAGCAACTTCTCCATCTACGACGCCGCCGACAGCCAGCGACTCGTCGCGCTCGTCATGCGCGACCTCGACCTGGACCCCAAGCGATTCCCGCCGCGGTCCTTCGGCCACCGCATCAGCAACCTGAAGAACGAGCTGGTCGACGAGGAGGAGTTCGCCCGCAGCGTCTCGATCGACGAGGACGCCCAGACCGGCGGGACCCCGCAGGACCGCACCCTCGCGCAGGTCTACAGCGAGTACCAGCGCCGGCTGCGCCAGGCCAACGCCCTGGACTTCGACGACATCATCATGACGACGGTCAACATCCTGCAGGCCTTCCCCGACGTCGCGGAGCACTACCGCCGGCGCTTCCGCTACGTGCTCGTCGACGAGTACCAGGACACCAACCACGCGCAGTACCAGCTGGTGCGCGAGCTCGTGGGGGGCCACGACGACCCGGCGGGACGCGATCCCAAGGCGGTCGAGCCGAGCGACCTCGTCGTCGTCGGTGACGCGGACCAGTCGATCTACGCCTTCCGCGGCGCCTCGATCCGCAACATCATCGAGTTCGAGCAGGACTACCCGGACGCCCGCACGATCATGCTCGAGCAGAACTACCGCTCGACCCAGACGATCCTCACCGCCGCCAACGCCGTCATCGAGCGCAACGAGTCCCGCCGCAAGAAGGACCTGTGGACGCAGGCGGGCCCGGGCGAGCAGATCGTGGGCTACGTCGGCGACAACGAGCACGACGAGGCCTCCTTCGTCGCCAAGACCATCGACGAGCTGCACGACGAGCACGGCGTCCGTCCGGGGGACGTCGCCGTCTTCTACCGGACCAACGCGCAGTCGCGGGCCATCGAGGAGGTCTTCGTCCGCGTCGGCCTGCCCTACAAGGTCGTCGGCGGCACCCGCTTCTACGAGCGGCGCGAGGTCAAGGACGCGCTGGCCTACCTCCACGTCCTCGCCAACCCCGCCGACACGGTCAACCTGCGCCGGATCGTCAACGTCCCCAAGCGAGGCATCGGCGACCGCGCGCTGCTCGCGGTCGGACAGCTCGCCGAGCGCGAGCGCATCCCCTTCGTCGCCGCCCTCGGCCGCGCCGAGGACGCGCCGGGCATCGCCACCCGGTCGGTGAAGTCGATCGCGGGCTTCACCTCGCTCCTCGAGGGCCTGCGGGAGCAGCACGAGAGCGAAGGGGGGATCGGTGACCTCCTCGAGTCGGTCCTCGAGCGCACCGGTTACGTCGCCGAGCTGCAGGCCAGCCGGGACCCGCAGGACGAGACGCGGCTGGAGAACCTCGCCGAGCTCATCGGGGTCGCGCGCGAGTTCGACGCGACCCGGGAGGCGACCGGCGAGGTGGTCAGCCTGGACGACTTCCTCGAGCAGGTGAGCCTCGTCGCCGATGCCGACGAGATCCCTGACGAGCCCGCCGACGGGGACGGTGCCGAGGCCGGGACCGACCAGGGGGTGGTCACCCTGATGACGCTCCACACGGCCAAGGGCCTGGAGTTCCCCGTCGTCTTCCTCACCGGCATGGAGGACGGCACCTTCCCCCACAGCCGCAGCCTCGGCGACACCAAGGAGCTGGAGGAGGAGCGCCGGCTCGCCTACGTCGGCATCACCCGGGCCCGCGAGCGCCTGCACCTGTCGCGGGCCGCGGTGCGCAGCGCCTTCGGCACGCCCCAGTACAACCCGCCCTCGCGCTTCCTCGACGAGATCCCGGAGCAGCTGGTGCGGTGGGAGCGCACCGGTCCGCCACTCGGGGGCCTGGGTGGCTCGCGCGGTCCCGGGCGCGAGCCCGCCGTGGCCCGGCTGGCGGCCCGGCCCGGTGTGCGCTCACCGGGCAACCGGCCGATCATCGCGCTGGCCGACGGCGACAAGGTCACCCACGACAGCTTCGGTCTCGGGACGGTCGTGCGCGTCGAGGGTGCCGGCGACAAGGCGATGGCACACGTCGACTTCGGGGGAGAGGACGGGGTCAAGCGCCTGCTGCTGCGCTACGCCCCGCTGGAGAAGATCTGAGGCGTCAGAGGATCCCGCGCTCGGTCAGCCAGCCGGTCGGGTCGACCGGCTCGCCGCCGCCGGGACGGATCTCGAGGTGGAGGTGCGGACCGGTCGAGCGACCGGTGTTGCCGGAGTAGGCGACGGTCTCGCCCGGCGCGACCTGCTGGCCGACCGAGGTGGCGACCGAGGAGAGGTGCCCGTAGCGGGAGACGGTCCCGTCGGCGTACTCGACGTCGATGTAGATGCCGTAGCCGCTCATCGGACCGGCACCGATGACCGTGCCCTTGCCCATCGCGCGCAACGGGGTGCCCACGGCCGCGCCGTAGTCGAGACCGCTGTGCATCCGTCCCCACCGGAAGCCGTAGCCGGAGCTGAGCGATCCGCTGGCCAGGGGGCGTGCCCAGGCGTTAGCGGCCTCCCTGGCCTCCTTCTCCGCCTTCTCCTTCTCGGCCTTCTTCTCGGCGAGCTCCTTGCGCTCCTTGTCCCGGTCGGCGCGCTCCTGGGCCCTTTCGGCCCTGACCTGGCTGGCGACGACGTCGTCGGAGACCGCGCGGCGGCGCTCGGACAGGCCGGAGGAGTCACGGGAGGCGGCGGCGACCTCGGTCCGCACGGCCTTGGTCAGCTGTGGGTCCTCGAGCATCGTGCTCGCGCCGAGGGTGTCGCCGGCCTGCTGCGTGACCTCGGCCGAGAACGGGGAGGACTGGGCAGCGGTGGCTCCGACGGCGGTGAGCGCCAGGGTCACGGCGGCAGCGGTCGGCAGCGCGTAGGCGGGGGAGAAGCTCTTGGGCAGGCGGGAGCGGCGCTCGATCGCACGCCGCTCGGCGCGTGTGGGAGGACGGTGTCGACCCGTGTACTCAGTCATGGAAAGGCGTCGTCCTCGGCAGGGAAATCGCGGACAAATCTCCGAAAACCCTAGCGTGACCATTTCGTTACGCGAAATTGGGGTCCCGCTCTCGGCCGGGATCCGCCGGAGGATCGCCGCCGGATCAGGCCGAGTGCGGTGAGATGTGCGTCACCGACGCGGTGGGGTCCCCGTCGCTGTCCAGCTGGGTCAGGCTGCGGGCGATGCGGTGGACGACGCTCGGCAGGATCGGCAGCGAGACGTGGCCCACGCCGCGCAGCCGGACGTTCGTCGTCGTGACGCCCTCCTGCTCCAAGGAGGCGTTGACTGCGGGGATGACCGCCTCGTCGGTGTCGGACCAGAAGGCGACCACGCGGGTCCGGCACCCCGGGGCCGGCTGGTTCAGCTCCCTCATCAGCGGGCTGGCCGGCCGCAGCTGGCGGCCCAGCGGGGTCGGGGCGATGTGCGCCAGGAGGGTCCCGGAGTGCGGGGACCCCAACGTGACGAGGGTGTGCACGCGCTCGTCGCCACCGAGGCGGGTGACGTAGTAGCGGGCGATCACTCCGCCGAGGCTGTGTGCCACGACGTGGATGCGCTCGTACCCGGTCTCCTCGACGATCGCCTCGATCTCCTCGGCCAGCTGGATGGCGAGGGTGCGCACGTCCTTGGTGCGGAACGAGTAGTTCATCGCGAAGACCTGGGAGAAGCCGCGGCGCAGGAGTCCGCGCCGCAGCAGCGTGAAGATCGAGTGGTTGTCGGCCAGGCCGTGCAGCAGCAGGATCGGTGTCCCGAGCTCGGTGACGCCGGAGACGTACATCCCGCGCTGCATGGGTGAGAGGTGCTCGATGCGGTAGCCCTGACCGACCGGGCCGTGGCGCGGGCGCCGGGCGCCGAAGGGATAGAGCGAGAGGTGCGTCGAGGCCCAGACGAGCTCGACGGCGGCGAAGACCGCCGCCTGCACGGTGGCCATCTGCCGCACCTGCTGGCACACGCCGGTGCGCAGCGAGTGCGGCGCCGGTGCCGCTTCGCTGCTCTCCTCGGCGTTCTTCGTCGATGCCTGCTGCAGAGCCATGGTGACCGCAAGGTAACCCTGTGTTCACCACCGCGCGCAACAGCTGAGACCGGTCCGTGATGGACGCTTCAACCGCCCGGGATGGACCGGACGTGCCGTGGTCTCTCCCCGGGCGCTAGTCTCGACCCGCACCCCGTTACCACAGCAGAGGACGGAATCACCCTCGTGGATCTCTTCGAGTACCAAGCACGCGACGTGTTCGAGAAGCACGGCGTCCCGGTTCTTGCCGGCGCCGTCGCCACCACCCCGCAGGAGGCGCGAGCCGCCGCCGAGACCATCGGCCAGAAGAGTGGCGGCGTCACCGTCGTCAAGGCCCAGGTCAAGACCGGAGGCCGTGGCAAGGCCGGCGGCGTCAAGGTCGCCAAGACCGTGGACGAGGCCGAGGCGCACGCCGAGGCCATCCTGGGCATGGACATCAAGGGCCACACGGTCCACAAGGTCATGATCGCCCAGGGCGCGCAGATCGCCGAGGAGTACTACTTCTCGATCCTGCTCGACCGGGCCAACCGCACCTACCTCGCCATGTGCTCCGTCGAGGGCGGCATGGAGATCGAGCAGCTCGCCGTGGAGCGTCCCGAGGCGCTCGCCCGCATCGCCGTCGACCCGAACGTCGGCATCGACGACGCCAAGGCGAAGGAGATCGTCGAGGCCGCGGGCTTCGAGGCCGCCGACCAGGCCAAGATCGCCGACGCGATCAAGAAGCTGTGGGTCGTCTACCGGGACGAGGACGCCACCCTCGTCGAGGTCAACCCGCTGGTGAAGACCGAGCAGGGCGAGATCATCGCGCTCGACGGCAAGGTCACCCTCGACGGCAACGCCGACTTCCGCCAGCCCGACCACGCCGAGCTCGAGGACACCGCCTCGACCGACCCGCTCGAGGCCAAGGCCAAGGAGCTGGGGCTGAACTACGTCAAGCTCGACGGCAACGTCGGCATCATCGGCAACGGCGCCGGCCTGGTCATGAGCACCCTCGACGTCGTCGCCTACGCGGGCGAGGACCACACCGGCGGCGCGGCCAAGCCGGCCAACTTCCTCGACATCGGTGGCGGTGCCTCGGCCGAGGTCATGGCCAACGGCCTGGACGTCATCCTGGGCGACGAGCAGGTCAAGTCCGTCTTCGTCAACGTCTTCGGTGGCATCACCGCGTGCGACGCGGTGGCCAACGGCATCGTCGGTGCCCTGAAGACCCTCGGCGACAGCGCCAGCAAGCCCCTCGTCGTCCGTCTCGACGGCAACAACGTCGAAGAGGGCCGGCGCATCCTCGCCGAGTTCAACCACCCGCTGGTGTCCATCGCCGACACCATGGACGGCGCTGCCCGCAAGGCCGCCGAGCTGGCCGCGAAGTAAAGGACGTAGAGAACAGACATGGCAATCTTCCTCACCGCTGACTCCAAGGTCATCGTCCAGGGCATGACCGGCTCCGAGGGCATGAAGCACACCACGCTCATGCTCGCCGCCGGCACCAACGTCGTGGGCGGCGTCAACCCCAAGAAGGCCGGCCAGAGCGTCGACTTCCCCGACGGCCAGTCCGTCCCCGTCTTCGGCTCCGTCGCCGACGCGATGAAGGAGACCGGCGCGGACGTGTCGGTCATCTTCGTGCCGCCGGCCTTCGCCAAGTCCGCCGTCGTCGAGGCCATCGATGCCGAGATCGGCCTCGCGGTCGTCATCACCGAGGGCATCGCGGTCAAGGACTCCGCGGAGTTCTACAACTACAGCAAGGGCAAGGCCACCCGGATCATCGGACCGAACTGCCCCGGCCTGATCAGCCCCGGCCAGTCCAACGCCGGCATCATCCCGGCGAGCATCGCCGGCGCCGGCCGCATCGGCCTGGTGTCGAAGTCGGGCACGCTCACGTACCAGATGATGTACGAGCTGCGTGAGTTCGGCTTCTCCACGGGCGTCGGCATCGGCGGCGACCCGGTCATCGGGACCACGCACATCGACTGCCTCGAGGCCTTCGAGAACGACCCCGAGACCGACGCGATCGTCATGATCGGCGAGATCGGCGGCGACGCCGAGGAGCGCGCAGCCGACTACATCAAGGAGCACGTGACCAAGCCCGTCGTCGGCTACGTCGCGGGCTTCACCGCTCCCGAGGGCAAGACGATGGGCCACGCCGGCGCCATCGTCTCCGGCTCGTCGGGCACGGCCGCCGCCAAGAAGGAGGCCCTCGAGGCCGCCGGCGTCAAGGTCGGCAAGACGCCGTCCGCGACCGCCGACCTCATGCGCGAGATCATGCAGGGCCTGAGCAAGTAGGACCTGGCCCGAGCCTCGAAGGGGGCCGACGACCACGCGGTCGTCGGCCCCCTTCGTCGTCCGCGGGTACCGGCGCGGATGCTGACGGGATCCCGGTTGCGGGCCCTCGCGGCCGGCTGGGCCCCCACGGAGCGCCTGTGAGCGGACCCACGTGCCGCGATCGCGGGCGGGCGGGGTATCCTCGGAAGCGTACGAACGAACGTCGTACGCGTGCTCCGGGGTCGGTGAAAGTCCGAGCCGGCGGTGACAGTCCGCGAACTCCTCGTCCTCACGGAGGGGGAGCCGAGCTGGTGGAACTCCAGCACCGACGGTGAAAGTCCGGATGGGAGGCAGCACGCGGTGGCGCCGCCGTGCTGCGTGGACCTCCACCGGTGCGGTCGAGGTCGACGAGTCGATCTCCCGGTGCACACCGTCACGTCGCAGGACGTGTCTCCCTCGCCCTCGTGGCTCGCGTCAGAGCACGAGAGGGCCCCATGAGCCAGCCGCTCGGCCACGCAGCCGAGGTCGACGCCGCCATGTCGCGTGCCGTCGACCTGGCCGCCCGTGCCCTCGGCCGCACCAGCCCCAACCCCGTCGTCGGGTGCGTCGTCCTCGACGCGGACGGCCGGGTCGCGGGCGAGGGCCTCCACGAGCGCGCCGGGGGGCCGCACGCGGAGGTCAACGCCCTGCGTGAGGCGGGGGAGCGGGCCCGCGGCGGCACCGCCGTCGTCACCCTCGAGCCGTGCCGGCACACCGGCCGCACCGGCCCCTGCACTCAGGCGCTGCTCGCCGCAGGGGTGGCCCGTGTCGTCATCGCCGTGCCCGACCCGACGGCCACCGCGGGCGGTGGAGCGCAGGAGCTGCGCGACGCCGGCGTCGAGGTGCTGGTCGGCGCCGGCCGTGAGGCGGCGGAGCACGTCAACCGGGCCTGGCTGCACGCGATGGCACACGCCCGCCCCCACGTCACGTGGAAGCTCGCCGCCACCCTCGACGGGCGCACTGCCGCCTCCGACGGCACGAGCCGGTGGATCACCGGCCCCGAGGCCCGCGCCGAGGTCCACCGGCTGAGAGCCCGCAGCGACGCGGTCCTCGTCGGTGGCGGGACGCTGCGCGCGGACGACCCGCACCTGGCCGTCCGGGACGTCGCCGACGCCGTCCAGCCGCTCCGGGTGGTGCTCGACTCCACGGCCGGCATCCCCCTGACCGCCCGGGTCCTCGACGACGCGGCGCCGACCCTCGTCGTCGTGGCCGAGGGCGCGGACACCGACCACCTCCTCGCCGCCGGCGTCGACGTGCTCGCCGTGCGCCGGGCCCCGCTCCCCGCGCACGACTCCCCCTCCGCGCGCACCGGGGCTCCCGGACTCCCCGCGGGGGACGGCGGCCTCGACCTCCCCGCGGTGCTGGCCGCCCTGCACGAGCGCGGCGTCCGGTCCGTCCTGCTCGAGGGCGGAGCCCACCTCGCGGGCTCCTTCGTCGCGGCCGACCTCGTCGACGAGGTCGTCGCGCACGTCGCCCCGGTGCTGCTCGGCAGCGGGAGCGCCGTCCTGCAGGACGCGGGCATCACGACCATCACCGAGGCGTTGCGCCTCACCACCACCGACGTCACCCGCCTCGGCGACGACGTCGCCATCACCGCCACCGTGAGAAGGGACCACTGATGTTCACCGGGATCATCGAGGAGCTCGGGGAGGTGGTCGCCATCGAGCAGGGCGCCGACTCCAGCCGGATCACCGTCCGCGGCGACCTCACCACGAGCGACCCGGCCCACGGGGCCTCGATCGCCGTCAACGGCGCCTGCCTCACCGTCACCGACACGGAGGCGAAGGGGGGCGAGGTCACCTTCGACGTCATGGCCGAGAGCCTGCGCCGCACCGGCCTCGGCGACCTCGCCGTCGGTGACGCCGTCAACCTCGAGCGGGCGATGGTCCTCGGCGCCCGCCTGGACGGCCACCTCGTCCAGGGGCACGTCGACGGGACCGCGACCATCCTCGGGCGCCGTCCCGGCGACCGCTGGGAGGAGGTGCGCCTCTCCCTCGACCCGCAGCTCGCCCCCTTCGTCGTGGAGAAGGGGTCGATCTGCCTCGACGGTGTCAGCCTGACCCTCTCGGCGGTCGGGGAGGACTACGTCGAGGTCGCCCTGATCCCCACCACCCTCGAGCTGACCACGCTGGGCCGCAAGGGGATCGGCGACCGGGTCAACGTCGAGGTCGACGTCCTCGGCAAGTACGTCAACCGCATGCTCGCACTCGACACGGGAGAGAACCGATGAACTGGCGTGAGGACCTGCTCGACGACGTCGAGACCGCGATCGCGGCGATCGCCGCGGGCGGGCCGGTGCTCGTCGTCGACGACGCCGACCGGGAGAACGAGGGCGACATCATCTTCGCCGCCGACGCCGCGACCCCCGAGCTGATGGGGCTGACCGTGCGCCTCGGCAGCGGCGTGATCTGCGTGGCGATGACCGGCGAGGAGCTCGACCGGCTCGCGCTGCCCCCGATGACCGCGATCAACGAGGACTCCAAGGGCACCGCCTACTCCGTCTCCGTCGACGCCGCCCGGGGCGTGACGACCGGCATCAGTGCCGCCGACCGGGCCCGCACCGCGCAGCTGCTCGCCGACTCGACCACGGTGCGCAGCGACCTCGCCCGACCGGGCCACGTCTTCCCCCTTCGCGCCCGCAACGGTGGCGTGCTCGTGCGACGCGGCCACACCGAGGCAGCGGTCGACCTGTGCCGCCTCGGCGGACGCGCCCCGGCCGGCGTCATCTGCGAGGTGGTCGAGGAGGACGGGTCGATGGCCCGTCTGCCCTCCCTGCGCAGCCTCGCCGACGAGCGCGGCTGGCCGCTGGTCAGCATCGCCGACCTCGTCGAGCACCGCCGTCGCACCGAGGCCCTCATCGAGCCGGTCGTGACGACCCGTCTGCCCACGGCCAACGGTGAGTTCACCGCGCACGGGTTCCGCTCGGGGATCGACG
The DNA here is from genome assembly GCF_029510815.1 of Janibacter sp. DB-40. NCBI lineage: Bacteria > Bacillati > Actinomycetota > Actinomycetes > Micrococcales > Intrasporangiaceae > Janibacter > Janibacter sp. DB-40. The sequence continues at coordinate 2,437,284 of NZ_CP120360.1, read as the reverse complement.
GCAG